>CALWKR010000058.1 GCA_944381315.1 uncultured Christensenellaceae bacterium
CTTTTGGCAGGGGAGACGCGATTCGACATATGCAAGTTTTGCTCCGCAAAGTTGCGTCTGACGCGCCAAACGCTCTCGCGGTTTGTCGCTATTCCGTCACTCGCTGCGCTCGCTCCTTACGAATCGCGTCTTTTCCGGCGACTCATCCATGCTTTATTTTGTTTTTATTGCGCCTTGCCTGCGAACGCTTGCGGACAAGCCCTGATTATGATACAATTTTTGCGAGGTAATCATGAACGCATACAAGTATAAATTGGGTTTTGTAGGTTCCGGCAACATGGCCAAGGCTATTGTCGGCGGAGTTTTGTCATCCGGCATGCTCGCGGCTAGCGACATCGTCATGTCCAACACAAGCGGCAAGAGCGCCGTTGACGGCGTATTCTGCACGAGCGACAACTCCTACGTCACCGCCAACAGCGAATATGTCGTGCTGGCGGTCAAGCCGCAGGTCTTCAAGAGCATCGCCTCGTCATTGCGCCCCGTGCAAAGCGCAGGCGTCATCAGCATTATGGCGGGGATCACGTCCGAATCGGTCGCGAGCGCGCTCGGGATATGCGGCAGCGTGATCAGAGTCATGCCCAACACTCCGTCAAAGGTCGGCATGGGCGCCACGGCGATCGCCGAGAACAATTGCTCGAGCCAAGCCAACGCGTTTTGCCGCAAGATGTTTCAGTCGGTAGGCTCGACGGTCTATGTCCCCGAGAGCGACTTTGACGCAGTGACTTGCGTCAGCGGCAGCGGCCCTGCCTATGTATTCTATTTCATCAAGGCGATGACGGACGGCGGCGTACTCAACGGGCTCGATCGCAAAGTCGCCAAGGAGCTTGCGATAGCGACCGTTGCAGGCGCAGCCAAGCTTGCCGAAAAGTCGGACGACGATCTCGACACGCTGATCTCCAACGTCTGTTCCAAGGGCGGCACGACGATACAGGCGATAGACACTTTCCGCGAGCGCGAAGTGGACAAGATCGTCATCGACGGAATGACCGCTTGCAAAAAGCGCAGCGAAGAATTGGGGAAGGGATGATGAAGAAAGTCGACATCTACACAGACGGCGCATGCTCTGGCAATCCCGGCGTCGGCGGCTGGGCTGCCGTGTTGATCTACAACGGCGTCGAAAAGGAGATCAGCGGCTACAATCGCGATACGACCAACAACCGCATGGAGCTCTTTGCCGTCATTCAAGCTCTTCAACAGCTCAATCAGCCCTGCGAAGTCACCGTCTACTCCGATTCCGCGTATGTCTGCAACGCCTTCATCGAAAATTGGATCGGGGAGTGGCAAGCCGCAGATTGGAAGCTCAAAGACAGAAAGACGCCCGTAAAAAATGCCGACTTGTGGAAGATGCTCTTGATCGAAGTCAACAGACACTCCGTAAAATTCGTAAAAGTCAAAGGCCATGCCGACAACGCCTACAACAATCGCTGTGACAAATTGGCGACAGGCGAGATAGCTCGGATAAAGGCAGAACCAACGGAATAAAGGCAGCCGCCGCGTTTGCGGCGGTTTTTTTTGCAATTATTTTGTGCGCGATCGTCATATACTATATCTCGGGTGCATCATGACGAGATCGTGGAGAGCGTTTGCATTTTTCGGAACAGCCGCAGTCTGCGCCGCCTGCGCCGCTTGCGTAGTTAAGCTCGGAGCGCTCGGAGCGGACGAGTGGCACACGACGATCGGATGGACGGTCGTCGCGATCGTGCTTGCGCTCGCGGCGTTCGGCGCGTTTTTCAATTCGGACACCGCCGCAAAATTTGCGTTCATCGGCTCATTCTTTGCGCTCTGCGTAGCGATCGGCTATATCGTTGCGATAGAGTGCGACTTGTTCGTCTATTTCGAAGATCCCGATTCCTTCCTCGAACTCATCCGCAAATACGATTCCTATGCGGTACTGATCTACCTTGCGGTGCAATTCGCCCAAGTCACCGTTCTGCCTCTACCTGCGACGTTGACGACTATCGCCGGCATAGCAGTCTTCGGCGTGACCAAGACTGTGCTGTATTCGTCGGCCGCGATAATAGCCGGCTCAATGGTCGCTTTTGCGCTCGGGCGCACATTCGGCGTCAAACTCGCCGTATGGCTGTGCGGCGCGAGATCGGTCGCAAAATATCGCAATCTGCTCAAAGGCAAAGACGCGGTGCTGTTGTATGCAATGTTTTTGCTTCCGTTCTTTCCCGACGATCTGCTGTGCATAATCGCAGGACTCGGCACGATGTCATATCGTTCATTCCTCGTGATGATGATCGTCACTCGCCCCATCGGCATGCTGTGGATAGCGGGAGTATACAAGGGCGCGGTGTCCATCCCTGCGAATGCGGCGGGCGCGGCGGTCTGGATCGCTATTGCCGTAGTGACGATCGCTATCTTCGCCGTACTGTACAAATACGGCGACGCGCTCGGCAATGCGGCAAACAGAGCGATTCAAAAGTTGATCGACAAGAAAAAGCACAAAAGCGCAAGCCCCGTACGCAAAGCGCCGCTCAGAGACGATCAGCTGAAAGAGGAGATCGTTCGCGCAGACGCGCACGGCAGACAGCTCGTGACGGATAGGGCGCCGAAATATCCGCGCGACGGACAATAAAAAACCGCCTTGCGGCGGTCGTTTATCCTACATGGTAGTGCTTTGTCTTGTAGAGCGCATAATAGATGAACAGCGCGATCGGGATGTCAAGCAAGAACAACACGGGAATGATGATAGGCTTGACCGATGTGATCGGATCGTTCATCTGCGCGCCGAAACAGAAGAATCCCAAACAGATTATCAATATGAATGCGTTGAGGATAAAGATCAGCGAGTTGATCAACGACGACCTTAGACTGAACTTCGCCTTTATCCGCTTGGTCGGATCGACAAAATAGTTGACCGCGCCAAAGATCGGGAAGAGAAGTCCTATGCCGAGGAAGAGGAACAGATAGCCGATCGACGTCGACGGAGTCGTCATGCGGAATGTCGCAAAATAGGCGATCAGCACTTCGACCGCATAGACGATGAACGTGATCAGCGAGCAGTCGCGCAGCAACTTGTTGGAATAATAGTATTGATTGATGTAGAATTCGCTCGTATCCTTTTTGACGTACGGACGAATGGTGTAGCCCTGTGCCGCATAGCGCGAGCGAAGCTCGTTGAGCGACACAAAGCCGTATTCGTCGGCGCTGCCGGCGGCGGCGTCGCTGTCCGACCTCGCGGCATACGATTTGATGTCATGCTGCGGCTCGCCGTAAATGCTGTCAAAAGAATAGATATAGTTGATCCTGTCCTCGGGAGCAGGCTCTCTCGGCTCGTCATAATAGCTTTGGACCGGCGCGCGCTCCGGTTCGGGCTCGGGCTCGGGCTGACGACGCGGTTGAGGCGCAGGCTCCGGCTCTCTTTGAGGCGCGGGAGCAGGCTGCTCGTCGACCATCAAAGACTCGGCGGCAGGCTCTTCTTGCGGACAGGGCGGCTCTTGTTCCTGTTGCGATTCAGGCTCCGATTCGGCGTCAACGCCCATTACGGACGCCATATATTCCGCATACGATTGAGGATTGCGCTGGCGCTTGGTCATCGGCCTATATGCGCTCGGATCAAAAGGCGGAAGATCGGCAGGATCGAATTCTTTGTCGGAGAGAAGGTTGTTGATGATCGTACGGCTGAACTCCCATTGCTGTTGATCGTTTTCGAGGAAGGCTCTGCCTTCGGGCTGGAGAGAGTAGTAGACTCTTTGCGCGCCGTTGGACACATCGCCTTTATAAGAGCGGACATAGCCAAGTTTTTCGAGACGTTTCAGGCAGCTGTAAAGCGTGGGCTGTTTGAGCATATACAGTCCTTTGCTTTTTTCCTTGATCTCGTTGAGGATCTCATAGCCGTACTTGTCCTCGTCGCAAAGCGATCTGAGGATGATGGTGTCCACATGGGAACGGATGAGATCTATGTTTACGTTGGATGCGTCCATGTTTTCTCCTTGTATCTATGATACAACACTTTGACGAATACGTCAATTATCGGAGCAAAAAATCAGAACAATTCTTTCAAAAATTGTCAAAGATTGTTATCGATTAGTGTAAATATTAGAACAATTTTGCAAATTTAAGCCGCATATTGGCTATTTTCGTGTTTTGAAAAATTTGACTAACATAGCAAGCGCACAGACATTGATCGTCGATCGCCGCATGGGTCGCCAATGCCAAGAGATAGATATGCGTGACGGCTGATCGACATAATGACGATGCGGCGTCGAAATAGGTCTATCGATAGCGCATACAAAATTGCAGACTGACTCACGATCTTCATAGCAGTGAAACGCTTTCTTCGTCGCCAAGTTGTTTGGCGTATATCGCAGTAACGTAATATCTACAATGTTCCGATAATGTAAAATGAATTGATCGAGGGGAGCGCAACTCTCAATAAATAGTCATCGAATTATTTTACGGCTTTTGACGGATAGTCAATTGACAGTGCATACGTAATTGCGGACCGATCACGATCTTCACTTTCTCGCCAAGATGTTAGGCTTTTATAGTAAAGAAATAGCAACAATCTTACGATAATGTACAAAAAAGAATTGATCGAGGGGGCGCAACTCTCAACCAAATAGTCAGCGAATTATTTTACGGCTGTTGACGGGGTAGTGACGGGAAGACATTTGCAACAAGAGTATCCGACAACAAGATTTGTCGTCGATCTAAGTATAACGGGCCGCGTTCGAGTATTTTATAACTTGATCGTGTCGTGTTCCGTTACGAGTTTATTTGCTCACTTGAGAGCCGCCGATCTTGTCGTTTTTGAGAAAAAATTTTGGCAAAATTTCGGAGTGGGGACGTATTTGCGCCCTTATCAATCTATTCGCAAAACAATACCTTTGCGAAAAGATAGGGGCAAATAATTTCAAATTAGTTGAATTTTCAAAATAATTTTGTCGATTTTCGGAATTTTGACTCTGAGTCCTGCCAACGTTCCGATCGCGATCAAAGACTTTGAGTCGGTTTCGCACACAGACTATGCGAGGCTTTGAAATTTGATTTTATCCGCTCGATTTTTCGGTTCTCGATCACAAAATCGTAGAAATTCGATCTCGGATGTTGCACACGCGTTTGACGAGCTTTTAATTCGCATGATGTATTCGCGGTCGCTTCGCTTGCTTCGTCGCGAAATTTTATTATTTTGTCGTCATCCGCAATCTTGGTCTCTCGATCTTTTTGCGTCGATCAAGTCTCATTTTCCTCTGCGAGCCGATCGTCATTCCGTCGACGAGCTTTTTTCGTTTACTAATTATAACCGATTTTGCATGCTCGATACATCCTGTTACACGATCTGCATGCCTATTTGATCTTCATTCTTTCTTTGCGATCTTTGCACATTTGATTTCTTGCCAAATGGAATTGTCGCAGCGACTCAGATCGTTTGCATTCGTTTGCGGAGTTAGTCTAATTTGAGATACATGCGTCTTTGCCTACAATTTGCTTGTTGATCGCATTTGCGGCTTTTGCTTGAAGATTTCCTTGTTTAGATTTGCGCCGTCGTATCTCCGATCTATCGACTTTGCCGAAACTTTCATCCTATTTTCGCTCGATCGTTTTTGCGTTTCGCGCGCTTTTGTCTGCTATCCCGGCAAGGCAATCTGCCATGCTACTTGAATGTTCTCATATCAAACATTCTCATACCGCCCTTTTCCGTGTTTGTAAAACGGTGAATCTTTGTTCGTTTGCCGCAATTTCGACGACAAACTGTACAATTTTGAAATGCAGTAAGTCGATCCGAGGTTTGCAAATATACGCACGGACTCGGACATTCCGTGTTTGTAAAACAGCGAATCTTTGTTCGTTTGCCGCAACTTCGACGCCGAATTGTACAATTTTGAAGCGCAGACTGTCGATCCGAGGTTTGCGAATATACGCACGAACTCGGACATTCCGTGTTTGTAAAACAGCGAATCTTTGTTCACTTTGCGACAGGAAAACGAATATCTCGATGATTGTGTTATGTGAGATAAGATCATGATTTTTGCATAGTTTTGCGCGAATATATGTTCAATTTAGTTTGATCGATCTCTCCGATATGCCGTTGACGGCGGCAATAATCGGCAAAATTTGACGGATTTCGATCAAAAATCGCGTCAATCTTTTCGCAAAATACTGTTTACGCTTGAAAAATCCACGATTTGGTGCTATCATTGAGGTATGAAAAAAGTCGATTATTTTGAGCAAAGAAACATAGACAATACGTTGAAATTGCGCGAAGTCAGACGCGATCTTCCGTCTTTTTGCGACGAGTTTTTCATCGGGATCGAAAACCGCACGACGCCGCTTACAAGGCTGGAATACGCCTACGATCTGCGGATATTTTTCTATTATCTCTTTTCGGAAACGCGCGAATTCGAGAGCTTTGACTCCAAGACTTTCGGGATAAAGCAACTCGATGAGGTCACGACTTCGCAGATCGAAGCCTTCCTCGAATATCTGAATTATTACAAATTCGAGGGCGCCAACTATTCCAACACCGTCAAGACAAAGGCGCGCAAACTGTCTACGATCAAGTCTTTCTTCAAATATTTCTACAACAAAGACGCGATAGATTCGGATCCTGCGTCCAAGGTGCTGACGCCCAAATTGCACGAAAAACCGATCATCAGGCTCGAAGTCGACGAGGTCTCGCGACTTTTGGACAGCGTGGACAGCGGCGAAGGACTTGGCTCGCGCCAAGCGGCATTTCATCAAAAGACGCGCCTGCGCGATCTCGCTATCATGACGCTGTTTCTCGGCACCGGGATCCGTATCAGCGAGCTCGTCGGCATCGACGTAGACGATCTCGACTTCAATGTCAACGGCTTCAAGATCACGCGCAAAGGCGGCTCGCAGACGATCTTGTATTTTTCGGACGAAGTCGCGAGCGCATTGCTTGCCTATCTCGACGAGCGCTCGCAGGACGAGAGCCTGGACAACGAACCGGCGCTGTTTGTGTCCATCCAAAAAAAGAGAATGTCCGTGCGCAGCGTCGAATTGTTGGTAAAGAAGTACGCGCAGATCGTCACTCCCCTAAAAAAGATAACTCCGCACAAGCTGCGCAGCACCTACGGCACCGAGCTGTATCGCGAGACGGGCGACATCTATGTCGTCGCCGAGGTGCTCGGCCACAAAGACATAAACACGACCAAAAAGCATTATGCCGCGATCAGCGACGACATAAAGCGCGACGCGGCGCGCAAAGTTGTCTTGCGAGAACCCAGGGACGAGCAATGACTTGCAAAGCAAAAGTCTGTTAAGCGTCTGTGACGGACTTTTTGTTTTTCGGTATTCTCATATATTTGATTTGATCCGGCATTGACGTCGTTAGACTGTCAAGCTTTTGTGACATATTTTCAAATTGCGCCAAGCATGCGTTACGCGATCAGCGTGATCCATCGACAGCTTTGTCAAGCTTGTGTGACAGTCTTTGCAATGCTTCGGCAGTTAACATGATGCTCTTTTTCATCGGCGAGATCATTTGACATCTTTGTCAAGTTTGAATGACATATTTTTCAATATTGCGTCAAGTATGCATAACGGACTTTTTGTTGTGCGCGATCTGTCGATCGAATTGTCAAGCATGTATGACGCATTTTTTATTTTGTTTTGGTGCGTTAAACATTTTGCAGCCGGCTTGCGCTTTGCGCCAAGCGTGCGATCGTTGCGCGAGCAACGGACATAGCGAGAGCGTAGCAAGATCTATGAAAGCGGCGTGCATTTTTGGAAGCATTCTTGTCAAGCATCCGTGACGATCTTTTATCAATATTATAATATTTGCCGCCAAAATCGCGCGCTCGAAACTAATTTTTGGAAAAACAAAAAAGAGGTTGCAAAAAGTGAACATATGTGCTAAAATGACATTGTAAGGAGTAAGGATCATGGCATCGGCAAAAATGCAACAAAATCTGGATAGGACTTTGGAGTTCATCAAGAAGTTCGTCAAAGAGAAGAACTATTCGCCCAGCGTGCGCGAGATCTGCGCGGCTCTGGGCTTCAAGTCCACCGCCTCGGTGCAAAACTATCTCGAGAGATTGCGCGCCGAAGGCAAGATAAGACGCGAATATTCCAAGAATCGCACTATCTATTTGGTCGAAGACGAAGAAGAATTTTCCGACTTCGAGTCCGTACCCATGCTCGGCAACATAGCCGCAGGTCAGCCCTTGCTCGCCGCCGTGGAAAATGACGTGAAGCTGCACTTCCCGTCCGACTTCTTTCACCTTGTCGGCGACAATTTCTGCTTGACCGTCAAGGGCGAAAGTATGCGCGAGATCGGCATTATGAATGGAGACGTGGTCTTAATCAGATCCACTCCGACAGCCAATGAAGGCGACATCGTCGCCGCTCAGATCAACAACGGCGAAGTGACGCTCAAGCGCTTCTTCAAGCGCGGCAACGAGATCGTGCTCCACCCCGAAAACAGCTCGATGGAAGACATCATCGTGCCCGAAGGCACCGAGTTCCGCATCTTGGGCATCGCGGTCGGATTGATGCGCAACACCCTCGCGCGCTGACATGAAACGCTGCAAGATAACGGTCGTCAGAGTCGCGAGATATGACGACTTGATCGCGAAATACGAAAATCCGATCGAGCATGCCTGCGATATGCGCGAAGGACAAGTCTTTTTCGCCGAAGGTTGGCACAAGCCGCAAGGCTTTTGTCAAAGCGCGTGGGATACGCTCTCCCCGTTCGTTCTCGCTCTGTCGAGCGGCGGCAGCGGTCTTTATGACGGATGGATGAAAGATCCGCGATCCGCGATGATCTCGTGCAACGACGGTTTCCGTCCGGGCAGCTTTTTGATCGAAGCGACAGACGAAGAAGTTTGAACCGCAAATCAATATAAAACATTGAAAAGCCGCTCTGTGCGGCTTTTCTTCAAGCAAAAGATCTCAATTCAGTGGATCAAATTCAAAGTTTTCAAGCAATTCGCAAGCGCGATCTTGCGGTGTTCATAGGTCAAGCCGCCCTGCAAATAAGCGATGTATGGCTTGCGTATAGGCGAATCTGCCGACAGCTCTATCGACGCGCCCGCGACAAAAGTCCCTGCCGCCATGATGACTTGATCTTCGTATCCGGGCATATCCCATGCGAAAGGCGTGACATTGCCGTCGACGGGCGACGCGCTTTGGATCGCTCTGACGAATGCCGTCAGCTCGTCTTCGGTATTGAACTTGATGGATCTGATGATGTCGCGGCAAACGGCGCCCGTCCTCGGCATCGTCTGATAGCCGAGCATATCGAATGCCGCGCCAAAGAGCATGCTCGTCTTGATCGCCTGCGCGGTGACGTGCGGCGCAAGGAAAAATCCCTGATAGAACTCGCGATAGCCATAGGCGTACGAGCCGACTTCGCAGCCTATCGACGGCGAAGTGAGACGGAAAGTCGCCTGGCGTACTAACTCTTTTTTGCCGCAGATATAACCGCCTGTGGGCGCAATGCCGCCTCCCGGATTTTTGATCAACGATCCTGCCATGATGTCGGCGCCGACTTGGACAGGCTCGAGCGTGTCGACGAACTCGCCGTAGCAGTTGTCGCACATGACGATGACGTCGTCTTGCAGCGACTTGACGAGTTTGCACAGCCGCTCGATCTGCTCGATCGAGAGAGCGTCGCGCCATTCGTAGCCGCGCGATCTGCCGACAAAGACAACTTTTATCCTCTGTTTGAACTCCTCTTTTATCGCTTGGACGTCAAAGTCGCCGTCTTTGAGCGCGACGCTGCGATAGACGACGCCGAGATCGGCAAGCGAGCCGATATCCTTGCCGACGATCGCCTCTTTGAGCGTGTCATACGGTTCGCCGCTGACGGACAAAAGCACGTCCCCGGGACGCAATAGCCCGAACAGCGCCGCCGTCAACGCATGAGTTCCCGAGACTATCTGCGGCGAGACGACTGCGCTCTCCGCGCCGAAAGCGTCGGCGAATACCGCCGCGAGCGTGTCTCTGCCGATGTCGTCATAGCCGTAGCCGTTGGTCTGCGCAAAGTGACGCTGTCCGACGTTGTGGGCATGGAAAGCGTCCAGCACTTTAGCTTGGTTTTGGAGAGCTATCTCATCCACTCTCGCGAGGTCGGCGGCTATAGCCTTTTCCGCCTTTGCGACAAATTCAAATTCTTTATCATTTTGTCTCAGCTGCATATCGATCTCCGAAAAAATATCCGCTGTCGTCAAGAGCCATATCCGTCAGGCTCGCAATGTCCGTCGAGAACGGATCGACTTTGAGCGCAAACGGATAGCGCCCGAACCAAGTCTCTTGCCTCTTGGCATAGCGGCGTGTGTCTGTCTTTATTTGGTCCTTCAACTCCGAAAGCCCGATCTCGTTGCGAAAATACGGCGCAAATTCGCGATAGCCTATCGCCTGCATGCTCTGCATCGAAAAGTCGAGTTTGAGCTCGTCGACGAGCCGACGCACTTCGCGTTCAAGTCCGAGATCGAACATCTTTTCCACGCGCGCGTCGATGGCTTTGCGCAGTGCGTCGCGCGGCGGATCGAGAAAGAGCATCTTGACTGCAAAGCGCGGTGTTGCGCTCTGCCCCTTGGGTTTTGCGCCGCCCGTCGTCCGCAAGATCTCAAGCGCGCGGATTAGTCGCTTGGTGTTGTTGGGATGTATCTTCGCCGCGTCGTCGGGATCTGCGGCGTTGAGCTGTTCCCACATCGCGCGCGCGCCCTTGACTTTCAATTCTTCTTCGAGCTCGGCGCGCACGGCGTCGTCCTTCGCCGCTCCGAACGTCAGCGGAAATATGACGGAATGAGCATACAGTCCCGTACCTCCGGCAAAAACAGGGAGTTTGCCGCGATCGCAAAGGCTGTTCGCAACATCGAGCGCCGCAACCGAATATTCGAACGCGCTGTACTCTCGATCGGGCTCGACGATGTCGACCATATGCACGGGAACGCCCAAGTCTGCGGACGTCGTCTTGGCTGTGCCTATGTCCATATGCCGATAGATCTGCATGCTGTCGCAAGATATGATCTCGGTGCCGGCTGCGCGTGCGCAGCTTGCGGCGAGCTCGGACTTGCCGCAAGCAGTCGGGCCGACGATGAAGAGCGCCTTCATCAAACTATCCTCTTGAACAACTTGTCCAAGTCCTTGCGGCTGAATGCGAAAGTCGTCGGTCTGCCGTGCGGACATTGGAGAGGAACGCCGTCTTTCATGCCGTCGAGCAGCGAAGTTATCTGCGAATCTGTGAGCTTGTCGCCGCCCTTGATCGCCGCCTTGCAAGCGCGAGTCGCGATCGCGTCGTCGATCATGTCGCCGTTTTTGTAGCTGTCTATCTTGCCCCTTTCCTCAAACAATTTTGCGAAGAAAGCGCCCAAGTTTATGTCCGTGAGCACTTCGGGGACAGAGTTTATCTTGAAGCATTGCGCGCCGAAAGGCTGGATGTCGAATCCGAGCCGAGACAGTCTGTCCGAATACTTGGCGACGAACTCGCTCTGCGCTGCGTCGCAGTCGAGGATGTACGGTACGAGCAGAGGCTGAGAGAGCGGCTTGCGCTCGTCGATAGCTTTTTTGAAAGCGTCGTACAAGATGCGTTCGTGCACCGCGTGCTGGTCGATCAGATATGCCTTGTCTCCCTGCTCGACGACGAGATAGGTGTTGAAGATCTGCCCTATCACCTTGTATCCGCGCGCGAGCATATCGTCGATCTCGCGGAAAGTCTCGCTCTCCTCGTTCTTTCTTTCGCTCGTCATCGTGAACGCGTGCGGCGCGGCGACTTTGGTTTGCGGCTTGTAGAGGCTGTGCGTAAAGATGGTCGTCTGCTCCACTCTCTCGCGCTGTCTCTCGACCGCCTTGCGCCATGCTTCGCTGTCCTTGCTCTCGGGCTTGGGGGCATAAGTCGGAGCTTTGCCTGCGTCGGGGGCCGGCTGCGATCCGCTCGAAGAAAGCGTTTGGACCGCTCCGCGAGCAGCGTCGGCGGCAGGCGCAGGCTCGTCTTGACGAGTTTGTGCGCTCTGCATAGGCTGTGCGCCGTCGAGTGCGAAATAGCGCGCCTCGCTCGCAAGCGCCTTTTCTATCGCGCGATAGACAGCCGAAAACACTTTGTTGGGCTGTCTGAATCTGACTTCGTTCTTTGCCGGATGCACGTTGACGTCCACGTCGTCGAACGGCAAGATCAAGTTGATGACAAAGACGGGATAGCTGCGCTTCATCAGCGAGCCGCCGTACGCCTGAGTTGCGGCGGTCTCGATCGTCTTGTCGGAGACCGTTCTGCCGTTGACTATCATCGTCTGCAAACTCTTGTTGTGGCGCGTGAGCTCGCGCTTGCCGGTGTAGCCGTAGACGCGATAACCGTCGTCGCGGCGCTCGTCGAACCAGATCAAATTGTTGGCAACGTCGTTGGGATAGACGGTGTAGACGGCGTTCTCGAATCCTCCGGAAGTGCTGAACACCGTCTTGCCGTCGGCGATGTAGGTGACGGCGAGATCGGGATTGGCGAGGACGAGGGCGACGAGCTTGTCGGTGATCGCCTTTTCTTCCTGCGCGGGCTTTTTGAGGAAGCGCGCTCTGACGGGAGTATTGAAGAAGAGATTGGATACGGTCACAGTAGTGCCTTCGGGCGCGCCGCACGGCTCGACCGCGGAGATCTTGCCTGCTTCGGCAGTGACGACATTGCCGCTTTCGCTGCCCCTCTCGCGGCTGACGATCTTGGAAGATGACACAGCCGCTATCGACGCGAGGGCCTCGCCGCGGAATCCCAAAGTCGAGATGCTGTCGAGATCGGACGCGACTGCGAGCTTGGACGTAGCGTGCGGCAAGAACGCCTTTTTGAGGTTTTCTTCATCCATGCCGCAGCCGTTGTCTGTGACGGAGATCTCTCGGATTCCGCCCTCGGCTATCGACACGGTGACGCGGTCCGCGCCCGAATCGATCGCATTCTCAAACAGCTCCTTGACTACGGAAGCCGGACGCTCTATGACCTCTCCTGCCGAGATCAGATTGTAGACGCTGCTGTCTAATACGTTTATCCTTGGCATCAGTTGTCCTCCCTTGCCTTGTGGACGATGTCGTTCAAAAACATCCACGCCTGTATCGGCGTCATCGAATCGACGTCGCAGCCGCGCAGCGAATCGAGTATGCCGTTAGTGTTCATCATGGTGACGAGATCGGGCTCTTTGGCGGCGGCTTTTGCGTTGAGCTTGCCGATCGCTTCTTTTTCGAGCTCGGCAGAAATGCGCTTGGCGCGGTTGATGACGTCGCGAGGTATCCCTGCGAGCTTGGCGACTTCGATGCCAAAGCTCTTGTTGGTGCCTCCGCGCATGATCTTGTGCAAGAAGATTATGCCGTTGTCTCGCTCGGACGCGACTATTTTGTAGTTTTTGACGCCCTGCATCTTGCTTTCGAGCGACGTGAGTTCGTGGTAGTGAGTCGAGAAAAGCGTCTTGCAGCGGATCTTGTCGGTCACGGCTTCGAGCACCGCCTTGGCGATCGACAGTCCGTCGAAAGTCGACGTCCCTCTGCCTATCTCGTCGAGGATGAGCAGACTGCGGATCGTCGCGTTCTGCAATATGGTCGCGACTTCGACCATCTCGACCATGAACGTGCTCTGTCCGTAAGCGACGTCGTCGGACGCGCCGATGCGTGTAAAGATGCGGTCCGTCAGCGCGATCTGCGCCCTCTTTGCCGGGACAAAGCTGCCGATGTGCGCCATCAGCGTGATCAGCGCGACTTGGCGCATATATGTGCTCTTGCCTGCCATATTTGGTCCGGTGATGACCATCGTGCGGTTTTGTCCGCAATCGAGCTCGGTGTCGTTGGGTACGAACGCTCCGCTCGGCAGCATCGCCTCGACGACGGGATGTCTGCCGTCCTTGATGTCGCTGACTTCGATGTTGTCGGAGATAGCGGGCTTGCAATAGTCGTTGTCTTTGGCGAGCTTGGCAAAGGACAGCAGCGTATCGAGCGCGGCGATCGCGCGCGCTGTGGATTGCAGCATCGGGATCGCTTGGAGCATCTCGAGCTTGAGCTGTTCATAGAATGCAAGCTCCATCTCGATCGCACGGCTCTCGGAGCCCAAGATCTTTTCTTCGATATGTTTCAGCTCTTCGGTGATGAAACGCTCGCCCGAGGTCAGCGTCTGCTTGCGCACATATCTGATCGGCACTCTGTCGAGGGCGCCCTTGCTGACCTCAATATAATAGCCGAATACTTTGTTGAATCCGACTTTGAGCGTCTTTATCCCCGTCTCGGAGCGCTCGTCCGATTCGAGTTTCGCGAGCCAATTTTTGCCGTCGACCTTGGCGCTGCGATAGCCGTCGAGCTCGTCGTTGAAGCCCTTGCGTACAAATCCGCCGTCCTTGGTCGTCGCAGGCGGATTTTCGTCGATCATGTCGACTATGCGCTCTCGCTGTTCCGAGAGCAAAAATATGTTGTCGTCTATCTCCGCAAGATAGGGATCGGACGTCTCGGCAAGAAAGCTCTTTATCTGCGGCAGCGGCGCAAGCGAAGCCGCGATCGCAACAAAGTCTCGCGGCGAAGGATTGCCGTAGACAACCTTGGACGCAAGCCTCTCCAAGTCCTTTACGAGAGCGAGCAGTTCGTCCAAATTGGAGCGCACTTTCGCGCTCGTCACAAGCTCTTGGACGGCGTCCAGCCTGCGGTTGATCTCCTTGGGGTCACGCAAAGGCTGTTCGAGCCAACGGCGCAGATTGCGCGCGCCCATCGAAGTACGCGTACGATCGAGCACTTTGAGCAGAGTCCCCTTGCGCGAGCCGTCGCGGATGTTGGCGGTCAATTCCAAATTTCGGCGCGTGTTGGCGTCCAAGATCATGTATCTGCTGCTGCGCACGAGTCTGACGTCCTTGATGTGCGAGAGCGCGCGTTTTTGGGTCTCTTCGAGATAGAGGCACAACGCGCCGACGGAGAGATAGCACAGCTTTTGATCTCCGAACTCGTATTTTTGGAGATCGGCGACGTCGAATTGCTTCTTCATCGCCTCTTTGGCGTTGGACTCGACGAATATCCAATCTTGATAGCGCTGAACAGGCGCGAAACGTGACTTGCGCATATCTGGCAGATCTCGAACGGCGTTGGCGGCGTACTCGTTGGCGATTATCTCGGATGGCGCGATCGTCGTCAGCATGTCCTCTATCGCCGCAAAATCGGAATATCCGCTCTGCATGACGTTGAATTCTCCGGTCGAGACGTCCACCCATGCCAGCGAATAGCACTTGTCGTCCATGACGAGACAAGCGAGATAGTTGTTCTTCTTGTCGTCGAGGATGTCGTCTTCGATGACGGTGCCGGGAGTGATGACTCTCACGACGTCGCGGTCGACGAGCCCCTTTGCCTTGGGCTCGGACAGCTGCTCGCAAATGGCGACTTTGTAGCCTGCCGCGATCAGCTTGGAGATATAGCCGTCGACTGCGTGATATGGCACGCCGCACATCGGAGCGCGTTCTTCAAGTCCGCAATCTCTGCCCGTCAGGGTGAGATCGAGGACTTCGCTGCACAGCTTGGCGTCCTCAAAGAACATCTCATAGAAGTCGCCGAGCCTGAACATCAGGATCGCGTCCTTGTACTTCTCCTTGACTTCGAGATAGTACTTCATCATCGGTGAAAGCGCCATATTCCCTCCTTATACCTTGGTGCCGAAAAGCGACGCGGAGCGCGATCGCGTTATCTTTATGTCGCAGAAAGTGCCGACGAGTTCTTCTCCTCCGTCGAAAGTCACCATTCTGCCGCTCTCGGTGCGGCCGCAGAGCTGTTTTTTTCCGTTTTTCTCGACGATATCCTCGCAAAGCACGCGGTACACTCCGCCTACATAGGCGTCGGACAGCTTGCGCGTGATCGCATTTTGCTCTGCAATGAGCGCCATTATCCTGCGCCGCGAAACTTCTTCGGGCACTTGCGGCATGGTCGCCGCCGGAGTGCCGCGCCGCGGCGAATAGACAAAGGTGAACGCATTGGAGTATTGCACGCGCCGCACTATGTCGAGAGTATCCTCAAAGTCGCTCTCCTCCTCATACGGGAAGCCGACCATCAGATCTGTCGTGATGCCGCAGTCGGGCATCTTCGCCCTGATCTTGTCTATCGTCGCGAGATAGTCGTCGCGAGTGTAATGCCTGTTCATCAGCCGCAAGATCTTGTCGGAACCCGACTGGATAGGCAGGTGGATGTTGTTGCAGATATTGGGGCTGTCGGCAACGATGTCGATCACCCTGTCGTCCATATCCTTGGGATGATTGGTCATAAAGCGGATGCGGTGATCGCCGTCAAACTTCGCGAGATCTTGAAGCAGATCCGCAAAGCCGTAGCCGTCGCCTCTGTCGTTGCCGTAAGAATTGACGTTCTGCCCCAGCAAGGTCACCTCTTTGTAGCCTTGATCGAGAGCGCGGCGGAACTCGTCGATGATATCTTCCTTGCGGCGCGAGCGCTCTCTGCCGCGCACATAAGGCACGACGCAATAGGTGCAGAAGTTGTTGCAGCCGTACATTATGTTTATCCACGCGTTGCAGCCGCTCGTCCTGTAATACGGCAATCCCTCTACTATCGGCGGTTTGGGATCGGTATCTATCTCGACGTGCTTTTTGTGCGTCGCGAGACAGTCGGCGACAAGATCGCCTATTTTGTCCAAGTTGGCGGTGCCGAGAACTATATCGACAAATGGAAACTTCTTGCGCAACGCAAGTCCTGCCCCGTCCTGCTGAGTCATACAGCCTACGACGGCGATGACGGCGTCGGGATTTTCGCGTTTGAGCTGCTTGAAACGGCCAATCTGTCCGATCGCCTTGCGCTCGGCGTTGTCGCGGATGCAACATGTATTGAAGACTACGACGTCGGCGGTGTCGTCCGTGCTCTCCTCAAGCCCGAGCTGCATCAAAAGCCCGGCGATCTTCTCCGATTCGTGCACGTTCATCTGACATCCGTATGTGATTATCGAAAATGTTGACATGACTATATTATAACGTATGCGCGCGCAAAATTCAAACAGATTGCACGGCGCGCGACGATAAATTGCGGCAAATTGCGCACAATAGCGACACGAGGAAACATGAACGCAAAGAGCAAAGGCAAAACGAGTGCCGTGACCAAGATATTTTTTGCGATAGTCGTCGTTGCGGCAGTGATCGCCGCGACGACGATCGGCGGCATATTGTGGTATCTGCACAGCGGAGACGACGTAGACTATTCCAAGCTGCGCACCGCCGCGAAGCCGCTCAATCTCTATGCCGCAAACGGCGAGATCGCCGACTATTGCACCGAGAATTACGGCTATATAGAGATAGAAGAACTTCCCGACGATCTCAAAAACGCTTTCATCGCGGTGGAAGACAAGCGATTCTACTCGCACGACGGCATCGACTATATCAGGCTTGCCGGCGCGGCGATAGCCAATTTGAGATCGGGCTCGTATTCGGAGGGCGGATCGACGATCACGCAGCAGCTTGCCAAAAACATATATCTCACGTCCGAAAAGAGCTTTTCGCGCAAACTGAGAGAGGCGCAAATAGCCGTCAAACTCGAAGAACACTACTCCAAGGACGAGATCTTGGAATACTATCTCAATATGCTGTACTTCGGATGCGGCGAATACGGAGTCAAGAATGCGGCAAAGCGCTTTTTCGGCAAGGAGCCGAGCGAGCTTGAATTGGAAGAGTGCGCGATGCTCGCCGCAACGGTCAAAGCCCCGTCCAAGCTCAACCCGATAGCCGATCCCGACGCATGCAAGGAGCGCGCGGCGCTCGTGCTCGACTTGATGGCGGAACAGGGACTCATTGATGAAAATAGACGAAAATCGGCTAATTTTGACGATATTATTATAAAAGTTGACCTAATTGAGAATAGTTTGGACAAAATTTATGTTGCCAACGCGCTTGCCGAAGCGTCGTCCATTCTCGGGATAGACGAAGAAGAGATCGCCGCCAAGAGCTATTGCGTCTACACTTACCTCGACTATGACGCGCTCGACGCGCTCGCGGACGCTGTGCAAGGCTCCGATACCGACGGGATGTCGGCGGCGATCGCGGCTGACGTTGCGACGCACTCCGTCAGCGCCGTCTATGCCGACTTTGCGCTCGATCTCAAATCTTTCTCAAGACAGAGCGGATCTACTCTCAAACCTCTTGTCGCCTATGCGCCCGCATTCGAGAGCGGCATCCTCTGCCCGTCTTCTGTGCTCGACGACTCCAAGCGCACGTTCGGAGACTATGCTCCGTCCAATTTCAACGACGTCTACTACGGCTCTGTCAGCGCAAAGTCTGCGCTGTCTCTCTCGCTCAACGTCCCTGCCGTGCAAGTATTGAGCGACGTCGGCGTCAGCGAAGGATATAATACACTGCAAAAACTCGGGATCAGACTCGGCGACGAAGACGACAATTTATCGCTCGCGCTCGGAGCAACCCAAAACGGCATAGCGCTCTCCGACCTGCTCGGCGGCTACGTCGCTCTTGCCGACGGCGGAACCTTTGCTTCGCTTGCACTTGTGTCCTGCATCACCGACGAACACGGCAATGCCGTATATCGCCGCAATACGGACGTTTCGCGCGTGTTTTCTCCCGAAACGAGCTATCTCGTCACAGACTGTCTGCTCGATTGCGCGACGAACGGCACCGCAAAAAAGCTGTCGCCGCTCGGCTTGCAGATCGCCGCAAAGACAGGCACGGTCGGAGACGACAGCGGCAACCATGACGCCTATTGCGTCGCCTATTCTTCCGACGTCGCCGCGCTGTTTTGGTGCGGCAGCGCGGACTACAACTCCGTGATCGACGTCCAAGGCGGCGGCGCTCCGACGATACGGGCGCGCGAGTTCTTTGACGCGCTGTCCGACAGCCGCGATCTCGGGACTTTCTCGCGTCCCGACGGCATAGTCGAAGCGCGCATCGACAAATCGGATCTCTCGCATGGCGCGCTCACTCTTGCCGGAGACAGCGCCCCCGATCACGCCTGCGAAAAGGCGCTGTTCAACGCGCGCTATCTGCCCGAGAGCGTCAACTATTCCTTCGACGTGCCGAGCGCGAAAGATCTCTCGATCCGCAAGGACAACGGGCCCGTGGAGATCTCGTTTTGCGCCGATCGGCGGCTGTGTTACCCCATCGTACGCCGCAACTTTTTCAACGGAGAGACCGTACTCTCGCAGCTGAGCGAACGCGAAGGCGTCGTCACGGTGACCGACGCCGCCGACGGCATATTCCCGACGACATACGCGGTCATTCCGTGGTATGCCGACGACTCGGGCGCAGAAGTCCTCGGCAGGATAGAGACTTTGCGCGCATAGCGCTCAGACTGCCGCGACGTCCGCGCTCCGATTTGCAGAAAAAAACGCAATATCGCCGCTACGGGCAGATATTGCGTTTGATTTCAAGTCTTCAGCGTCCTATCTCTATCTTTTCGACGTTCTCGATCGCCTTGTCGATGAGCTCGTCCAGATCTTCTATCTTCGCCTGCTCTTTGCGCGCAGTCTCGACCGACGGCTTGATGACGGAATTGCGCGGCAAGAACACCGTGCAGCAGTCTTGGAACGGCAGTTCACTCAACTTGTACGTCCCTATCTGCGCCGCCGTGTCCATGATCTCGTATTTGTCCATGCCGATCAGCGGACGGAACACGGGCAGAGACTGCACCGCGTCCTCGGTCACGGTCAGGCTTTGGAGCGTTTGGGACGCAACTTGACCGAGGCTCTCGCCTGTGATCAGCGCGCCGCAGTCCGTCTTGCGAGCCATTCGCTCCGCGATCATGATCATTATGCGGCGCATGATCGTGATCATGTAGTCGGGGCGGCACTTTTGATGGATCGCGAATTGGATGTCCGTGAACGGCACGACATAGAGGTCGATCGGGCCTGCGT
>CALWKR010000059.1 GCA_944381315.1 uncultured Christensenellaceae bacterium
GGGTTCGAATCCCTGACTCTGCGCCACGCAAAACGGAGAGGCTACAACACCTCTCCGTTTTTTTGCGCGTGGCGCTAAGTCAGGGATTCTAGAACCCTCATCTGTGATTTTGAAACAAAATCACAGATAGGGTTCGGCTGTCCGCCGTTAGGCGGCAGCTTTCGCGGTAACGTTAAACGTCCCTGTAATCACGGCGGTTTGCAGCGAATATATATCCCCCTTGCCTGTTCGCATTGGCAAGACTTTCGACGGAGAGCCACTCAAAATCACAGATAGGATTCGGCTGTCCGCCGTCAGGCGGCAGCTTTCGCGATAGCGATTAACGCAGCAGCAGTCATAATAGCGTGCAGCGGCTGTCCGCCGACAAGCGGCAGCTTTCGCGATAGCGACAAATGCGCCGAGCGGTATCTCCGCTCGGCGCTGTCGCTTTGTCTTCTTGTTGCGTTCATTGGCGCATGCGCAGATCCGAAGTTCTCACTCAAACAGCAATTTCGCGAACGCTGCCTTGTAGATCTCGTAGGCGGCGCGGAGCGCTCCGAGGGGCGCGCCCTCGTCGGGCATATGGATCGTGCTGTTCATATCCGGGAAGATAGGTCCGAAGGCGACGGCTTTGGGGAGGGCGCGCGCATAGGTCGCGCCGCCGATCGCGATCGGGGCGGCGTTCTCGCCGGTGACGTCGTTGTAGGCGTCCAGCAGCGTTTTGACGAGAGGATCGTCGGGCGAGACGTAGAGCGGATCGTGGTGCGCGAGCAGCTCGACGTCCTTGACTTGATCGATCTTTCGGATCGTCGAAATGATCTCTTCGCGCGCTATGTCGACGGGGTGTCTGATGTCGAGGGTGACATAGAGATTTTGGTCGTCCGTGTCGATCATGCCCACATTGCATGTCAGCTTGCCGCTCTTGATGTCCTTGCAATCTATCCCGAGTCCGACGCCGTTATAGTCGCCGAAAAGCCTAGAGAGTTCTCTGTATTCTTGCTGTCCCGTACTTGCCAAACACGTCAGCATCCTGCGCAGCGCGTTCACTCCGCGTTCGGGCGTAGAACCGTGTGCGGCGACGCCGTCTGCGGTCAAGATCGTGAACTCGCCGCTCTTGCGTCTCTTGACGAACGGAGCCTCGGCATGTATGTTGCCCTGCAATTTTGCGCGGCACTTTGCCATGACGATATTGGGGCGCTCGCCGCCCTTCATCTCGACGAGTCCGAGCGGCTTGGGGAGAGTGACTTTGAGGTTGATCACTCCCTTTTCGCAATTGATGACCGGGAAGTCGGCGTCGGGCGAGACGCCCTCGGCAGGGATCTCTTCGCGCGAAAGGTATCTGTCGATGCACTTCCAGCCCGATTCTTCGTTGCCTCCCCAGATGAAGCGGATGCGGCGTTTGGGCTTTTTGCCCTGACCGAGCAGCGCGCAGACGGCGAAGAAAGCGAGCGTCATAGGTCCCTTGTCGTCGAGGACGCCTCTGCCGTACATGACGTTGTTGAGGATCTGTCCTTTGGGATCCTTGGTCCAGCCCTTGCCGATCGGGACGGTGTCGACGTGTCCGAGGATGCCGAACAGCTCGCCTTCGCCTATCTCCGCCCAAGTGTAGTAACCGTCGCCTTTGCCGACTTTGAAGCCGTATTCGCGCGCCTGATCGGCGACGAAGTCGAGGCAGTCGGCGACGCCTTTGCCGAACGGGCTGCGCGCGCAAGGCGCGGACTGAACGCTCTCGATCTCGACGAGCTTGAGGGTCGCGGCGGCAGCGGCGACGAAATATTGTTCCAACATATGCACCTCCGAACGGCATAGCCGCACGTTCATATATATGATATAACATTTGCGCGAAAAAAGCTACACAAGCCCGCGCATTGATCGAAAGATCGCGAAAATCGCGCAAACGCGGCGCAGGCATCGATCCAAATACTTTACATCTTCGCGCGATTATTATATAATATCTTCTTGAATACACGCCGTTGGCGTAATTGGAGCGGTTATGAATTTTTTGGAAATCGAGAAGAAATGGCAAAAGCGCTGGGAGGACGAAAAGCTCTATTCGTTCGACACGACCAAGCGCGACAACAAGTACTACGTTTTGGAGATGTTCTCCTACCCCTCCGGTGCAAAGCTGCACGTCGGGCACTGGTACAACTACGGTCCCTCCGACACCTTTGCGCGCTATATGCGTATGAGCGGCAAAGAGGTATTCCAGCCGATGGGCTTTGACGCATTCGGCTTGCCTGCCGAGAATTATGCGATCAAGACGGGCATCCATCCCAAGGACAGCACGCTCAAAAACATCGCGACGATGGAAAAGCAGCTCAAAGCCATGGGCGCGTCCTTTGATTGGGACTACGAGATCAAGACGTGCATGCCCGATTATTACAAGTGGACGCAATGGCTCTTCTTGCAATTCTACAAACACGGGCTCGCCTATCGCAAAGAGGCGCCCGTCAATTGGTGCCCGTCCTGCAACACCGTGCTCGCCAACGAACAAGTCGTGGACGGCTGCTGCGAGCGCTGCGGCACGACCGTCGTGCGCAAGAATCTCACTCAATGGTTCTTCAAGATCACCGCGTACGCCGAGGAGCTTTTGAGCGGTCTCGACAAGATAGACTGGCCCGAAAAGACCAAGGCGATGCAGCGCAATTGGATCGGCAAATCTACGGGCGGCGAGATCACTTTCACCTGCGAGAGCGGAGACAAATTCAGCGTGTTCACGACGCGCGCGGACACAGTCTTCGGCGTCTCCTACGTCATCCTCGCCCCCGAGCATCCGCTCGTCGACAAGCTGACGACTCCCGAACACAAGGCGGAGATCGACGCCTACAAGCTCGCCTGCTCCAAGGCGACCGAGATCGAGCGTCTGTCCACTTCGCGCGAAAAGACAGGCGCTTTTACGGGAGCATATTGCATCAATCCCGTCAACGGCAAGCGCGTGCCCATCTGGATCGGCGACTATGTGCTCTATTCTTACGGCACGGGCGCAGTCATGGGCGTCGCGGCGCACGATGAGCGCGACTACGACTTCGCAAAGAAGTTCGGACTCGACATCGTCAGAGTCATCAAGAGCGCCGACGGCAGCAACGACGATCTGCCCTATTGCGAACACGGCGTGCTCGTCAACAGCAGCAAGTACGACGGCATGACCACCGACGAGGCGAAGGTCGCGATCGTCAAGGATCTGGAAAAGCAAGGCATGGGCGCACTCAAGACCAACTATCGTCTGCGCGACTGGCTCATCTCCCGCCAGCGCTATTGGGGCTGCCCGATCCCGATCATACACTGTCCGCACTGCGGCGAAGTTCCCGTGCCCGAAGACAAGCTCCCCGTCGAGCTGCCCTACAACGTCGACTTCACCCCGGACGGCAAATCGCCGCTGCTCAAATGCGACGAATTCATGAACACGACTTGCCCGATCTGCGGCGCGCCGGCAAAACGCGATCCCGACACTTTGGACACGTTCGTGTGCAGCAGCTGGTACTATCTGCGCTATCCCGACGCGCACAACGACAAGCAGGCTTTCGATCCCGAGATCATCAACAAGATGCTCCCCGTGGACAAATATATCGGCGGCGCAGAGCACGCGTGCATGCACCTGCTCTATGCGCGTTTCTTCACCAAGGCGCTGCGCGACATGGGCTATCTCAAATTCGACGAGCCGTTCACTTCGCTCGTACACCAAGGCGTCATCCTCGGCCCCGACGGCAACCGCATGAGCAAGTCCAAAGGCAACGTCATCTCGCCCGACGAATATGTGAGCAAGTACGGCTCGGACGCGTTCAGAATGTATCTGATGTTCGGCTTCTCCTACATCGAGGGCGGACCGTGGAACACGAGCGGACTCGAATCCATCGTCAGATTTATGGAAAGAGTGGAGAGGCTCGTGCGCAAGTCCATCGATCTCGGAGCCAAGAAGGGCGAGTACGGCAAGGCGGAAAAAGATCTCGACTTCGTGCGCCACAACACCATCAAACGCGCCGGCGAAGATCTCAAGGTCTTCTCGTTCAACACCGCGATCGCGAGGCTGATGGAGTTCGTCAACGCGATGTACAAATATCTCGACTTGCCCGTCGTCAACACCGCGTTCTTGCGCGAATGCGTGGAGGACTTCGTGCTGTTGATCGCGCCGTTCGCGCCGCACTTCGGCGAAGAGCTGCACGAGATGCTCGGACACAAAGAGAGCGTGTTCAAGTGCTCGTACCCCACTTGCGACGAAAAGGCGCTGGTGCGCGACGAGTACGAGATGGCTGTACAGATCAACAGCCGCGTCAAGGCAAAGATCGTCGTCCCTGCCGACGCGGACAACGCCGCGATAGAGGCGATGGCGCTCGCGGACGACAACATCAAAGCTGCGCTGGGACAGCTCAAGCCCGTCAAGGTGATCGTCATCCCCAAGCGCATCGTCAACATAGTCGCAAAATAAGGATAACCTACACGGACAGGAGTTTTTTATGCTGGATATAAAGTTGGTCAGGAACGATCCCGACTTGGTAAAAGAGAACATCAAGAAGAAGTTTCAGGACGACAAACTCGTCCTCGTCGACGAGGTCATCGACCTCGACAAGCGTTTCCGCGAGAGCAAGACTCGCGGCGACTATCTGCGCAATCAGCGCAATGTGATCAGCAAGCAGATAGGCGGCATGCTCGCCAAGGGCGACAAGGCAGGCGCCGAAGCCGCGAAGAAGCAAGTCGCCGATATGGCGCAAGAGCTCGCACAGCTCGAAGTCAAGGAGGACGAACTCGCCGCCGAGATCCGCAAGCGCATGCTGGTCATCCCCAACATCATCGATCCGTCCGTCCCGATCGGCAAGGACGACAGCGAGAATGTGGAGTTGGAGAGATTCGGCGAGCCCAAGGTGCCCGACTTCGAGATCCCCTATCACGTCGACATAATGGAGAAGCTGCACGGCATCGATCTCGACAGCGCGCGCCGCACGAGCGGCAACGGCTTCTATTATCTGCTCGGCGACATCGCAAGGCTGCACTCCGCGGTGCTGTCGTATGCGCGCGACTTTATGATCGGTCGCGGTTTCACCTATGTCGTGCCGCCGTTCATGATCCGCAGCAACGTCGTCACGGGCGTGATGAGCTTTGCCGAAATGGAGAACATGATGTACAAGATCGAGGGCGAAGACCTCTATTTGATCGGCACGTCGGAGCACTCTATGAGCGGCAGATTTATGGACAACGTCACCCCGGAGAGCAAACTTCCGCTCACACTGACGAGCTATTCGCCCTGCTTCCGCAAAGAGGTGGGCGCGCACGGCATCGAGGAGCGCGGAGTCTACCGCATCCACCAATTCGAAAAGCAAGAGATGATCGTCATCTGCAAGCCCGAGGACAGCGCGGAGTGGTTCGTCAAGCTCTACACCAACACGGTGGACTTCTTCCGTTCGCTGGACATCCCCGTCCGCACGCTCGAATGTTGCTCGGGCGATCTTGCAGATCTCAAAGTCAAGTCGCTCGACGTCGAGGCATGGTCGCCGCGCCAAAAGAAGTACTTCGAGGTGGGCAGCTGCTCCAACCTCGGCGACGCGCAGGCGCGCAGACTCGGCATCAAGATCAAGGGCGAAAAGGGCTCCTATCTCGCTCATACGCTCAACAACACCGTCGTCGCTCCGCCGCGTATGCTGATCGCCTTCCTCGAGAACAATCTCAACGCCGACGGCAGCGTCAACATCCCCGAGCCTCTGCGTATGTATATGGGCGGCAAGTCCAAGATCGAAGTCCCTGTCGACTAAATTGTTGATACTATAATTTTCGCTTAATGCGCGTCTTTCGAGACGCGCATTTTTATTAATTTTTCAAAAAATCTTGACCCCTCCCCCCGTTATATGTTATAATAAACAAAAAGCGCATATATGCGTATAACAGGAGGAGTTTTATGAAAAAAACGCTTTCGGCGATCATTGCCATCATGCTCGCCCTATCCGTTTTGATCGGCGCTGTCGCCTGCGATGACGACGGCACCCAAGTCCTTGAGATCTCGGGCATCCAAGGCGTCACCGATCCCATAATCGACCAGACTGCAAAGACCGTCACCTTCACGGTCCAAAACGATCGCAGTCAATTCCCTCTCACCGACATCCAATTCAAGGGCGACTACAAGCTGGACTATGAGGCGTATGAGGACAAAGGGCTGACCAAGCCCTACACCGGCGACGCGGTCCCCCTTGGCGAAGGACTCAACGTCTTCTATGTCAAGGGCTGGATCAACGGCATCGAAGACGTCTATGAAGTCTTCGAATTCCGCATCACGAGGCTCGCGTCCGCTCCGCCGGCGACGTCGATCTCCGTCTCTCCCGAGGTATGGAAGAGCGACTATCTGCGCGGCGAAGAATTCGTGCCCTGCGACCTCACGGTCACATTGAGCAACGGCACTACGCAAACCGTCACGCTGACCGAGTCTATGCTCAGCGGCTTTGACACATCCACAGTCGGCACCAAGACCGTCACGATCAACTACAACGGCTTGACTACGACGATGACGATCACCGTCTCCGAGCCCGCAGTCGACTTCACGATCGGTCACTTCCGCACCGAATACGTCGTCGGCGCCGAGCTCGATCTGACAGGGGCCTACATAGTCGTCGGCGAAACAAACGTCCCGATCACCGAAGATATGGTCGGCGGCTTTGACACCTCGACAGAGGGAGACAAGACCGTCACGATCACATACGGCGGCACGACCAAGAACGTGACGATCACCGTCACCGCTGTCGAAGTCGTCGTCCCCGGCGGCACGGAAATGGATTTTGACACATTCTGTGCGCAGCTTGATCGCATCAATGCCTATTTTGAGTCTCCTATCGACTATGGAGTCACCGAGGTGCTCTATCCACTCGTCCACTCTGCCGGCATCGACGTCGAGACGATGACGGGCGTCGTCGACCGCATCGTTGCGGACGGAGCGCCCTTCCTTGTCGCGTTCAACAAATGCCTCTTCGACTCTAAGAGCAACGAAGAGTCGTTGCCTGTCCTCTTTGAGGAAATGCTCTCCGAGGAGTCCGTGACGACGGTACTCAATGCGTTGAGTTATGGCGCAAATCGCATCTCTGCCGAAGGAGTCGCATCTTTTGTCAAGACATTACTCTTCGCCATGTTGTCATCTCCTGACTACAACGCGATCGACGATGACACCGTCTTGGAACTGATCGGCTATGTCATGGAGAACGATGGCTACACAAACAACGACTATCAAGGCATCACGTTCGGCGAGCTGATCCAAGCCGCCGGCGATCAGGACATCAAAGACTTCATCACTGATTATTACACTTCGTCCGACTCGATGGTCGGATCTTTCATCGAAGCGATCGACACCGACGAGCTGCTCTACGTCTCGTCAAAGCTCATCGACTGCCTCGTCGGCGCGCTTGATTATGATCAAGCCAAGGTCGTCAACATGATCTCCGTCGTCGCCGATGTGCTCAATTGCATTTTCGTCGACGGAAATCTCGAAGGCTTGCTGACGGGCGAGCTCGAAGGCATGACCTACAACGATCTCGCCGCCACGGTCAACGACTTCGGCGATATGCTCGCCTCGCTCAACGGCGACTTCGCGCTCGATCCCCTCGTGGTCTCGGGCATTGCGAACGTGCTTGCCGACGTATTTGCCGTCGTGAACGCGTTTGACGACGACATCATCGAGCAAATCCCCACGCTCGCAGACGGCATCGTCGCAGCCGACAAGCTCGTGATAGGCTTGTTGCAGAACATCACCGCCGCAGATCTGGCAAAGCTCTATCTCGATTATGACGCCATCGCCAAGGCAGCCGAAGAAGATCAGCCCGTCGAGATCGGCAGGATCGTCGCCGACGTTTCGGCGATCGTCAAGCCCGTCTATGACAGCGCGCTCACCGACGAAGACAAAGAAGCGATCGAAGATTGCTCGTCCTTTGTCAAAGGCCTTTTCGGCCTAAATCTCTCGGGACTCGTCCAATTGATGAACGACGCCACCGAAACGTCTGTCGAAGATCTGACCGACGATCAATTGATGGAGCTCGCGCAGCAGTTCTTTGACTGCTTTGCCTCTCCGTCCATAGCTCCTGCGCAGAAAATCGATCTGGTGCAATACAGCGTTGCGCTCGTGCCGGTAGGCGTACAGCAAGACGCGCTCGTCCAAGCGATCAAGCCGCTTGTCTCTGTCTACTATTATGACAACAACAGCAGCATGGAGATCATCGATCTCGAAAATTATGCTTGGACTTTCAGCTCCGCCAACGAAGGCTTCTTCACCGCGACGCTGACCATCGAAGGCGCGACCGCGACAGTGAATTGCTACGCCTACGACGACACCACCGCCGACAAGTTCACGCTCTATGCCGACAGAAACTCGATCCTCTCGATCGCGATCCCGCAAAACGGCGCAAATCTCGACGCATACATCACCGCGATCGCGGAATATATCAACTACAGCTTCCCGAACACGATGATGCACAAGGAGAGCGGAGAATTGTTCTCCATCGATCCCGACACCGAGAGCTTCGCGCTGCAAGAAGTCGTGACGTCGGAGCTCGGCTTGCACACGACGATCGCGTCGTACTCGCACGACGTCTTCGGCACGATCAGCTTCCCGATCGCCTACTTCGTCTATGACGCGACCGATCTTGACGCGGCAACCAATATCACGAACATCTATATGTCTTACAACCGCATCATTCCGCAAAACGCGCAGGTCTTCTACGGCTCTGCTCATGCGACCTATGCTTACGGCGCACATTACGAAAGCTACGATCTGTCCATGGACAACATCGACGGGCTCGACACCTCTGTGCTCGGGATGCAGGAATTCTCGGTCACCGTCCCCGAATTGGGAGACATGGTCTTTGAGGGTCAAACCGTCAAAGTCGTAACCGACCAAGAGGCGAAAAAGTTGAGCAGCTTGGGCTGGTCGTTCGATACTTTCTCTATGGCGATCGGCGACAACTTCGGCGATCAAGAAGTCGATTTCGAATTTGATACACAATATTCCCCCTACTCCGTCGATTATCGAGGAGCGTTCAGCGGACTTGCGGACGCGGTCGACGAGCTCGGCGTAACCGTGACTTTGCGCGACCCGATCGATACGACTCAAGCCACCGACGGCATTGTCGAGAACGCCTTCGTGATCTCTCAAAACGGCAAAGTGCGCTTTGAGCGCGACTTCTCCTACTACGTCTACGATCCGGCAGCCGATCCCGCGCTCGTGCTCAACATAAGCGGTATGGACTACCCCATTTTTGCACAGAAGGATCTTGCCGACGCCGAAGCTTTCTTGACGAGGATCGATCAATATGACTCCTCTTCTCGGATCTTGTGGACGAACGGCGACGAGACATACCTCTCCGACGCCAACATCGCTGAGCTTGCCGGGCGCGCAACATTCTCCGCCACCATGATCGAGAGCTATGACAACTTCGACAACACGATCCCGTACCATGTGCACTTCGAGCTCGACTATGTAGAGTTCGACTACGTTATCTATGCCATCACCGACTCGTATGCGATCACTCCGACGTACATCGATGTCAACCCGTGGTATAACTATGTCCTCCAAGACAGCACGGTGAACTCGGATTTCTTCTATGCCAACATCACTTTCGGTGACGGCTATTCGTATGAATCTGTCGACATGACCGCAGATGACAGATTTACGGTCGATGTCGATACGAGCACTCTCGGATGGACCACCGCGACGGTGACCTTCTTGGGCATAATAGATACGACTTTCGGCCTTGAAGTCGTGCCGATCGGCGATTATCTGCCCAACACGGAGACCTTGGTGATGTGGAACGATCCCGATTATTACAACGAATATGACGGCATTGGCTATTCATACGTCATTTCGATCGAGCAAGGCGCGACGTTCTCGCAAGTATACGGCGATACGATCGAAGCAAGTTTGCCGATCTTCGGATATTGGGAGACAGTGCATCATTATCCCATCTATGATCCGTATTATGCAACTACTATAGACTCCGTAAACAACTTTTATGACGAAGTTGTGAACAGCGTGCTCTATGAAGCGAATCTGCATGTCGAGATAGACGAGTTTGACACGTCGACGACGGGAAGAAAGTCTGCTTCGGTCTATGTCGTATATACCCAAAACGGCGTAGAGCAGCAAGTCAAGTTGGGCTCGATCGACTACATCGTCTATCCGAGCGACATCGCCGAAGATGTGCCTGTGCTGTTGACGCCCACAGAATTGTTCTATGACGAAACTCTCAACCGCAGCGATATCAATGACGAGTCGTTTGAGGCAGAGATACAGCTGGTCGTAATCGACGAAAACGCCCTGAACTCCACCGGCGAAGCAAAAACGATGACCTTGAAGCAGCTCGTCCAAAATCACGGAGCCACCTATGATTTCGTCCCCAACGGCACCAACTACACCCTTGTCATCTCGACGGATTATGCCGAGATCATGCTCGGCAACATCACGATCATCGAAGACGTGACCGACATGCCTGAGACGACCGCCTAACGCGATGCGCAGGCTTTCGCCGACATCCAAAACTATGATCACCGCCGCTGTGCTCGTCACGGCGGCGGTGGTTTGCGTCATCGTCGCATTCGCCTTTGCGTTCAACAACGAGGCGGCGCTGTGCGCCTATCTCAAATCTTCGGGGGTCTCTGCCGAGGAGCTTGAAGACTTGCTCGACGACGTCGCCGCCTGTTCCGACATCGCCGACATCGACGATGCCGACGCCTTTCGGGGCGGAGCCGACTCTGTCTTTGCGCTCGCCTGCACGCTCTCTGCGCGCGGCGACGTCATCGTAGGAGCGGCGCAGAGTTACCGCGACGCGCCGATTGCGGCAAACCCGTTTGCCTTGCTGGACTATAACTCCGTTGCAAAAAAGCTGTCATCCTTGCTTGACAATTCTGCCCAAACAGCCATACCCGAGATCGACCTGACCACCGCGGCGACTCAGCTCGTCGCCGTCTGCGACAGCGTCGTCGAGATGGGGCAAGACAAATTCAACGAAACGGCGCATACATTGCGCAACATTCTCACCGCCGACGACATCCAAGAAGAAGTCGCCTATCGCTCAATGATCGAAGCGTTGCTCTATCTCATCGACGCGACGCGCTCTGTCGACGTCGCCGAACTCGACATCTTGGACTCCGTCCTTTACGACGGTTTTTTGGACGCGCACGTCGACGGGCTCGCCTCCATCGTCTCTATAATGCGCGCTGTTGACTATGACTCCCTGCTCGAGCTGTCCGGCTATCTGCCCGACATCACGCGCTTCTCGATCGCTGTCTGCGACCGCGCCGCCGAGATCGACGGCTATGACAGCGTTGCTCTGTCCATCTTGTTTGCCGACTTGCTCAATTTTGCATATTCGTCCTTTGACATCGATATGAACGCCCAAGTCAAAGACATCCACAACTCCCTCACTATCCTCTCCTCGCTCGATCGCGACAACGTCTCCGACGCCCAATATCAAACGGCAAAACAAGCCGCGGACTATTTCGCGCAGCTGTTCGCCCCTCTCGGAGAAAAACTCGCGCAAGACCTCGGCATCGCCAAAGATAACGCGCAATAGCCGCCCCGAGCAAAAAAGACGACTCGCCGCATTGTTGCTCAACGCTTGCCGTGACAGATCGCGCTCTACGCTGCCGACTCGCATCGTCCCAAAACGCATATCATCTTTCTCATTTGACAAACATTCAAAATAGTGCTATCATAAGATACCCGTGGGGCTGTCCCGGATTCGACAGGCAGACGGACGGACTCGTAAGCATACCGAAGGCTCGGCTTCGTAAAAACGGAAATTAAAATTAAACGCTAAAAACAATCAACAAATCGCTTACGCTGCCTAATTGCAGCTAAGCTGCCTTCGGGGATCTCCACGCTCCCCGATAGGCATCGGTCAGTGGAAAAGGGTCGCGGCAATGCGCCGCAGTTGACGCGACAAGATCTTGCGGCTCGCCAAAACAAGCTCTGCGGACGTAGCTTGTCAGGGACTTTGAACATCCGATAAGTATGTAGAAAGCGGTCTTGAAGGTTGTTTGGACAGGGGTTCGACTCCCCTCAGCTCCACCAACAGTCGACTTGTGAGTTATTCGCAAGCCGACTTTTATTTACGACTGTTGCTGGAGCCGAGGGAGTACACCCCTGTGTGATTCGTTCCTCTCATCACGACAGGGCTGTACGCTCGCGTGCCTCATTGCTATCGCAATTCGACATTCCCCACTTGGGCGCTCGCTGTTTTGCGACTCCCACAGCTCCACCAACAGTCGACTTGTGAGTTATTCGCAAGCCGACTTTTATTTACGACTGTTGCTGGAGCCGAGGGAGTACACCCCTGTGTGATTCGTTCCTCTCATCACGACAGGGCTGCAGCTTTCTTTGAAGGGGCACCAAAATGCTATCTCCTAAATCGCTTCGCTCATATACGGAGGCATTTTGGTTCCCCTTCAATGATCCCCTCCGACGGAGCACGTTCGCTCACCGCTCACGGCTCCGCAAGGGGCGCACGGCGAAAAGCGCGGTTTCCGCTCGTGCGCTTATTTAATTTTCGTGTTGAAGTGTCGGCTCAAAATCATCGCAAAATTTCTCGCCCAATACTACTTGAAAGGGCAGCGTAGATACATCTATGCGCAACCGCTTATGCGGATAAGCTCACCGCTCACGGCTCCGCAAGGGGCGCACGGCGAAAAGCGCGGTTTCCGCTCGTGCGCTTATTTAATTTTCGTATTGAAGTGTCGGCGCAAAATCATCGCAAAATTTCTCGCCCAACACTACTTGCATAAACAGCATACCATGCTTTTTGCGAACATTGAAATAGGATATTTACTTATTGCTCCGCTTATGCCGTGACAGAAAGAAAGCACCGCCATTGCGGCGAGGGAACGAGCAGAAGAAATTGTTAGTTGGTTTATAATTGCATTAGACGGAGCAATGCCCTCACTTTGCACCGCCATTGCGGCGAGAGGGCAAGCAGAAAAATTCCGACGACGTAATGTCGTCGGAATTCTTTCTGTGCTTGCAGTTTTGGCAGAGAGATTTTGCCCCCTGACAAGGAACATCCTCGCAGGTCAATACTCGTAGAGTCTTAGCAAGAGGTGAGACGAAGTCAGGGGGCAAAAGATCCTGCCAAAACCTTGCCCTCTCGCCGTCAATGGCGGTGC
>CALWKR010000060.1 GCA_944381315.1 uncultured Christensenellaceae bacterium
ATATACGACGCCGTTGTCTTATGGCGAAAGTATAAACCCGAGAGGCGGCGATGTCAAACATTTGAGAGCAATTTTTCGAAAAATTTTCCGAAAGGGCAAAAAAATAGCCTATGATTTTCGAAAAACGAATTTTTCGGAATGGAAAGCAAAAAAGAGTAAAATGATATCTCAAAATGTTTGCCATATTATAAACAAATATATATAATTTTATTGAGGCCACAGCGCGTGACCGAAGGAGAGACCATATGCGCATAACCGAGACCAAGAAGATCACCGATTTCTTCGGATGCTATGTCTTCAACGACAGCGTGATGAAGAAATACCTCACCGAGGACGCCTACAACGAGCTCCGCGAAGTCATCGACCGCGACAAAGTGCTCGAAAAGGACCTTGCGTCCAAGGTCGCCGAAGCGATGAAGGAGTGGAGCGTCGAGCTGGGCGCGACTCACTACACGCACTGGTTCCAGCCGCTCACGGGCACGACTGCCGAAAAGCACGACAGTTTCATCTCCGTGGACAAGCAGGGCAAGATATCGCTGGAATTCACGGGCAGCAACCTTCGCAAGGGCGAGGCGGACGCTTCCAGCTTTCCGTCGGGAGGCATAAGGGCGACCTTCGAGGCGCGCGGCTACACGGCATGGGACTGCTCGTCGCCCGCGTTCATCAAGAAGTCCAAGGACGGCTCGGCGGTGCTCTGCATCCCGACCGCGTTCTGTTCGTACACGGGCGAGGCGCTCGACAAAAAGACTCCGCTGCTCAAATCGATGGACGCCGTCAGCCGCCAGGGCGTGAGACTGCTCAAGCTGCTCGGCGTGGACGCACGCAAAGTCGTCGCCAACGTCGGAGGAGAGCAAGAGTACTTCTTGATCGACAAAAACGACTACGACAAGCGCTACGACTTGGAGTTTACGGGGCGCACGCTGTTCGGCGCGATGCCGCCCAAGGGACAGGAAAAGAACGACCAATATTACGCGACGATCCGCGACAGAGTCGCAGGCTTTATGGCGGATCTCAACGAGGAATTGTGGAAGCTGGGCATCCCTGCCAAGACGCAGCACAACGAAGTCGCGCCCGCGCAGCACGAGCTCGCGCCCATCTTCTGCCAAGCCAACATCGCCACCGATCAAAATCAGCTGATCATGGAGACGATGAAGAAGGTCGCCGACAACCACGGCCTTGCGTGCCTGCTGCACGAAAAGCCTTTCGCCGGCATCAACGGCAGCGGCAAACACGCCAACTATTCGCTGAGCACGGACAGCGGCGTCAATCTGCTCAAGCCGGGCAGCAATCCTGCCGAGAACAAAGTCTTTTTGCTCTTCTTCCTCGCCGTCATCGCCGGCGTGGACGAATATTATGATCTGCTGCGCATGAGTTGTTCCAGCCTCGGCAACGACTGTCGTCTGGGAGGCAACGAGGCTCCGCCGTCCATCATCTCGGTGTTCATCGGCGAGGATATGCAAAATCTGCTCGACGACATCGTCGAGGGACACACGATCGCCAGCGCGACCAAGCAATACATCAACATGGGCGTCAACTACGTCGCGCGTCCCAAGCGCGATACTTCCGATCGCAACCGCACGTCGCCGTTCGCCTTTACGGGCAACAAGTTCGAGTTCCGCATGGTGGGCTCGTCGGCGACGCTGTCCACGCCGACGATGGTCATGAACATAATGACCGCGGAGATGCTCTCGCGCATTGCGGACAGACTCGAGAAGGCGGACAAGAAAAAGCTGGACAAGGAGATCTTGCAGACGATCAAGGACTTGTATCAGAGACACAAGCGCATCATCTTCAACGGCAACAATTATAGCCACGAATGGGAGAGGGAAGCGCATCGCAGAGGTCTCGACGCGGCGACCAACGCCGTCGACGCCTATGACGCCTTGACCAAAGAGAAGAACATGGAAGTGTTCCAAAAACACGGGGTCCTCTCGATCAAGGAGATGGAGAGCCGCCGCTATATCTATATCGACAACTACATCAAGTCCGCGAAGATAGAGGCGGAGACGATGCTGTTGATGCTCAACAAGCAGATCTTGCCCGCCGCGTTGAAGTGGCAGTACAAGCTCGCCAAAGAGATCACCAAGGTCAAAGAGATCAGCCCGATCTATGTCTATACTTCGGAGAAGTTGCTCGAGAGAGTCAGCGACCTCATCGGCGATCTGTCGGCGGACATGAGACGCTTGAAGGGCGCCAAGGAGAGCGCGCTCGCTTTCAGAGACATGCACAAGCAGGCGATAGTGTTCCGCGACCGCGTGCTTACGCTGATGGCGCATCTGCGCGATACGTCGGACAAGCTGGAGGAGATAATGCCCAAGGATCTCTGGCCGTTCCCGACCTACGCCGATATACTGTTTTATGAATAATATTTTGCGAGGCAAAAATGAAAAAAATGACATCGGATGAGCTCAGAGAGAGCTATTTGAAATTCTTCGAGAGCAAGGGACACAAGATCATTCCCTCTGCGTCGCTGATCCCCGAAAACGATCCTTCGGTGCTGTTCACGACCGCAGGCATGCACCCCCTCGTGCCCTATCTGCTCGGGCAAAAGCACCCGGCAGGCAAGAGACTTTGCGACGTCCAAAAGTGCGTGCGCACCGGCGATATCGACGAAGTCGGCGACGCGACGCACCTCACGTTCTTTGAGATGCTCGGCAACTGGTCGCTCGGCGACTACTTCAAAGAGGAGTCGATCGGATTCAGCTACGAGTTCTTGACCAAGGTGCTCGAGATCCCCGTGGAAAAGATCGCCGTCACCGTCTTTGCCGGCGACGAGGACTGCCCGCGCGACACCTTTGCGGCGAGCGTGTGGGAAAAGATGGGCATAGCCAAGGACCGCATCTTCTATCTGCCCAAAAAGAACAATTGGTGGTACGCAGGCCCCACGGGCCCGTGCGGCAGCGATACCGAGATCTTCATCGACACGGGCAAGGAGCCGTGCGGCCCCGACTGTTCGCCTGCCGACGACTGCGGCAAGTGGGGGGAGATCTGGAACAATGTGTTCATGGAATTCAATCGCACCGCGGACGGCAAGTTCGAGCCGCTCAAACAGAAGAACGTCGACACCGGCATGGGCTTGGAGCGCACCGTCTGCATGATCAACGGATTGTCCAGCGCGTATGAGACGGATCTGTTCGCCGACGCGATCGCGAAGATCTGCGAGCTTTCGGGCAAGAAGTACGGCGAGGACGAGCAGGTGACTCGCGCGATCCGCATCATCGCCGATCACATCCGCACCGCGACGTTTATGATAGGCGACGAGCGCGGCGTCGTGCCGAGCAACGTCGATCAAGGCTATGTGCTGCGCCGCCTGATCCGCAGGGCGGTCAGATTCGCAAGACAGATAGATTGCGATCCGTCCAAGCTGACCGACATCGCGCGCATCTATATCGAGAAATATCGCAAGATCTATCCCGAGCTCGGAGTCAATGCCGACAAGATCGTCGACGAGATCGCAAAAGAGGAAGAACGCTTCTCCAAGACGTTGGAGAATGGGCTCAAAGAGATAGAAAAGGTGCTCAAATATGTGCAGGGAGACATGCTCAACGGCAAGACCGCGTTCAGATTGTACGACACCTACGGCTTCCCGATCGAGATGACCGTCGAGATCTGCCGCGAGAAGGGCTTCGGAGTGGATATGGACGGCTATCGCAAAGCGTTTGAGGAGCACCAACAGAAGTCTCACGCCGGCGCGGAGCAAAAGTTCAAGGGCGGGCTTGCCGACACGTCGGAGATGACCACCTATCTGCACACCGCGACGCACTTGCTGCTCGGCACTCTCAAGAAGGTGCTCGGCAGAGACGACATACAGCAGAAGGGCAGCAACATCACGCCCGAGCGTCTGCGCTTTGACTTCAACTTCGAGCGTCCGCTGACCGAAGAAGAGAAGAAGGCGGTCGAGGACGGAGTCAACGACGCCATCCGCCGCGACATCCCCGTCACATGCGAGGAGATGACCGTCGAGGAGGCGCGCAGACAGAACGCCGTCGGCGTCTTCGGCAGCAGATACGGCGAGATCGTCAAGGTCTATACGATAGGCGACGTCGACAAGGAGATATGCGGCGGCCCGCATGCCGAACACACTGGACAGCTCGGCGAATTCAAGATCGTCAAAGAGCAGTCTTCGTCGGCGGGAGTCAGACGCATCAAGGCGGTCATCGACCCGTCCAAGGCAAAGAAATAACGGCAGAGATGCGCTCGTCAGAGCGCATTTTGCTTGGCGTGAAATTTCGTGCCCGTGTCGATATTAGGCACATATCGGCGCTTGCGGCGCAGGCGATCGGCAGGGCGGCGAAAAGTCGGTGTTGCAAAAGCTATAAAGCTATGATATACTGATAGCGAGGTGACGATATGCAAGTCAAAGAAGCGATAGAGTCAAGATACAGTTGCCGCAGTTACAAGCCCGAGCGCGTAGACGACGGCTTGATAGCGGACTGTCTGCAATGCGCTGCGCTCGCGCCGTCGGCGTGCAACAAACAGCCGTGGAAGTTCTATGTCGTCCGCGGCGAAAAGAAGGCGGCGATAGCCAAGTGCACGCAGTTGTTCGGCGCCAATTCTTTCACCGACAGCGCCGACGCGCTGATCGTTGTCACCGCCAAGCCGTCCGCGATAGACAAGGCCGCCGACAAGATCAAGAATCTCGACTTCTCTGCCAACGACTTGGGCCTTGCCGTCGGCAATCTCTGTCTCAGGGCGACGGAGCTGGGACTCGGCACTTGCATAATCGGATGGCTGCAAGCGGGCAAGATAGGCAAGATGCTGCCGCTGTCCGTCGGCGAAAAAGTCAAACTGATCGTCGCGATCGGCTATCCCGCCGACGCGCCGCGCACAAAAAAACGCAAGCCTTTCAGCGATACGGCGATATTTTTGGGTTGAGTTATGAGTGAGAACCAAAAGAGATTCAAGTCAGTCAAGACCAAGGCGATGGTCGTGGGCGTTGCGCTTGCGGTCGGCTTGGTCGCAGGCATCCCGATGATCGTCTTTGGCGCGACCAAGGGGATCACGGCCTTGCTGGTGATAGGCATCGCTCTCGTCGTGATCGGCTTTTACGGCGCGCCGATCGCGCTCGCCCAATGCTCGTCGATAGCGGCGCACGGCGCGGTGCTCGCGGCGATAGAGGACGAGGGGCTCGGCACAGTGACGATGATAGGCGAGCATCTCGGGCGCAATCCCAAGCAGGTCAGGGCGAGCGTGGACTATCTGATCTCGCACGGACAGCTCAAGGGCTATATCGTCGACGCCGAGGGCAATATCAAGCGCAACGACGCACGCGCCGCGCGCGATTATGTCGACGTCGGCAAGTGCCCCAATTGCAACGCTCCGCTCGTGCTCGAAGACGGCGAACTGAGATGCCCGTATTGCGGAGCCATCGTGCGCAAAAAAGAGGGACGGAACAACTGAAAAACGAATACAGGTGAACAAAAGGAGAGCAAGGAGATGAAGAATACGATCAAGAAGGCGATGGTTGCCACGCTGTTGGCGTGCGCGCTTTGCGCGATGTTTGCTGCTTGCAGCGACGACAAGACGGAGAACAAGATCGCTCCTGCCGACTTTATGTCGGCGATCAAAAGCGACGCAAAGCTCGGAGAGATCGTCATGTTGGGCGCTCACGACGCCGGCACGGTGGGGCAATCCAACTTGTCGTGCACGCAAAACAGCTACTTTGCGACGATGCTCGACGGCGGCGTGCGCTACTTCGACTGCCGCGTCACGGCTGTCGAAGGGAAGCTCGTGTTTGTGCACGGCGATACGAATTCCGTATATTTGACGAGCCCGAATATGCAGACGCTCGAGTCCGCGTGCGACGCGATCGTCGCCTTTGCCGCCGCGCATCCGAGCGAGGTGATAGTGCTCGACTTCCAGCACACATGGGACGCGACCGAGGCGCAGGTCGTCGCGATGCTCGAAGACAAGCTCGGCGACATCGCGCTCGACAAGGAGCTCGCCGACGTGCCGTCCGAAGTCACGCTCGGACAAATGCGCGAGTGGGGCAAGAGCGTCGTCATCGTCTATCGCACTCCGTCCTACTGTGCGGACAGCTCGATATTGTATCTGCGCGAAGACTTCTTGCAGTCGGAGTACGACAAGACGGCGCATTCGATCGCGTCCGCAAATTTTGACGAAAAGGCGCCCGCTCTCTTGGGGACGATGGAAGGCTATCTTGCCAACAGGGAGGACGGCAAATTGTTCGTGCTCCAATCTCAGATCACTGCAACGGGATGGCTCGCGGACGCCGAGGCGAAGTTCAGACCTCTCGCCAACGAGTGGCTGCGCTCTCTCGTCGACGAGGGCAACGAGAGCAAGCTCGCGGCGATCAACATCGTCATGCGCGATTTTGTCTGCGACGACGATATCGGCAGCGAGACCGCGGCGATCGATACATACAAGGCGGTCATGGAGCTCAACAGAGCCAAGGGCTTGATCGGCGACGAGGATTGGGAGAGAGTGCTCGGCGGCATCGAGGCTTGACGAGACAGAGGATCGGGAGATCCGACGCGGCTGCGTCGGATCTTTTGCATTGCGGCGATGAGGTTCAGCCTATTTCAGCAACATTAAAAAAAGATTACAAAGTTGCAATTTGCTATTGAAATAGCGCGCGATATATGGTATATTTTATTTGACCGACGGCGGCGCTCGGCGCCGCGCGGCAAGGAGTCAGTATGAAGATATTGGTAGTGGAAGACGACGAAAAGTTGTCGAAGATCTTGGCGGTCGCCCTCTCGGGATTGGGCGACGTAGACATCGCGCTTTCGGGGGAGAAGGCTTTGCAGGACGTGGACAAGACATACTACGACCTGATCATCCTCGACTTGATGCTGGGCAGGCTGTCGGGCATGGAGGTGTTGCGAGAGATAAGGCGCGTGCACTTGATGCCGATCATCATTCTGTCTGCGCTGTCCGACATAGACAAAAAGATAGATTGCTTCCGCGAGGGCGCGGACGACTACATCACCAAGCCCTTTGCGAGGGAAGAACTGATCGTGCGCTGCGAGGCGGCTCTGCGCCGCGTCGGAGGCAACTTCCGCAGCACTATCTATTCTTTCAAAAATCTCGAAGTCAACTTCGTCAACAAGATGGTGACAGTGGACGGCAATTATGTGCCGATGAACCGCAAGACCTATGATATCTTGGAGCTTCTCGTCCGCAACAAGGAGATCATCATGATCAAGCAGCAGATCTTTGACCGCATTTGGGGATATTACTCGCAGACCGGCACGCAGGTCATCGAGATAAACATATTCAGATTGCGCAAGATATTGAAGGAGTACGGCTTTGACTCCAACATAAAAACAGTCAAGTCCACGGGCTATATGTGGACGGAGAAAGAGTGAAGGATATGGACAGAGAGACGGCTCGCAGACTGGTCCTGTTTTCGCTGATCGACATCGCCGTTTTGATCGTGGTGTTCGGCGCGCTGTTCTTCGGATACGGCGCCTACGTCGACGACGCGCGCGAGCGCGCCGCCGAGGATCTCGCTTCGGACTATGCTCAAACTCTCGCCGCCATGCCGTACGAGTCGCTCTGCGACGGCGATGTGCCCGTCGGCGCGGACTGCCTCTATGCGGTCTACGCAAGGCGAGGAGACGGAGAGTATGAGATGAACACGCCGTCCGAGCTGCTTGCGGAATTGCAGCCGTATATCGGCGACGAAACGGGAGTGGTGCGAGAGCAAGTCTTTGAGGGCTCGGACGGCGCGGAGCACAAGTTCTTGACGTACACGGTCAGGCTGGACGTGCCGTCGCGCGAATGTCTGCTCAAGATCTTTGTCCCGTCCGCGCTCGCGGATGAGATGCTTGCGGACATAGGATCGTCGGCGATCCCGTTCGTCGTAGGATTCGTCGCCGTCGCGATCGCTGTGTCGATCGCACTCGGCTACGCTCAAGTCAAACCGCTGCTCAGCGGCTATTCCAAGCAGAAGGCTTTCGTCAACGATATGTCGCACGAGATACGCACGCCGCTCGCGATCATCCGCGGCAATCTCGACAACGTGCTCGCGTCCGATACCGCAATGGACGACGACGTGCGCGAGAGCTTGGAGACGTGCGTCAAAGAAGTCGATTATATGACCGACATCGCGTCGGGACTGCTCAACATCGTCCGCGCCGGCAACAAGAGCGCAGGCAAGGAGGGCAATGTCGGCGACACCGTGTCGTCTGTCGTCGATATGTACGCCGATCTCGCCAATATGGACGACAAGGCGATGATCGCGAGGATAGACAGCACGCAGATGGCTCTCGACCGCGACAAGGTCAAGCAGCTCGCGAGCATATTGCTCGACAACGCGATAAAATACACGCGCGCCGGCGACCGCATAAACGTCAAACTCAAAAACACCAAGGGCGGCTGCGCGCTGATCGTTTCGGATACGGGGATAGGCGTCCCCAAGGGCGACGAAGAGAAGATATTTGAGCGCTTCTACCGCGCCGAGAACGTGGGCGAGATCCAGGGTACCGGGCTGGGACTTGCGATCGCAAAGACGCTCGCCGAGAGCCTCGGCGGCACGATACGCGCCCGTGCCAACAACCCTTCGGGGCTTGAGATCACAGTGGAATTTTCGAGGAAATGATGAACAGACTCCGCATCTTGCCGCTTGCCGTGATCGTAGTCGCGCTGTTGCTTGCAACGGCGCTGTGCTGCGTTGCGTGCAACGACAACAGCGAGGATATAAAGAAGCCCAAGCCCGTCGACGACTACATAGCGGAGCTGGCGGACAGCGTCGTCGCTGCGATCAAGGACGGAGTTTACGACGGGGACGCAGGGCTGCTCTTTTCGGGACAGCTCGTCGAAGGGGAGAGGGTCTTCGACCTCTCGCTCGGGATAAATTATGACATAGACGCCCCCGATGAGAGCGCATTCGTGTTCTCTCTCAAAGAGGAGGACGAGCCGCTGATCGCCGTCGCGATGGACGGCTCCGATCTCTACAGCGACATATCGCTCGCCGCGTCGCCGTGGCTGAACGGCAAAGTCATGTATGAAAACATGGAGATCTTCCCGTCCGTGGACAGCGTGTTCGGCGGCGGAGGATATGAATATTTCGAGAAAGTGCTCGCGTCGCTAGGCAAAGCCGTGTTCTCGGGCGTGGACGTCAACGAGGACAAGTCCGTCTATACGTTCGCTCTGGCTCCCGACGCGATCTCGGCGATGATCGGCACGGCGTCCGCGCTGCTCGAAGATTCGGGCAACGCAGGCATAGGCGCCGTCGCGGCGCTGCTCGGCGGTGATATAGAGCTGCCGCAGGCCAACGGCAATATCGAATTCTACATCACCGACGGCGTCTTGACGAGGATCATCGGGCGCAACGTCGCTATCGGCAGCCGCACGATCTCGTTCGGGATAGGCTTGCAGACGGGGCGCGAGATCGCCGAACAAGTCGTCGACGAGATACCGTCGGGCGACCCCACTTTCCGTGTCTCCAAGCTCGCCAACGCGCACGCCGCCGAAGAGGTGACTCTGCGCTCGACGAGCGGAGCCGTTGCGAAATACGACTATCAGCTCGACGTCAACCTCGACGTGTTTGCGCTTGCGCTCGCAGGCTATGACTTCGCCGCGCTTTCGGACGACAACTTCTTCCACTTCAAGATGGAGCACGTCTGCTCGGATCAGTGCGGCTCGTATTGTGCCGCAAAGACGCGCGAGGGCAGAGGCGCGATCTTTGAAGTCGCGTTTTCGCCGACCGCGTTCGGGACCCACAACATCTACATAAATCTCGACGTGCGCTATCTGCTCGCCGAGGACTTTGTCGAGGACTACGGTTCATTCATCCCGACGTCGCTGTCCGATTATGTGATGATCGTGATGTCTCCCGGACAGCTCGCAGGCAAGTCGGACATCGCGATGATGATCTATGCGCTGTGCGGCATGACGGGCAGCGAGAGCGTCACGTTGAGCGTGTCGAGGTTCTTGACCTCTCTCGGCGTAGAAGAAGTATATGTCGACAAGTTCACCGAAGCGTTCTTTACGGGCGGATATTCGCGCGTTTCCGATCTCGTCTTTGACGTTCAGCAGGGCGACAAATCACAGTCATACGAGTACGACATATACAAGCAGTTCGTCTGGATCATAGACGACGAAGTCTCCGAAGTCAAGGACTACCAAGAGCTGATGGGGCTCTTCGGCGGCACGGAAGCCGCGATGTCTTGGACGTTCGAGCCTCTCGCGGAGACGGACGACGGCGTCGCGCTGACCAATATCTACAACGGCGGCGGTTCCCAAGTCCACGGCTCCGCAGACGGCGCGTATGTGCCGATGAGCGCGACGGAGGCCGCCGCGGTGGATGAGCTGTTCCTCAAAATGGACTACACCGATATAGACGGCGAAACTCATGCCGGCGAGCTTGCGCGCATCTTCGAGATCAGAGGGCTCGATCCGCAGAGCAGCGAGCCGCAGCAGGTCACATTCGCGGTCCAATATCCCAATGTGTTTATGGATTCGCTGTTCGGATCCCTCTTCCCCGAACTCGCCGACGCGCTTTATTGTACCGTCCAAGGAGTGATCAGGCTCACGCCCGAGACAGAGGACGGCTTTGCGATCGAGTGGGGAGGCAGAGACGGGACCTATACGCTCGTCACCGACAGCAGGACGCGCCCGTCATTCCTCGAAGTGACGATGACGCTGAGTTATCAAGGCGGCTTGACCAAGTCGGTCGAGGTCGAGGGTACCTCGTCGTCCGTGATCAAGAAACAGGCTTTGCTCTCTCCCTATACTTACAGCATAGTCGATTGGGGACTCATCGCCGTGGACTTTGAGGCGGCGGGCAGATCGGCGCGCTTCTATCCGCTGATCTCGATGCCGACGCGCGTCGAGTTTTCGATAGACGAAGAGTCGCTGACGCAAGTCGAGATCGGCTCGTCGTTCTATTTTGTGTCGCTGACCAATTGCGTCCATATGTACGCCTATTACGGCTCCACGCGCGTGGACGTCGATCTGATGCCCGACGACTTCACGATCAACGGCGCGTCTATGGCGACGGCGACGTCCGAATGGACGATCGAGGCGATGTCGTCGTCGAGCTTTGTCCTCACGTTTTTGAGAGCCAACAATTATGAGCTCAGGATCTCCAAGGGCGGCTATGTCAGCGACCCGTTCTTGCTGTCCGTGCTGCCTGCGTCCGAGATGGAAGTGCGCTACGGCTTTGAAGAGATCGAAATGCCTTCCTCGGTCACGGTCGGGACAGCCGTCACCGTTTCGACCGGGGTGATCAACTTGCGCCACGGCGTCTCGCAGGGAGAGGAATATACGCTCACAGCGTCCGTGCGCAAGGTCGCAGGCTCGCAGGACGTGACCCAAGACGTCTTGACCTCGATGAGGATCGACGGCGCAAACGTGCAAGTCCCGACTGCGTCGATCAGTCTGCCGGAGATGTTGAAAAATCCCGTGCCCGTGTCGATAAATCTGACTTTTGACGCAGCGGGAGAGTATGAATTGAGATTTGAATTGCGCCGAGAAGGAGACTGGCAGGTCTCTACGTCGACGACGAGGATAACGGTACAGTGACAAAGGAGGAAGTATGATCAAGTTGCAGTCTGACGTCAAGGTCAAACCCAAAAAGGGAGCTCTCGCAATGGTATTGAAGGTAGTCTTTGTGCTCTTCTTCGGACTGCTCGGATGGACGGTCGTCTTTCCGCTCCTCGGAGCGTGGGCGGTCAACAAGTTCGTGTTCGGCAAGCGTGTGGACCCCATGCTCAACACTCTCACCTATGACGACTACAAGGACGTGATGGACAGACAGCGCATGCAGTTCCGCTCCGGGCGCAACACCCTCGTCGGATATCGCTATACACGCAAGGGCGAAGGCTCGGGCAAGGCGCTCGTCATCGTCAGTCACGGCATCGGCTGCAATATGGACGGCTATCTCAACCGCACGGCGTGGTTCGTCGCGAGAGGCTATGAAGTGTTCACTTTTGACATGACGGGCACATGCCTAAGCGAGGGCAAAGGACTCGGAGGACTGATGCAGTCCAAGATCGATCTGCACAACGCGATCGAGTTCTGCAAGACGCGCCGCGAGTTCGAAGGACTGCCCATCCTCGTCTACGGACACAGCTGGTCGGGATTCGCCGCCGCGAATATGCTCAATTACGGACATCGAGAATTGACCGCCGTCGCGTCGCTCAGCGGCTTCAACGACACTTGGGGGATCATGAGCCTGCACGCGCGCAGATATGTCGGAGGACTTGCCGTATTGCTCAAGCCGTGGAACAGACTGCTCGAAAAGATCGTCTACGGCAAGGACGCGGACGGCGACGGAGTCAGCGGAGTCAACGCCTACGGCGGCCCCGTGCTCATCGCGCACAGCACGGACGATCCCACCGTGCCGATAGCAAGTTCCGTCTATGTGCATCGCGACGAGATCACCGATCCGTATGCGGAATATCTGCTCTATACCGACAGAGGGCATACCCTTTCGCGCCCCGTCGACGCCGAAAAGAGGATCAGCGCCGAACACAAGAGCGGACGCAATACGCTCAGCGGAAAGGGAGTCAATATCTTTCAATACAATGTGGACGAACATTATCAATTTTCCGCAAAGGAAGTCGTCTTTGCGACCGACGAGAGCTTTATGCAGGCGGTCGACGACTTCTTTACCCGCGCTCTGAACGGCGCGGCGGCGGCAAAAGAGGAGGAGAAAAATGCTTGACCGAAGCAGCGGAGTATTGCTCAATATATCGTCGTTGCCGTCCAAATACGGCATAGGCGGATTTGGCGACGAGACGCAGCGTTTTGCCGATTTCCTTTTGGAGAGCGGCTTCCATTATTGGCAGATCTTGCCGATCACGACGGTCGGGACGGGATGGTCGCCCTATTCGGGCGTCAGCGCCTTTGCGGGCAACTTCCTCTATGTCGATCCCGATCGGCTCGTCCGCGACGGGCTCGTCTCGCGCGAGGATGCGGACAAGTGCAGATACGACTCGCCGTATGCGGTCGACTATCCGTTCTGCCGAGAGGCAAAGCGGATGATCTTGCGCAAGGCCTTTGACAACTTCCGCGACGACGCCGCGCTCGACGCCTTTGAGCAAAGCGCGCATTGGCTGCCCGATTATGCGCTGTTCATGGCGATCAAGGACGCGCACGACGGCAAGCCGTGGTGGGAGTGGGAGGACAAATACAAATTCGCCTCTCGCGGCGATCGCAAAGCCCTGCGCTCCGAGTTTGCGCATGAGTACCGCTATTATCTGTTCGAGCAATTCGTGTTCGACAGACAGTGGAGAGAAGTCCGCGCTATGCTCGCGCAAAAAAACGTGCGCGTCATAGGCGATATGCCGATGTATGTAAGCCTCGACAGCGCGGACGTTTGGGGCGATCCGTCGCTGTTCAAGCTGGACGAAAATCTCAACCCCACCGAGGTCGCGGGCGTGCCGCCCGATTATTTCAGCGAGGACGGCCAGCTGTGGGGCAATCCGCTGTACAACTACGCGCATATGCGCCGCGACGGCTTCAAGTGGTGGCTCAGCCGCTTCGACCGCATGGCGGAGCTCTATGACGTGCTCAGGATAGACCACTTCCGCGCGTTCAGCGCCTTTTGGGCGGTCGACGCACACGCCGCAACGGCAAAAGAAGGAGAGTGGCGCAAGGGCGTGGGCAAAGAACTCTTCCCCAAAGTCTTCCGCAAGCACTCGCCCGATATGTTCATCGCGGAGGACCTCGGCATCATCGACGACGACGTCAACGAGCTGCTCGCCCATACCGGACTGCCGTGCATGCGCGTCATGCAGTTCGGATTTGAGGACGGCGACAGCATCCATCTGCCGCACAACTTCAGCCGCAATTGCGTAGGCTATACCGCTACGCACGACAACAATACCACGCTGGGCTGGATGTTCGGCCTGCCCGAAAACATCCTCGACTATATGCTCCGCTATATAGAGTGCGACCGCGCCTATTGGGGAGGCGGCGGCTATGACTGCAAGCCCACCAAGATCTTCATCCGCCGACTCATTGCGAGCTGCTGCCGATTGGCGATCGTGCCGTTCCAAGACCTTTGCGGTTACGGCGCGGACTGCCGTATGAACACCCCGGGAGTAGCCGAGGGCAATTGGACTTTCCGCGCGACAGAGGACGCGATGAGGCAAGTGGACAGGGGATACTTCCACTACATCAACTGCCTCTACGGCCGCAACCGCGTATGATCCTCTATGCCTGCGACGGCGAGATCGGTCGCGAAGAATTGCTCGCTCAGATCGACGCCGATCTGTTCGAAAGGGGACGAGAGCCGCTCTCTCCGATCGGATATTCCGATCGCGGAGCGCCGATCGGCAGGCATCACTTTGTGTCGATAACGCACACGGGCACCAAAATTGTTGTTGCCGTGTCGGCTTCGCCCGTCGGCGTCGACATCGAGCGCAACGACCGCAAGCTCGCGCTGCGCGGAGCCGACGTCGCCGCATGGACCGCTTATGAGGCGACGGCAAAGTTGCGCGGCGACGGGATCAGACTGTCCGAAGTCAGGGACGGCGTCCCC
>CALWKR010000061.1 GCA_944381315.1 uncultured Christensenellaceae bacterium
AACGACGACGAGCACGGTCGCTATTGTGGATATGACCAAACTCTTTTTCATAATTTTACTCCTTATTTTTTATTTCTCCTTGCGGAGATGATTTCCTTATTCTTGCGTAAAGGTCTTATTTTGCGAATAGATTGCGTGATAGCGCGCCGCCAAAAGCGATCGTTCTGAAATTTGCCGAAGAATTTTCCGAAAATGGGGGGAAAAAGAATTTTTCCGAAAACGGGGAACGATCTCCAAAAACAGCCAAAAGCCGAAACAGGGGCGCAATTTTGATGCACGAAAACGCTGTCTGCTCCGCACCGACGTCGATCGGGGCGGAGCGCACGCTTTTGCGACAAGCGATAGAAATTTTGTTTTTGGTGTTGACAACGCAAGCCTTTTAGAATATAATAAACATATACGCGTATGCGCGCGTTGTTTTTGCGCGCATATGCGGCTTGCGAGGTAAGAGGGTGAAAAGGAACAAGCACGAGCAAGGCGATGACGGTGAGATAATCAAGGACCGATCGATAAGGGCGGCGAGCAAACGCCGTACCTTTACAAGCGCGCTCGTGATCTTTTTGATCATTGCGTTGCTTCTCACCGGCACGGTGTGGGGCACGATCTCATTCATCGACGCCAACAGTTTGCGCGTTTACATCAACAGGCGCAACGTTGGCACGATTTCTCTGTCCGAGACCATGGACTTCAATTCGCCCACTTCCGTCTTGCGCATGAAAGGCCCCGAGGAGATGAACAACACCACCTACGATTGGATAGAGCAGCGCTCCGCGATCTTGGGTCTTGACGGCGATCATCACGAAAAGGATCTCATCGGTTACAGTTTCTATTTGCGCAACATGGGCGACACGGACTTGCTGTTCTCGTCCAAGATCGTGCTCAATCAGCTCACGCGCGACGTCCAAAACGCTTTGCGCATAATAGTCATCGAGCAAGACGTGGAGGACGGCGTAGTCGCAGGCGACGGCGGCGACTATTCGCAAGGCGTCACCGCTGTGTGCTATGCGATGACGGACTTTGACGGCGAGGCGGAATACATCTCCTACGACACCGACGTCAAGGAAGAGCAGCAGCCGCTGCCGCTCGATCCCGAAGTCCAGCTCGACGCATTGCTCGGCACCAACTTGACGACGCCGTTCGCCGGCTTTGTCAACGAGGACGATCCTGATGAGTGCGTCGTCTTTGCCGAAACAGACGCGCCGTTGCGCGCGCAAGAAATAAAAAAATACACATTGCTCGTGTGGGTCGAAGGTTCCGACAGCGACTGCACGGACGCGATAATCAACTCTTTCGTCAACTTTGAATTCGAATTCGAAGTCACGGACGAGGACGCAATCTTGGCTTAGTGAGGAAAGGGAATTATGGGAAACATGCTTGAATTCATCAAGGCATTCCTCGGAGTGCTGTGGGAAGGAGTCAGCGGGATATTCGTAGGGATATTCGGCGGCATCTTCCAAATGTTCAATTTCCCCGAATACTACGACGTATTTTGGGTCTATTCCGGCGAGTGGAACGCCGGCGGCTGGGTCGTCGCGATCTTGCTTTGCATCGTCGTCGTCGCGATCCTCGCCGCGATCGTTTGGCTCGTCGTATGGGGCTTGCTCAGATTGATCCGACGCTTCCGCAAGCCGGTGATCAACCAAGACTTGCTCGACGAGATCCACAACCTCAAAAAGCAGATCGTCAAGCTCACTCGCGAGAAGGACCGCATCTTGTCGATGAAGGTGCACGCCGTCGGCGACGAAGGTGCGCTCGCCGCTCTCGAGGAGGGCGAGGAGGGGGCCGCCGCTTCCGAAGAGGACGCGATGAAGAAGGCGGGCGAGAGCCGCTTCTTCAAGCTGACCGAAGTCGACCAGATCTACGAGCACTATGTGCCGCCCGTCTATGACGACGAGATCACTCTCGAACAGATCTGCGACCGCTTCCGCAATTTCGCGGCGAGCAGACTCAGGCTCTATTATGAACCGCGCATCATCAGGCTGTTTTGGGCGGGCATGTCGACGACGCGACTGCTCATCTTGCAAGGTATTTCCGGTACAGGTAAGACGTCGCTCGCGTATGCGACGGGGCAGTTCCTCGACAACCCGGCGACGATCGCGTCCGTCCAGCCGTCATGGCGTGACCGCACGGAGCTGTTCGGCTATTTCAACGAATTCACCAAGCGCTTCAACGAGACCGAGGTGCTCAAAAAGATGTACGAAGCGACTTGGAACAAGAACATCTACATCACCGTCTTGGACGAAATGAACATCGCGCGCGTCGAGTACTATTTTGCAGAAATGCTGTCCATTCTCGAAATGCCGTCGCGCGACAACTGGGTCGTCGACCTCGTCCCGAGCGGCTGGCCCAACGATCCCAAGCACGTCGTAAAGGGCAGATTCACGCTGCCGCAGAATATGTGGTTCGTCGGCACGGCGAACAACGACGACTCCACGTTCGCGATCTCGGACAAGGTCTATGACCGTGCGATCCCGATCAACATCAACACCAAGGGCGTGCCCTTCGACGCTCCCGACACCGACAAGCTCTATGTCTCGTTCGAGCACGTCGAGGCGATGTTCAAGGAGGCGCAAGAAAAGCACAAGGTCTCGCAGGAGATCATCGACAAGATCAACACCCTTGACGACTACGTCATCGAGCATTTCCGCTTGGCGTTCGGCAACCGTATCGTCAAGCAGCTCAAAGAGTTCGTCCCGTCCTATGTCGCCTGCGGCGGCACCGAGATCGACGGCATCGACTATGTGCTGTGCAACAAGATCTTGCGCAAGTTCGAGTCGCTCAACCTCGGCTTCATCCGCGACGAGATCGACGGACTTTGCGACTATCTCTCCGAGCTGTTCGGAGAAGAAAACATGGGTGAGAGCAAAGAATATTTGCAGCGCTTGAAGAAGTTGTTCTGAGGAAGGTCCCCTCAAGGGGAAGGAGATATTTATGGAGAAAACCAAAAAAAGCAGGCTTTCCGACAAACAAAAGAAGATCATCAACGGCGTCGTTATCGCCATCGAGCTCGTCATCGTCATCGTTGCGATCGCGTTCTCGATCTCGATCCTGCTCTCCACGGGCTATGAGACCACGACGGATTTCGGCAGCGCGCCCGTGCGCCTGATGCCCGTCCTCACCGGCAGTATGGAGGGCGATCAGCCCGACAGTTTCAAAGAGGGCGACCTCATCATAGTCAACAAGGCGGACGAAGAGTCCGTCGCAGAGCTGCAAGTAGGCGACATAATCACCTACGTCGGCAACGTAGGCGGCATGCGCGGCTTCATAACCCACCGCATCGTAGACATCCAAGGCGAGGGCAGCTCGCGCGTGTTCTACACTCGCGGCGACGCCGAGGCTGAGAGCGTCGAGCCCACTGCGGTCGCCGCCGGCGACGTCGAGGGCGTCTATTCGAGCAAGATCGCGGGGCTCGGCAGCGCGTTGGAATGGCTGCAAGAACCCACGCATTTCTTCCTCGTCGTCATGCTGCCGCTGATAGTGCTGCTCGTATACAACGCCTATCTCGTCATACGCATGGTCGTCGAGGCGAAGATGCGCAAACAGCAACAGCAAAACGAGCTTGCCATCGAGCAAGCCAAGTCGGCGGCGACGCTCAACGAAGAGGAGATCAAGCGCCGCGCGATAGAAGAATATCTCGCGTCCCAAAACGCGAAAAACGACGCCCCCGAGGACGCCGAGACTCCCGACGACGGCGCCGACAAGGACGACGCAACGCCCGAGCAATGATATCGGAGTGAAATATGGACGACAGGCAGAGATTTGAGCAATATGTCGAAAAAGTGAACGCGCTGTTGCGTTCCGAGGACTTCTATGCCAATTTTCGCCGTCGTCTGCGCGCGTCGCGCCCCGAGTTTAAACTCAGCCGCAAGGACCGCAAAAAGCACTTCGAGCTGGATTGGATCGAGATGATCGAGTCCTGCGTAGTCAATCTCGACAACATCGTCCGCAATCCGCGCAAGTTCATCGTCATCGAAGAAGACATCGTCGACATCTCGCTCGCGCGCGCCATCTCGACCGAGTCGATCAAGCACCTCGCTCAGCACACCAACATGATCGCGTCCGTCGACAAAGAGGGCAACGTCACCCCCAACAAGATCCTCAACACGACCAAAGAAGAGAGCTTCGAGGTCTATGAAAACAGGTTCATCTATACGTTGCTCAAAAATTTGTCCAACTTCGTTTCGCGCCGCCTCGACGCGATCAAGATGTCCTATGTCAACGACCATATCCTCGAATTGACCGCCAAGGGCAACTTCTTTATGGGCAAGACGCGCGTGTTCTGCAACTTCGAAGTCGTCGGCTCGCTGCCGACGGACCCCGCGAAGCCGGCGGAACAGAGCCGCGACGTCGAGATCTTGCAGCGCGTGACCAAGTTGCAGCGAGTCATCAGCGACTTTTTGTCGTCGCCTTTCGCCAAGCAAATGGTCAACAGCGCGCCCGTCAGACCGCCGATCACGCGCACCAACGTCATCTTGAAAAACCCCGACTTCAAAAAGGCTTTGGTGCTGTGGCAGTTCATCGAGAGCTACACCAAGATGGGCTTCCAAGTCGAGAACGACGTCAAAAAAATGCCCGTCGACGACAAGGTCGACACGATGATGAGCGACATGATGTGTCTGTCCAACATGATCATGGAGGGCTTGATACATGGCGAGGCGCAGGACATGGCTTTCTTCGACGAAGCCAATATGACCGAAGAGGACAAGGAAAAAGAGCAAGTCGAAAAGGCGGAGACTCAAGAAGAACAGCCCGCCGAAGAAAAACAGCCCGAGGAGACGCCGCCCGTGCAGGAGGAGGTCGCCGAGAGCGTGCCCGACGAGCAAGAGATCGAGGGCGAGGAAAAGGAGAAAGAACCGGACGAGGGCGACGAGAGCGGCGAGGACGACGATCTTCCCAACGACTTCGGCATCGCCGAGATCCGCAATATGTTCCAGCAGACGGACAAAAAAGTCAGCAAGGCGGAGCTGCGCCGCATAAATCTCGCGATCGACCGCGTCTTGCTTGCCGAGCGCACGGCGGCGGCAAAGCGCAAGACGGACGTCGCCGAGATAGAGTCGCGCCAGCAGGGTGTGGAGCGCGACAGATTGCGCAAGCAGCTCGAAAAGGAGAAAGAGACCGTCGAGAGAGTGCTCGCGCGCAAGGAGAAGTTGGAAGAAAAGCAGCGCCGCGCCGAGGAGCGCCAGCGCGCTTTGGCGGAGCAGCGGCTCAAAGAGATAGAGCAAAAGCTCGAGAGCACGCCCGAGAGCGGCGAAGTTTACGAACAGCTCGAAGAGGTGGAGACCGATCAGGTCACGCCGATGCTCGCGACCGAGATGACAAAGATCGAGGACAAGGACGTCAACGCGCCGATCGCCGCGCATCCGCAACGGGAGCAAGAGAGCGAGCAAGCGCCGACGGAACAGACGCAACAAGCAGAGCAAACCGAGCAGGCGGGCGAGATAACGGAACAAGCGGAGCAAGCCGAACAAGGCGGCGAGAAGGCCGAGCAAACCGGTCAAGCCGAGCAGGGCGGAGCAGGGGCGGAGCAAGCCGAAAAGCCGGCGGGAAGCAAGCCCGAGGGCGGCGATCAAGACGCGCCGCTCGTACCCAAGAAGGGCAAGAAGCCCGTCAAGAGCGAGGCGGAGCCCGAGAGCGGAGAGAAGGCGCAAGGCACTCTTGATCCCAACGTCAAGAGCGGCGACGACGACAAGATCCTTGTGCCGGATCCGTCCGACTTGCCCGAGCAGCCTGACGAAGAGCCGACTTTGGCGGCGCCCAAAAAGCGCGCCGCGGCGCCGACTGCGCCAGAGGAAAAGACGCTTGCGCCCAAGGTTCCCAAGCCGCCGCGCAGAGGCAGATAATGGGCAAAATAGGCGGTGCGGACGAGGCGCGGAAAAAGCGCAAAAAATCCGTGCCCGTGTTGATAATAGACGCTTTGGTGACGATCGCGTTCCTGTTTGCGGTCGGGTGCTTGGTCACGATCATAGTACAGACGGCGACGGGGCATGATCCGTCCCTGTTCGGCTATCGCACGATGGTGATCTTGACCGACTCGATGACGGGCACATACGATCGCGGCGACGTGATCATTGTCGACGAATATTCGGACGCCCAATTGAGCTCGCCCGAGGGAGTGATCTCGGTCGGCGACGTGATCACCTTTGTCGCGCCCGAGGGCTTCGGCGAAGTCGAGGGCTACAACGTCACTCACCGCGTGACCGTCGCGCCCTATCTCGAAGACGGACGGTGGTATGTCCGCACCAAGGGCGACGCCGTCGCGCAAGAGGACCAAGTTGCGGTGCCTGTGAGCGACGTGATCGGCAAGGTCGTGGGCAAGAGCGGCTTTTTGGCGCAGTTGCAGGCGTTTTTTTCCAAGCCGTACGGCTACGCGATCTTGATCGTGATCCCGCTTGTCGGGGTGCTGATCTGGCAGATCGTCTACGCGGTGAGGGAGAGCGCGAAGGCGCGCGCCGCCGCGCAAAAGCAAGCGGCGGACGATGAGGCGGAGCGCATCATCGGCGACAGCCGCGCACGCGAAGAAGAGCTAAAAAAGCAAGCCGTGGACGAATATATCCGCACTCACGGCGACGGCAAAAAAGGAGAGGACGATTGAAGAGTTCGAGAGCGTTGCTGCCGATATTGATCATAGTGCTGTTGGTGTGCATGATGGCACTTACGTTCGCATGGTTTTCGCAGACCATGGAGAACGTGCGCGCGGGCAACACTTTCACGATCGGAGACACCAACATCGTCGATCTTTCGGACGCGGGCAAGATGCTGAGCGACAAGTACAACGGCGAGCTCGGCTTCCGCGAAGACGGCACCGCCTATCCTGCCGCCGATCCCGACGCGACCTATGTCGCGGAATATCATCTCGGAGTCTATCTGCAAGGCGACAGGGACATGACCTTGCGCTTCACGATCGACTCTGTGACGATCGTGCTGGGCGAAAATGTGACCAAGCCGAGCGCGGAGAGAGTGTTGGCAAGCAAGATCTCCGAATTTGTCGTCGCGGACGGCGACGAGGGCACGCACATAGGCACCGCGGTGAAAGAGGGAGAGCAATGGAACTTCCAAGCCCCGGCGGACGGCAGCACGGCGTTCCTCTACACGACGGACGGGACGGAGAACGGCTCCGTCGTCGCGATCGCGCTGGACAGCGCCAACGCGCAGCGTTACTTTGCGCTTACGGTCGCCAAGTATGACCCGGAGAGCGGCGCGCACGGCGACGCAGGGCAGTCGGTGACCTTCTCGCTCGCCGACGGCGAAGTCTCCGCCAAGCTCGAGAGCGCGACCGAGCAGACCGTGTGTTTGAGCATAGCGTACGGCTTTGCCGACGAGGACGGGACGGGGCGGCCGTTCTTGTTCGCCGACAACTACTTCAAGAGCAGCGACTTCCGCTTTGCGGTGACCGCAACGGCGGAATAGTCGATACATATCGTCAATTTTGGCGAAGAGCGCGCCGAGGCGGCGCGCAAAGGAGAGAGGCATGACTTCGTCTTTCAGGCACAAAACGATCATCTTGACGCTCGTGATCGTCATCGCCGTTTTGGCGGTGACGGGCGCTTCGCTTGCCGTGTGGATAAGCGGCGACGGCGAGGGCTCGAGCTATGACTTCGTCTTGGACGGCTGGGACGATCCGTCCGTGCGCTATCTGTTGCTGACCGCGACCGCGGACGGCGGCGAGAGCGTCTCGCTTGCCTATGACGACGCCAAGGCGTGCTTTGTCGCGACGAGTGCGGACGGCACGGCGTACGGCGGCGCGCTGTCCGATCTGACCGTCGTCGGATATTATGGGATAATAGAAGAGTTGCTGATCCCCGGCTCGATCATCGTCGAGAGCGACGGCGGCGATCCGTATGGAGACGGCGGCGTGCTTGCCGCGGTGTACAAAATAGTCGCCGTGGATATGGCAGGGATAGAGCAAGACGGCGGCGAGGCGCTGCGGCTGATCTCCGAGCTGACGATCGGCGCCAACGTCGCGACGATCTCGGCGCATTCTTTCTCCTATTGCGACCATTTGACCAAGGTGACCTTTGAGCCGTCAAGCGTCGCGGTGAGCGTGGGGGACTATGCGTTTTTGCGCTGTCCGCTCTTGACCGAAGTGATCGAGGACGGCAGGACGGTGACGCGCGGAGAGGGCAGCTTTGGCAAATAATGCGCAATTGAGGCGCAATTTTGTTCAAAAATCGGACAGTTTTGTCCAAAATGTCTAATTTTGAAATAAATAAAAAAACACTATTGACAAGTCAAGATTTGTGCGCTAATATAATAATATAACTATTGCGGGGACACCCGCGAGGTATGGGGAGAATTATGCGCAAGGGTATGGCTTTGACCACGGTATTCATAGCGATCACCGTAGCGGTGATCATCGTGGGGTCTGCTTTTGCTTTTTTTTCCAACGTACCCGATTCTACGATCATCACGATAGGCGCCGAGGACAACTTCTCGATCAGCTTCGGCGAGAGCGAGAGCGGCTCTTTGCTCTCTGCCCAAACGCCCGTGTCGGACAACAGCGGCGACGTTTTGGGCGAGCGCTTCGCCACCGTCACGATCTCCTACACAGTCATGCAGATGGAGGACGTGACGTCGATCACTCTCCAAGTCGGTTCCGCCTATGAGTGGAGCAAGGACGGCGCCGTCGTCGCGAGCGATGCAGCCGCCTATCTCAACGATCATCTCGTCTGCCGCATCTATGCCGAGGGCGCCGAGGCGCCGCAGTGGGGGCAGACGAGTTACACATTGCCGGACGTCACGCCCGGCGCAACGGGCGACGTCGTCCTCGACGTCAAGCTCGATCTGAGCGAGGAGCTCGCGCCGCCGCAAATGCAGGGCGCAACGCTGACCGTCCGAGTCGGCATAAGCAAGAGCTGAGGAGACAGAGGGAGAATTATGAACAGATCTGCCGCAAAGTTCAAGTTTGTCGCAGCCGTCACGGTCGTGGCGGTGGCGCTCGCTTGTCTTTTTGCGGCGCTTTCCTTTACGCGCGCGGAAAAAGTCATAGAAGACAGCACTGTTGCAGTCGAAAACAATACTGCAAATTCTGTCAACGAACAATACTCGTACGGAGACAGACGTCCCGGAGATAACGTGCCGAGCGAAGAAAATAGATTTGATATTTATGACGCGGACGATCTTACTAAATTTTTGAGCAGCAGCAGTTATACATATGGATTGCTCCAAAACAATATATCGATAGCGTCTTCTAGTACTGATAGTACGAACGAAGTTAAGCCGTCCACGAACAGAGAACTTAGTGCAGGAAAAACGCTTGACGGAAACGGCTATACGATAACAACGTATTTTGCTGAGGCCAGCGCGCTTGACTGCACAGAAGTAGAGGGCGGCCTCACAAGCAGTTGGTATTCGGACTGGTTTACATTCAACCGCGGCAGTAGTGGCGCTAGCGATGATGCCGTTGACATAGGCAACGATCTTTATGCGTATGGAGTGAGCAACATTGTGTCTGTCAACCGCGGTACTATCAAAAATTTGAAAGTACAAGTTTCGAGAAGTTCAGAAGGAAAAGACGCGACGACCGCTGTTGTGACTGCGCCTGAAGGATACAACGGCAATATCGGTATGGGCGTTGTAGCCGGCATCAATTTCGGCACAATTCAGAATTGTGCGACAACGATAAACATTCCGTATGGTTTCTATGGCTCTCCGGTTCAGGCATATTCGAGCAACGCAGGGAGCCCAGATAACAAGATATTGTCAACGCAGGGCATAGTGGCGGTCGGAGGCATTGTAGGCATCAACAAGGGCAACGTGCTCAACACTCAAGTCAATCAAAATGCGAATATAGGCACCTATAGAGCAAGGTATACTGTAAGATATAGTGTTGGTTTGTGGAGGTATGAAACAACCGGGGACATTTACAACGACAATATCGGTTCGGGTATTGTAGGCGGCGTTGTCGGATTGAATGATGGTGGCATAATCAACGGCGTAAATTACAACGCAACAGCCGGCAATCTGCTCAACAAGAACAATCACACGTCCGTCAGCTATACAGGAATGATAACCGGGCTTGCCAACTTGCAGAATGCGAAAGGCGGAGCAGCCGTATCATATGATGTTGGCTATGTGTCCCAAGGGTCGACAGCAATAACGAACGACGAGTTATCGGTCGCTGCCGGCAGCATTCAAAATATCCAATACAATGTGTACAACGGATTTGCTGCGGACGTCGAGGCATTCGCTTATACGGCTGACAGGGGCGGATTTATGGTAAATAACCTCGAAGAAACCGCATGGGACGCGCGAAGCAGCTATGCAGGCGTGATCGGGGGCAGAGTTACCACAGACAAATCGATATATCAAACATTGGTCTTGCCCGGTGTAGTGAGTGGTGAAAAGAAAAATTCGTTTAGAGCTTGGGGAGAAAGCGAACTAAACGGGAGTTTGAGCTTTGCCGACGACACTATGCCTCTTTTGGGATATGGGTCGACGACAAGTCAAAATGCTTCCAATTATCATCAGAACATCTATGTTGCCGCAAGACTATATGGACAACAGAATGAAGCTTTGCAAACCAACAACTATTCCAACGACAATTATTTTATGTCGGCGGCTCAAGTAGGATTCGTTTGGGATTCTTACATGGAAGGCACAAATGTCGTCAATAGAGTGTTGTACAACGTCAATCTCGACAATTTGCCCGACCTTGCAGGCAAAACTTATTCAGTATATCAGCAAATAGGAAGCTACGAAAACTCAAGCAAAAATCAGAGCGTAGGTAGTGACGATTACAATGCAACGTCTATGAGCGGCGGCGGAAGAGTAGAATGGGAAGATTCCGAAACGCCTGATTGGACGCTAATGTTGTACAAGTTGCGCATAAATGATTTTTCTTCGGGAGAACAGCTAACTGCGTTCCTCGGTACGGATAAAGGCGCAAACAATGAAACCTTTGGCTACGCCTACGCCAACGCGGTGGTGCTGAGCGCCGACACCACGGTGTCGGGCACGCTCAATCCGTCCGGCAGCAGAGTTTTCCCGGACTGGAAGACTCTTGACGGCAAAGGACATTGGCTTGCGGTGTCGAACACGTCTTCGACGGTCTCCGGCTCGGGCGCGACGGCGACGGCAGGAGGGATGACTTTCAACGCCTACGGCGACTTGATCTCGGTCAACAACGGCACGATAACCAACATCGTCTTCCGCCAGCTCAACAGCGGCGAGAGAGGAGACATCTCGCTGAGCGGCAACGTCGCTTACGGCAACATCGTCGGCGTCAACAACGGCACGATGACGAATGTGTTTCACAACAACAAAGACGGCGAAGCGCTGCGCACCGTCGTTTCGACAAACGGGGCATATCTCGCCCTCGGCAGCGTCGCAGGCATAAACCTCGGCAAGATCGACAATACGGCGTCGATAACGTGGCAAGACTTCCAAGGCTCGGCGCAGACGGGCACATTCGTCGGCGGAATTGTCGGACTCAACATGGGCAGCGGCACGCTGCGCAACGCCAAGATAGACGGCGTCAGTTCCGCGACTATGAGTGCGAGCGGCGGCGAAGCATATCTCGGCGGCATCCTCGGTCTCGGCGCCAACGGTACCGGCGGCGGCAGGACCGTCGGCGGCTTGTCCGTCACGAGCACGCTCAGCGAATCGCCTTTCTCCAATTGGTTCTTCGTCGGCAAGCAGACGATGGATCAGACGAGCGAAGCCTATGTCGGCATGCTCGCCGGCGGCGTCACATCCGCTCCGAGCGACGCGAACGCGCCTCTCCTCGGCATGATCGTGATGATGCCGGACACCCAATACGACGTCGGTTGGTTCACCGGTTCGGTCAACACTCCGTCCTTGCTCGGCAGATCCAATGGCACGGAGAGCGACGCCCACTACATAGAGACCGACATCGTCGGCGGCTATGCGATCGTCGCGCAGGACGCGTCCAACCTCTACATCACATCCGCAGTCGCGGAATACAACGGTTCAGTCGGCGGCGACGGCTCTTTCAGCGGTACGTTCTATTCGCGCCTTGACACATACTCGTCTTCTTACGACGTGCCGACAGTCGCTTATTATCACATCACCGATGTGGCGGCAGCCGGCATAACCGTCTCCGACAACGGCAAAGAGACGGACGATCCCAACAACGCCAACGACGGGCGCCTGATGCACGGCATATCGGCGACGAGCAGCGTTGCGAGCCTTGCCGCGTACGACGGCGCCGACAACCCCAACAACTATGCGCAGACGATCGCTTTGCGCTACAATTACACCGTCAACATCAGCCAAGCCGACAGCGAAGCCGACACGTCGTCGTCGCAGCACGCGCTCTATCTCTTCCTCAGCGGCGACGCTATCGGCGCCGGATTGGAGAAATTCCCCGGTTCCTACAAGGCGATCGCGGCAGGCGCGACGGCGGCGACGATCACGTCCGACTTGACCGTCGGGCCAAATCCCAACGGCATAGTCTTCGCCGCGCCCAAGACGTCGCTTGACGGCGGCGGTCATACGATCACGATCGGCGGCGATCTCTCGGGGACGACGCTCAGCGGCGGCGCGAATTACAACTTCATCGGCGCCGACTACCAAGTCTACGGCGAGCTCGTCGCGATCAATCAAGCGGAGATCTCCAACCTCAATATTGTGATAAACGGCACGCGAAACTTGAACGCGGGCGGCAGCGTCATCTACGGCGGCGCATTCGGCGTCAACGTTGGCGGCACAGGGGAGATAGGCAACGAGATCCGCGCCTATGTCGACGACGTCAATGTGACGATGAACGGCAACTTCTCGCTGTCTGCGCCCGGCTCCGTGATCTGGGGCGGCGTCGCAGGCGTCGTCCAATATCCCGGCAACGTCGATCACGCCGACTTTGTGATGAACGGCGCTTTGACGATCGATCACAGCGCGATGACGGCCGCTCACGTCGGCGAGTTCGGCTACATCTACGGCGGTTCCGTCGGCGGCGTGGACGGCATGTCCGCGACATGGTTCGGCGACGTCACGATCGAGGGCGCAAGCACCGCCGCGATCAGCTTCGGCGGCGTCGCAGGGACGTTCAACACCGGCAACATCGTCGGCGCGCGCGCGACTTACGGCGCCGACCAAGGCTGGAGCGCCTATCTCGACGGCGCGCAATACGACAATTCTTTCGGCGTCACGCTCGGCGGTTCGGACTTGACCGCGGGCGGCGTCGTCGGTTCGATGACGGGCGACACCGGCGCATTGAAAAACTCTTCCGCGACGCTCAATGTCGACTTCACCGTCACCAACAGCGGCGCAACTTATGCCGACGTCGGCGGCTTGATCGGCAGATTGACCGGCTCCGGCACGCAGGTGACGAACAGCGTTGTCTCCGGCATAGGCGCGATCGCCTATCTCGGCTCCGCTTCCAACGAGAGGATAGGCGGCGCAGTCGGCGCTATCGGCAAGACTCCGCAATTGGACGGAGTGGTCGCCGGCGCAGTCGGCGGCGTCTACAACGGCGGCAACAACGTCAGCCGAGGCTATTTCTCGGGCTACAACGAGGCGGGCGTCACCGTCAAAAATTCGTTCTGGTACATCACGGACGACGAGCCGTACGCTCTCACCAAGAGCGGCGGCGCGTCGGTGTTCGGCGTCGGCGGCGCTCCGAGCGTGAGCGCGTCGCGCGGCTACTCGATCGTCGACGCGTCCGACAACTTCTTCGACTATGGCAAGCTCTCGCTCTCGCGCTCCGACTCGACGCTGACCTTGTCTTTGGTCAACACTCTGCCGCAATTCGTCAGCAGTGCGACTTTGTCTTCGACGACTGTGGAAGGCGGCTCGGTGACGGGCGAAGAGGGCGACGTCGCTCGCCTGGAGATCTCGATCACCGGCACCAAGATCTACACCGATGACGCGCGCGACGCGTCGATGCTGCTGTCCGCTCTCTCGGGCAGCGCCTATGCAGTCGTCGGCGGCACGCACTATCTGCGCGACGATGACGCATACGAGGACAGCCGATACAGATATTACGGCTGGTACGCAGGCGCCGAGGCGCTGCAATTGATCGTCGCCGCGTCCGCATCGACGGACAAAAACGTCGAGCTGTCCTACACCGAGATCGCGCTCGTGTTCGGCGAGGGCAGGAGCCTTGACGGCAACGCCGCAGGCGGCTATTCGATCACCGTCAGCGGCGCTATGCAAAACAACGTTGCGCCCCAAGAGATGGTATGGCGCGAGGGCTCGGGCGACAACACCGAGATCGTCAACAGCGGACTCTATGCCGCCAAGGGCTACTTCCTTGCGCGCAACGAAGGCACTTTGAGCGATCTTGTCGTCAACATAGAGACAAGCACCGAAGTTGATATGAAGGCTGTGCTCGATCAAGCCGAATCGCTCTCTCCGTCCGAGCAGTTTGTCGCTCATGACGGCACCAACGCCTACGATCAATACATCGGCGTCATCTTCGGCATGCTGATCGGCGTAAACAGCGGCACGATGACGGGCTTCCCCTCCGTCAACTACGACGGAGTGACGTCGCTGCAAGTCGGCGCCGGCTTGAGCGGCAAGGACGCGATCGTCGGCGGCATGGTCGGCGCGCAAATAGGCGCAGGCGCGTCCATATCCGATATGGGCAGCGTCACCTTCGCCGAAAACGCTGGCGTCCAAGTCGAGTCGGCGTCGGGCGCGTCGCTCAACCGCGTCTCGGCAGGCGGCATCATCGGCATGGTCAGCAACGAAACCAACGACACTTCCGTCAGCGGACTTGTCGTGACGATGCAGGCATACAGCTTTGTCGACGTCAGCGTTTCGCACAACTTCGCGGCGCTCGGCGGCGTCGTCGGCGACCTGCGCGGCATAATGACGGGCGCGGAGTTCTTCTCCGAATATCTGTCCCGCATGCTCATCAACGGCACGTTGTCGGGCGGCACCGCCGCTCTCGGCGGCTTGGTCGGCGTCGCCAACGGCGCCACGATCAAGACGAGCGTCGTCAAGGGCGTCGGATATATGTACAACGGCATCGCGACCGACAGCTCGTCGGCAAGCACGTCGCTCGACTTGTACAGCGGCGGCGCGATCGGTCTTGCTGCCAACTACGCGACAGACACCTCGATCGCGACTGCCACCTACAAGCGCATCGATCCGTCCTCGCTCAACAGCGTCTATGTCGACTTCGAGGGCTATCTGCGCGCGTCCGCAGGCTCCAAAGTCGGACTCGTCACGGGCAGACTGCTCGACGGCGTCACCGTCGGCGAAGACGGCTCCGCAACGTACAACATCGACACAAACAGGATAAAAAACATCGTCTGGAAGGTCAACTACTACGGCGACACCGCATGGGCTACCGACGCCTACATCGACAACGTCTCGAGCGTGTTCAACGAGCGCACCGAGCTCGCCGTGTTCGGCTATGCGCCCGACCTCGTCGACGGCTACAACGCCGCTTGGGCGCAGATGGGCATGCGCATTTGGGTCACCAACAACCGCTATTCCGGCGAGACCAACAACACGATCTCCGCGCATTGGGACAGCGTCGGCAACATCACCTTGACGATCGACAACATCACCAACGCGCTGCAATACGAGACATACACCGCCTACTTCAATGGTGCGACCGACAGCAGCGGCGCCGCGCTCGAGGGCAAGGACGGCATCACCAAGGTGAAAGAATTCCACGCTCTCGACGACACGACGGGCAGCGTTGCCGCCAGCGCGACGATCGACATTGCTACTCGCCTTGTTGAGTCCTTCGGCACTGCGGCGAGTGAGAAAGGCATGAACACCGCGCACGGCGTCTATGTGATGAGATTTGTCTTCAACGAAGTGTTGATCTACAACCAAGCCGAGCTGATGACCTTCATCTCGGGCGGCAAGAACACGACCAGCAAGACGGAGGAAGGGCAGACTGATGTTTCGAGTTGGATGGTCGGCTTGCCGACGACGGATCCGCGTTATTCGGATCTTGCCAACGCAGACTACGGCGTCCTCGCCAAAAACATAACAGTCGACTATGGCGAGAACAAGCCCGACGGCTATGGCGCGACCGCCGTCACGATGCCCAAGCACAAGTCGCTCGACGGACAGGGCTTCACCGTCACATTGGCGGCGAGCGGCACCGTCAGCGCTTATCAGATCTGGACGAACAGAGGCGAGGCGGTCGCCATAGAGGACCGCGGCATCGGCATCTTGATGGAAGGAGAGACGGCGCTGAGCTATGTCAGCGGCGGAGAGACTGCCGGCACGACCGACGGAAACACACATTCGGTGATCAGCCAAGGCACTAGTCACTTTGCGGCTGACAACCTATCACGAATAACAGAAGAGTTCTATCATACTAGTATAGCTTCTAACATAGGTGGAGTAGGAGTCAGTGTAGGCGGGCTCTTTATGGGCCGCAACCTCGGCACGATCTCTGACATAAACTT
>CALWKR010000062.1 GCA_944381315.1 uncultured Christensenellaceae bacterium
CAAGTCTTTTTTTGAGTTTTTCGAGATTGAGAGCCGCTAGCCCTTTGCCATACGGCGTGATTACGTCGGCGTTGAGCGAGATCGTGCCTCTCTTGGAATAAAAATCGACGCTGCCTTTGATGATGACGGTCTCTCCGTCTTTGGGCAGATAGGTCTTTGCGTATCGAAAACAGCAGCAAGAGATCTGTGAATTGGCGTCTTTGAGTACAAAATAAGCGTGACCGCCGCTCGTCTTTATCCCGCTGACCTCGCCACAGACGGAAATGCCGTGCAGCATCTCCTCCGCAACGAAGATGTCGTGGATATATTGAGTCAATACGGTTACGCTGATCGTGGGGAGTTGCATGACTCTCAGCGGTCTTCTTCCGCCTTGATCGCAGCTTGGAGCGTGTTGGCGAGCAACATCGTGATCGTCATCGGACCGACGCCGCCCGGCACCGGAGTGATGAAGGACGCCTTGTCCTTGACGGCTTCGAAGTCGACGTCGCCGACGAGCTTGCCGTCCACTCTGTTTATGCCTACGTCAATGACGATCGCGCCGTCTTTGACCATATCGGCGGTGACAAAGCGCGGCTTGCCTATCGCCGCAACGAGAATATCCGCCTGCGAGGCGATCTCGGCTAGTCCTACCGTTTTGCTGTGGCAGACGGTGACCGTGCAGTCTGCGTTGAGCAACAGCATCGCCATGGGCTTGCCGACGGTATTGCTGCGCCCTATGACGACGGCGCGTTTGCCTTTGAGCGTCGTGCCGGTGCTCTCGAGCAGCTTCATGATCCCGAAAGGCGTGCACGAGATCGTGCGCGGACGCCCCATCGCCAAAAGTCCCATATTGGTGGGGCTGAATCCGTCGACGTCCTTGCTGTCGGGGATCAGCGAGAGCAGATATTTTTCGTCAAAGCCTTCGGGCAGCGGAAGCTGTACGAGGATGCCGTCCACATCGGGATCGGCGGCGAGCTCTTTGAGCTTTGCGGCGATCTCTGCCTGAGGCGTTGTCGCGCCGTATTCGTAGGACAGCGACGCCATGCCGACTTCGGCACAGCCCTTGATCTTGTTGCGGACATATGTCTGCGACGCAGGATCCTCGCCGACGATGATGACGGCAAGGCATGGCTTGCGGCGATATTTTTGTTCAAAGTCTTTGACTTGCAGAGCGAGCTGCGCGCGCGTATCGGCGGCGACTTGTTTGCCGAGTATCAACATATCTCATTCACCTTCCGTTTCTTTGTAAATTCCGGCGAGGACGCCGTTGACGAACTTGCCGCTCGACTCCGAGCTGTAGATCTTGACGAGATCGATGACTTCGCTGATCGCTACCGCCGCGGGGATCTTGCCGTACTTTATCTCATAGGTCGCCAAAAGCAAAGCCGCGAGATCGGGCTTGAATATCCTGTCGTACGAAAAATTCTTGATATTGCGTTGTATGCACTCTTTGAGTTGGGGATAATGCTCGCGGACGCCGTTGACGACTTCGCTCAAATAGGTCTTGTCGTCCTCGGTGAGCGAGTTGTCCTGCAACATCGTCTCTGCGAGCTTGGGATCTTCGTCGCCGTCGGGATGGAATAGCGACTCAAAGATCAGTTTGTATGCATAATCTCTTGCTGTTCTTCTGCTCATGATCCAAAAATATGCGGCGCGTCATTCTGCATAGACGACGCCGGCAACTACTACGTTTATCGCTTTGACCTTGTAAAAAGTCGCTTTTTCGACTTCGGTCTTGATCTTCTCTTGCATACGTGCAACGACTTCGGGGATAATGAATCCGTAATAGACGTTGACGGTTATGTCGATGAGCGCCGTCTTGTCGGAATACAGTTCCACCGCCACGGCGCTCTCTCTTTTCTTTTTGGTCGGTTTGGAGACTTCGCCCGCGTCATACGACACGGATGCGACGCCCTTGACCTGCATCGCGGCAGTCGTCGCCACAGATGTGATTATGCTGACATAAGTTTCCACTGCCTGCTCGTCTTTGTTGTTGCCGAAGGACATTGTCCACCTCCGAATATATCATTGATATCATAACATATTCGGAGGTGTTTGACAAGCGGTTAGGCCTCATAAGGTACGACTACGACCTGAGTTGCGGCATAGTCGGTCTCTTCGAGAATGACGCCGAGGATCTGCGCCACCTGTTCGGACTCCAAAGTCGCTTGATCTATGATGACGTTGACGTTGTCTGTGCTCATCGTGACGATCGCGTCGTCGAAGCCCTTGGCTTTGATGAGATTTTCGAGCACGAGTTCGGTCTCGATGTTGCCGAGCAGTTCTTGCTTCATCTCTTCGGCGGTCGTCTTGGCTTCCGCGCTGGAATCTTCGGACGAGATGATCGCGTCGAGATAGGACATCTCCTCCGCTCTCGCCGTCTCTCTGTCGGTGCGATAGTTGGCGAAGAATGTCGTCACCGCGTCGCCGCCTACCTGAGTCGGATCGTTCGTTTGATCGAGGATGTCGCCGTTGAGCACGAAGTTGAGCACTCCGGTGAGGACCAAGAGCGCGACCATGCTGCACAGCACGATCACCTTCTTGGCATTTGCAGAAAGGCCCTTTCTGACTTTGACTGTTTGCTCTGCCATAAAATACCTCCATGGAAAATGTATTATAGCGTTTTTCCGCTTGTCTACTCTATATATATTGCGGCGGCGCGGCGATATTCCGCTTTGACGCGCATATGTGTTATTTCGACAACATCACCCGTTCATCGCAAAGACTTTGACGTTGAGTCCTTCGACGTCGACGAGCGCGCAGATAGCGTCTATTATCCTGAGTTTGACCGCAATGTCGGCGCCGCCCTCCGCAACTACGACCACTCCGCGTATCGGCGCAGGCGTGCTCGACACGACGAGGACTTGCTCCACTCCGTCCACGGTCACGGTGATCGGGCGCGAATGCGACGTGGAGTTCTCGACGACTCGATCTCCGCTGCCGTCGCTGTCCGTGGTGACGTTGCTCTCGCTGTCCTGCTCGTATGCGATCTCCTTTTCGCCCTCGCCGTCATAGGTGATCATGACCATGCACTTGCCCACTCCGTCCATTTCGGACAAGATATCGGCGAGCCTCGTCTCGAGAGTAGCTTCGCTTTGCGACTCGTTGCCGTCGCCGCTTCCCCACGCCGCCGCGGCGATCAACGCGATCAGAGCGACAAGCGCGACGGCTGCAATGAGTTTGATGTGCTTTATGCTCTTCAATTTTTGCCACAAGGTGTTGACCGCCGTGGCGTCGTCTCTGTTGTCATCCATATATCCTGACCTCCTCGCACGCGACCGCGCTTTTTACAATATTTTCGATCTCGGACTTTTGCTCGTCCGTGAGCTCACCGAAATTTTGCATCTTTACATTCACGCGCTGAGGCGAATAGCTCTGCGTCGCCGCGGCGAAGATATTGACCGACTCGGTTTCGTATCCCGCCCTTTGCAGCGCGGCTTGCACCTTTTCCTCATCCGCCTGCTCTCTGTCGCGATCGAGCGAATCGAGGAATGCGCCGTCCGTCTCTATCTGCGTTGCGCCTTGAAGGGCGTCTGCGAGGCTTCCGTCCGAAACGACGGACGCGATCGGCGAGACGAGCACGAGCACGACGATGAGCGCAAAGACTCCCTTTGCATACTTTGCCATATCCCCGTCCGGCAGCAAGATGTCCAGCAATACGCCTGCCGACACTATCCCGACGACGGAAAGCAGCCACGCGCTCATATCACCCCCGCGTTGCAGCTTACGACTGCGCACATCACCGTGATGACGAAGGCGACGCCGAGAGCGATCAGCGCCTCCGCCGCGACGGATAGATTTTTCGCGATGCCGCCAAGCATATCTGAGAATCGCTTGTCCGAGAACGGCTCGATCAGTCCTGCGACGAGTTTGAGCCCGAGCGACGTCACAACTATGCGGATGACGGGCGACGCGACGGCGGCGGCAGCCATCAACGCGACGACCGCTCCTGCGGAGTTTTTGATCAAGACGACTGACGCGAGCACGATGTCGAGCCCGTCCGAAAGATAGCCGCCCAGCAGCGGTATATAGCTTTGGACTGCGAACTTGGCGGCTTTGAGCGACACCGAATCGGCGATCGAGCCGGCGATGCCCTTGATCGTCAGCAACGTGACAAAGAGCCCGAACACCGCCGCGAGCACGGTTTTTGCCGCCGACGACAGGAAGGACCTGAATTTGTCCAATCTGACAGACGAAGACAAATTGCCGACAACGCCGATCGCGGTCGCCGCCGCAAAGAGAGGCAAGACGATCTCCGTCACCGCCGCGGCGACTCCGCCCGACAAAAATCCCATCATCGGACCTATCGTCGCCGCCGAAGCCGCGCCGCCTGCCGCCGTCAGCAGAGTGAGCACGACAGGGAAAGACGCGTTCATCAGCGTCGTCAGAGAGGACGCCGTCTTTGCTCCGTCCTCGACAACGGCGACGACTCGCGCGAGCACGACGGCGGCGATCGCTCCGTAGCATACGAAGCCGATCAGCTGCACCGTCTGTTTTTTCAAAAACGACGACGACATCCCCGACACGATCGAGAACAGCATCGCGATCCCGAACACCGTCACGCATACGGCGAGCATATCCGTCACCGATCCGACGGCATAATCGAGCATCAAAGCGAAAAATTGATCGGCTCCCCCGCCGTATTCGCCCGACAGCAAAGCATTGACCGCGCTTTCAAAGTCGCCGCCGAGAGCGGCTTTTGCGTCGTCGTCGAGCGAGTCGAACCACTCTTGCAGTCCCGACGTATCCAGTTCGTCGAGCTTGTCCGCGATCTCGTCCGTCAATGCGTCCTGCACGCTCTCCTCTGCGAGCGCATACTGCGGCGCCGCCGTCAATGCGATGAGCACGGAGAGCAAGGCGACCAAGGCGAAAGCTCTCATATCACACCCCTTCGGCGAGCTCGCCGACAATACCAATCAAAGCGGTGACTATCGGGATCGCGAGCAGAAAGATCGCGATCTTGCCTGCGAACGCGACTTTTTTGCCGATGCTCGCGCAGTCCGCGTCGGCGCACAGCTCGGACGTATATTCGGTGACATAGCCTATCCCGACGATCTTGAGCAGCGTCGCAAAAAGCTCCTCGTCCACGCCCGTCTTGTCGATGATGCCGTGCAGGCCGACGATCGCGCCTTGAAGGGAATTGAGCGCGATGATCAAGATGACCGCGCCCGTTGCGACGGTTGCGAGCACGGCATATCTGTTTTCGGTAGCCCTGAGGACGATGACGGCGCAAACGCCGATGAGCCCCACGCCTATGACCTTGAAGATCTCCATCAATACAAGTCCAAAATGGATCTGACGTTGTCGAACAAGCCGCCCAGCAAGTCCAGCACCATTACGAGCACGACGGCAAGCCCTGCGAGAGTGACGAAAGTCGCGAGCTCGTCCTTGTCGCACTTTTTGAGCACGGTATTCACGATCGCGGTGAGCAGTCCCACACCGGCGATCTTCAAGATGATATCAACTCCCATATCCCTCCTAAGCGAGCGCGAGCATGACGGCGATCCCGATGAGGATGCCGAGTTTTGCGGCGAGTTTGCCCGTCTTGCGGTATTTTTCTTCGCAATCTTTTGCGATCGGCACGATGATCGAGCGATGACGCGCCAGCTCCGCGAGCTGCGTTTCGCTGTCATATCTGCCCAGCGAGTCCAAGAACTCTTCGATCGTCTTGCGCTCGAATGCGGACAAAAATTTTTGCTCGCACTTCGCTCCTTCTCCGCTCGCCGCATTGTCGGCGAACTTTGCCAACAATTGCGCCGCGTCTCCGCGCTTGCCGTCCGCGAAAGCGCGCGTGAGCTTGGGCAGCGGAGTCTTTGCGTACGAAATGCCGCTCGCGAGCGCGTCGATATATTCAGTCATCGCCGCAAAGAACAGATATCTTTTGCGATAGTACGCCGAGATCCCGAACCCTGCATATGCGCAGCAGACGAACAGCGCCGCTCCTACGATCAAAGAATGCAATTTTTCTTTGCGCCGTCGTAGACGGTCTCGATGACGCCGCGTCCGCGCAGCGTGACATAATAGCGCGTCACGGCGCCGAGCTGCCCGTAGATGTTGTCCGACAGCACCTTGACGACGCTGTCCGAGTGCACCGTCGCGACGACTTTGACTCCGCAACGCACGGCGTCGACGATGCAATCGACTTCGTGTTTTCCGAACAGCTCGTCCGTCGCGATGACGTCGGGGCGCATCGCCCTGACCGCCTCGGCATAGCCGTCGCGCTTGGCGGCAAAGAGCACGACGTCGGTATTCGGCCCCACGTCCGCAGTCGGGATGCCGTCCACGCTTGCGGAGATCTCGTTGCGCTCATCGATCGCAAGCACGTTTGCGCCGCTCTGCGAAAGCCTTTTGACGATATATCTGAGCAAAGTCGTCTTCCCGGCTCCGGGCGGCGAGACGATCAGCGTGTTTTCAAATGCATTGAGCACCCTCTCCAAGCGCCTGTCGCAAAAGTCGACTTCGTGCGGCACGCGTATGCACAAAGACGACGCGTTGCGATAGGCGGCGAGCTTGCCGCTCTTGTAGACGCATTCGCCGCAAATGCCTATCCTGACTCCGCCCTTGTATGTCAAAAAGCCCTGCGCGAGCAGCGTCTCGGCAGCATAGACCGATCTCTCGGTCGCTACCGAAAGCGCGGCTTGAAGATCGTGCATATCCGCCTCTCTGCCTATCGCCGCATAACTGCCTCCGCGCGAGATCGTCGTGCGTTTGCCCGCCCTCAGCCTCACTTCGGTGACCGACGACGGATCGTCGATGCGCTCGGCGATGTCTTTGGGCAGCAGATCGAGCCATTCCAACATATTCACCTCCGCGGACAAGCCGCTATCGATACAGAATATGCGCCCCGACGGCGGTATAGACTTGTCCGAAAAAAAGCGCCGCCCGAAGGCGGCGCGATCATGCACAAGATTGATAGTATATCGACTAGTCTGACGCTAATTTTTTCCGATGAGCAGCGTCGAATGCCTGAGCATATACATCCTGCTTTCCTTGGCGGACAGCAGAGATCCTTGCGTAGCGTCGACGGCTTTGACTTCCGAAAAACCTTGATCTTTCAACGATCTCACAAGCTCTTGCAGATCGTCGTACAAAGACGGGGACATAATGTCGTGAATGGCGAATGTACCGCTTGCATTTCACAGCAAGTATTCATAGACAAACGCCGCGCCTTCGCTTGCGAAAGAATACGGCTTTTCCCACACCCGAGAAAATCCGCGTTTTTCATAAAAGCGATATGACGCGTCCGAGTCAGTGAACAGTCTCACGCGCTTTGCGCCGTCCGCGCGGCATCTTGCGGCAAACGCTTGCCAAAGCGCAGTGCCCAAGCCCTTGCGGAACTGTTTCTTTGAAGACAGCGCAACAAGCTCGCAGTCGCACTCGACGGGAGTGCTGCGATCTCGTTCTCGCACGCGTCGAAAGAAAGCGTCGAATTGGCGCCTGAACTCATCCGACAGCTTGTATCCGCCCATATAGAACTTGACGAAACACGCGAGCCAATCGCGATAGTGCCGCTTGGTGTCGCAGCACTTTGCGAGTTTTTTGTCGAACTGCTTGCGGTAGCTGCCCGAAACAAACCCGACGACCTCGCCGTCCTTGACCGCGACATAACAGAACGAGCACTTCTCTATCAAGACTTGCGCGTATGCAGTCAAAAAGCGTCGGTCTTCGTCTGTGAGCGCGCAACCGAAAAAGCCTTCGAAAAAACAGCGTCCGCACTCGATCGCGTCATTCGGCTCGTATTTCCTAATTTCAAATGCGTTTTCCACAACTCACTCCGATCAATATCGATATATCGATGATAACACCTTTCGCCGCAAAAGTCTTGAGGACAGCCATAGCTGATTGTATGTCTGCCGCAACACGTCGCCATAAGTCTAACCAAAAAAGCGACCACCGAAGTGATCGCTCTTGCAGATCGTGATACGTTAATCACTTTTTTATATAATTCATTCGTGCGAGTGTGGGAGCACAATCATATTCTTCTACCCACGACTCGGATATGCCGTCCTTAATACCGCTTAACAATTTATTATAGTCCATAAGTCTGTCCCTCTTATTTGCCCTGTATGGGGTTTGTCTGTTTGTTCCAAAAGCCTGTTTCTGCTTCAACGCCATATTCGTAGTCAAAGTAAGAGTGCCGGTTGCGCTCAAACATAAACCGCATAGCCGTGTCATAATCTTCACAATGAAAACTCACTGAATTCATACTCCATAGTTGCACCTCAATGCTCACTGTATTTAGACCTTGTAACATTCTTGCCGTTGAGATCTTTTGACGAGATCTCTTCATATTCGATGCGCAAAGCTTCTCTACATCGGTCATGCAACACTTTCATCGATCAGTACAACACGTCAGGATCGGTAGGATAGTATTTTTCATAGTCGTCTTCGGTAAGCGGAGTACCTCTGTCGATCGCCTCCTGCACCATCTTTAAGAATTTTTTGTCTGTACCGTTCGATCGCATAAACGGTATCATCGGTGTTTTGCCGAATTTATCCTCATACTCCTTGATCGTCAAATATGCCGACATTGTACGTTACCTCCTTGCAAGGCGAAAACAATTTTTGATCGCAACGCTTTCGCTTGCTACAATAATATAATACAATATTTCGAGAAATTAAGCGAGCCGAAAACGGTACATCACAAATTTTTTTGAAAATTTTTCTGAAAGGCTCTGTCACAACAAATGGTTGATTTTTGACGAGAAATAGCGTATAATAATAGTAAGAAACAGTACCACCGAAGGAGGTAATTGGATATGCCTACTATCAAAGACGCATTAGATATTATC
>CALWKR010000063.1 GCA_944381315.1 uncultured Christensenellaceae bacterium
TGACCCACGAGGATGCTCCTTGTTTGAGGGCGAAATACATTAGCCAAAACTGCTTTGCACAGAAAACTTCCGACAGCAAAAAGCTGTCGGAAATTTTCTGCTTGCCCTCTCGCCGCAATGGCGGTGCAAAGTGAGGGCATTGCTCCGTCTAATGCGAGATTTGCGCGGCTTTTGCGCGAATACTTCGTCTCACCACTGAGGGTATTGACCTTCGGGGACGCGACTTGTCTTCGCGCAAAATACGCAGCTCAAAACTGCTTTGCACAGAAAGCTTCCGGCAGCAAAATGCTGTCGGAATTTTTCTGCTCTCTCCCTCCCCGCAATGGCGGTGCAAAGTGAGGGCATTGCTCCGTCTAATGCGAGAGTTGCGCGGCTTTTGCGCGAATACTTCGTCATGCCACTCGCTAAGACCTTCTACGGGTATTGACCTACGCCACGCCGCGTATAGCGGCACATCTTTGCGCCTTACTGCAGACTTAGGTGCGGTCACGTATTTCCATATACGCTTGGCCGCACCTCTCGCTTTTGTACGGCGCAAATCTGCACCACTCTCCGCGGTGTGGAACCTCGATAACGTGCCGAGCCAAAATGACACTTTTGGCAAGGCGCCCCTTACGGGACCGCGAGCGGGTGAGCTTATCCGAATTAGCGGTTACGCATAGATATATGTAAGCAGCCTTTTCAAGTAGTATTGGGCGAAAAATTGTGCGAAGGTATTGCGCCGACACTTCAATACAAAAATAAAATAAGCGCACAAGCGGAAACCGCGCTTTTCGCCGTGCGCCCCTTGCCGACGTGTGCATATTCCATCTCGATCCCGATTATGCGCTGTCCGACGGAAAGAGCAGCGGTACGCTTGCGGCTTATCGTTATGCGCTCTAGACGTAAGAGGATCATAAACCTGTATGCAATTGTTGCCGATCAAGTCAGATAGCGCTTTTGACATATCGGCGTTTGATCGACATTGATGTTGATGTACGATCATGGCATGAATTTCAAATATACATTAAAATAAATTTATAATAATAGTAAAACATAAATAATATCAATTCAGTTTTTGTTTAACAAGACGATCATGGCACTAATACGATCCGGGCATATATGTTTTGCGACAGTGTGCTTATCCTTGTATATTAAATCGTCCATTATAGAGCAACATAAAATAACCAACTAACAACATCATCTTAACATTTCTATATCCGAAGAAAAGATGCATTGGGTGTTCTTTCATTCTTCACATTATTGCTGCTTTTTGTCAGCCGATCGGAATTACGAAAGAATTGCAAACGACGCACGGGAACAAAGGTGTTGCAGAAGAAAGCGTTGACATTCATGCGTATATTAATATTGAAACGGTGCGCCCACGAAAAATGTTTCGCGAGAGGATGGAAAATGGCGGACGCATTGTATTATAGCAAGTGAGTAGCGCACGAACGCAAAAGCCGTCATGTTTGAGCTATGGAAAATCATTGACTTTTGCTCGTCAAATCAATAAACTATTGGCGAGGTAAATATGTTCGGATACAGGCGCAACGCTCGCAAGCCCAAGGGGCTGCTCGGGCGGATAATGTTGACAAGGATGAATCACGGCACTCATGCGATGCTTGCCGAGTGGGGGTTGTCTTTGGTCGAGATCGCGCGGACGGACGCGGTGCTCGACATAGGATGCGGCGGCGGTGCGAACGTAGCGAGAATGTTGACCAAGAGCGACAATGTCAAGGGTGTCGACTATTCCGCGACGAGCGTTGCCAAGAGTGCGCGACACAACCGTCGCGCGATCGGTCGCGGCGCGTGTGCGGTGATCGCGGGAGACGTACTTGCGTTGCCGTTCGGCGACGGAGAATTCGATCTCGTCACCGCATTCGAAACAGTATATTTTTGGCATCCGATAGAGCGCGCTTTTTCCGAAGTCTATCGCGTGTTGAAAAAAGGCGGCGTGTTCGCCGTGTTCAACGATACGGACGGAGAGAGCGAAGATTGGACCGAGGTCGCGCGCGAAGTCGGAGGCATGACCGTCTACACGGCGGACAGATTGTCCGAATTGATGCAGAGCGCAGGCTTTGCAAAGGTCGAGATACACCGCAACGGCAAGTGCATCGCAGTCATCACCGAGAAGTGATCGGGCAAGAAGCCGAGAGCCCAAACGAGCGCGGACACAAGTGTTCAGCGCTCATTTTTGTTTGGAAAAATGGAGTTGTTTTTTCGAAAATAGTGCCGCCATTGTAACTTGTCTGCAAATGTGAAGTGTTGCCTTGACACTGAAGAGTTTTGCGCTCGTTTGTTTGAAAAAGCAGGCTGCCGACTTAGTTTGGAAGAGTGAAGCTGCCGGATCTGCCAACAAATAGTCGACGTTATCTTAGCTCGGAAAACTCGGTGCCGACATAGCTTGATTTGAAAATTTGCCGCAGTTTTCACTGTTCGTAAATGTTAAACATAGACTTTGCGCAGAAGTGTTTCGCAACGGCAGTTCTTTTGTTGGGGTGTTTCGGTTCCTCTCGGCAGATCATCGACGTTTTTTGCTCGAGAAAGTGAAAATTTGGTATTTACCATTGCCGTTGGCTTGATATGGAATGTGTCGCCGTCGTTAGTTCAAAAGATGAATATTCAAATTTGACGATGGTATAGTTTGAAATTTTGCCGCTGTTTTCATTGTTGGTAAATAAGAAGTTGTTGACGTTGAGCAAAAAAGCGCAGGATCGAGAAAGTGTGCTTATTTGTCAAAATAGTATATATGTGTATCAATGAATATCAATTATTATCAATTAGTAACAATGTGCGCAGGGCGTGAACGATCGCTGTCGCGAGGCGCACATTTGCCGCACGGAATGCCGCTCGATATCCGCGCCTATCGAGCCGCCGTCCGTCGTCCGCAGTCGCTCAAACCGCGTGAGCGAACAGGCGCACGGTTGTGAGAAATATGCAAAAAAATGCGCGCGCATATGCGAATATCCTTGCAAATAAAGTCGATGTTGCTGTAAAATAGACGCATAAACTTTGCAAAAAAGAGAGGAATCATATGATCGTTGTACTCAAACCGAATACACCGCAAAAAGAGATAGACGCACTCATCGACAAGATCACCGGATACGGGGTGCAAGTCAGCCCCGTCATCGGTACCGAGCTCAGCATTCTCGGTCTTGTCGGCGACACCAGCAAGATCGACCCGACGCAGATAGAAGCCAATCGCAACGTCGACAAGATAATCCACGTTGCGGAGCCTTTCAAGAAGGCCAACAAGATGTTCCACCCCAAGCCGACGATCGTCAATGTCGGCGACGTGGCTGTGGGTAGCAAACAGCTCGCGATCATCGCAGGCCCGTGCTCGGTCGAGAACGAGGCTCAGATCGTCGGAGTTGCCAAGGACGTCAAGAAGTCGGGCGCCAATATGCTGCGCGGCGGCGCTTTCAAGCCGCGCACTTCGCCGTATGCGTTCCAGGGCCTGAAGTATGAGGGCTTGGAATTGCTCAAAGAGGCAAAGGCGGCGACGGGGCTTCCGATCGTCACCGAGTTGATGTCGCCCTATGACATCGACAGATTCGTCGAGGACGTGGACGTCATCCAAGTCGGCGCGCGCAATATGCAGAACTTCGATCTGCTGCGCCAGCTCGGTCAGATCCGCAAGCCCGTATTGCTCAAACGCGGACTTGCCGCGACGATCGAAGAGTGGCTGATGGCGGCAGAATACATCTTGGCAGGCGGCAACGACCAAGTCATTTTGTGCGAGAGAGGCATCCGCACATTCGAGACATACACGCGCAACACGCTCGATCTGAGCGCGATAGTCGCGGTGAAGAATCTGTCGCATCTGCCGATCATCGTCGATCCGTCGCATGCGACGGGCAAGTGGTGGATGGTGGAGCCGTTGGCGCGAGCTGCGGTCGCAGTCGGCGCGGACGGACTCATCATCGAAGTCCACAACGATCCGGCGCACGCGCTTTGCGACGGCAACCAATCTATCAAGCCGTCCGTGTTCGACGACGTGATGAAGCAGATCCGCGGCATCGCCGCCGTGGTCGGCAGAGAGGTCTGACGTGCGCACGCTGACCGTGGGACTCGGCAGCCGCAGCTACGACATTTGCTGCGAGCGCGGACTGCTCGATGATTGCGGAGGCTTGATCGCCGCTCTCGGCGGAGCCGCGCGCAAAGTCTTCGTACTGACCGATTCCGTCGTCGCGCCGCTGTGGCTGGGCAAAGTCGTCGCGTCGCTCAAAGCGGCTGGGCTCGACGTGTCGAGCGGCAGCGTCCCGTCGGGAGAGGAGTCCAAGCGTTTCGACTCGCTGATGACGGTCTATTCGATGTTCGCGTCGGCAGGACTGACGCGCAGCGATCTCGTCGTGACTCTCGGGGGCGGCGTAGTGGGCGACCTCGGCGGATTCGCCGCGGCGACCTATCTGCGCGGACTCGACTTTGTACAGATCCCGACAACGCTGTTGGCGCAAGTCGATTCCGCCGTCGGCGGCAAAGTCGCCGTCGATCTGCCGTGGGGCAAGAATTTGGCGGGCGCGTTTTGGCAGCCCAAGGCCGTGATCGTCGATCCCGACGTGCTGGACACATTGCCCGACGCATGGTTTTCGGACGGGATGGCGGAAGTCGTCAAGTACGGCTGCATACGCGACGCGGAGCTGTTTGACGCTCTGCAACGCGCAGGTTCGAGAGAGGGGCTTCGCTCGCATATAGACGACGTCGTGATGCGCTGCTGGGACATCAAGCGCGTCGTCGTCGAACATGACGAGCGCGATACGGGCGAGAGGATGATCCTCAACTTCGGGCATACCTACGGGCACGCTCTGGAAAAATATTACAACTATCGCAAAATATCGCACGGGGCCGCAGTCGCCGTCGGGATGAAGACGATCACCGAGATCGCTGAGCGCAAGGGACTGACGCCGAGCGGCACCGCGGCGAGGATAACGGCGCTGTGCAACGCCTACGGACTGAGCTGCGCCGACGGCGCGCCCTATCGCGAGGTATGCGCCGCGATCGCGCAGGACAAAAAGAATCTCGGCGGCAAGCTCAACGTAGTCTTGCTGCGCGAGATAGGCGACGCCTACATCTATCCGACAGACAAGGAGTTCTGGCAGTGAGGGCGCGTTTTTCGCCGTCGAGGCTGACGGGCGCGGTGATCGTGCCGCCGTCCAAGAGCATGGCGCACAGGGCGTTGCTCTGCGCTGCGCTCGCCGACGGGATCAGCACGATAGGCGGCATAGCGGACAGCGACGACGTGATCGCGACATTGGGCGCGGTGCGCGCATTCGGCGCAAAGGTCTCGCAAGACGGCGCGGCGCTGAGGATAGAGGGCACGCGCGGCTTTGACGGTCCGATCGTCGTCGATTGTGCGGAATCGGGCTCGACATTGAGATTTTGCATCCCGATCGCGGCGGCGCTGACGGACGGGGAGTGCACGTTTCGCGGCAGAGGCAGGCTCGGATCGCGCCCGCTCGGCGAATACGAGCGGATATGGCGCGAGCGCGGACTTGTGTGGCGCAACATGTCGCGCGGCGGCGCGCTCGATCTGACGATCGGCGGCAGGCTTCGCGGCGGTGCGTTCGCATTGCGCGGCGACGTCAGCTCCCAATTCTTCAGCGGGATATTGTTCGCGCTGCCGCTGTGCGGCGGCGTGCTGACTGCGACGGGAGAGATCGCGTCGCGCGCCTACATCGACATGTCGATCGCGGCGATGCGCGATTTTGGCGTGACGGTGACCGAACAAGGCGCAGAGTTTCGCGCCGAAGGCGGCTATTCCGCCGCCGATTTCACCGTTGAGGGCGACTGGTCGCAGGCGGCGTTTTTCGCCGTAGCCGACGCGCTCGGCAGCGACGTCGAGATAGAGGGCTTGCGCGCGGACAGCTTGCAGGGAGACAGGGCGATCGCGCCGATGTTGGAAGCTCTCAAAGGGAATGGCGAGCTCGTCTTTGACGGCGAGCAGTGCCCCGACATAATGCCCGTATTCGCGCTTGCGTGCGCGCTGAGGGCGGACAGGACGACGAGGCTCGTCGGGCTGTCGAGGCTGAAATTGAAAGAATGCGACAGACTCGCCGCGATATACGAGATGCTGACCGCGCTGGGCGCGGACGTGACTCGCGACGGCGACGATCTGATCATCAAGGGCAGGGACAAGCTGGACGGCGGCGAAGTCAGTTCGCACGGCGACCACCGCATGGCGATGACGGCGGCGATAGCCGCGCTCGGCTGCCGCGGCGACGTCGTGTGCGACGACGTGTCGTGCATGAGCAAGTCCTATCCCGATTTTTTGCAACAATACACACGACTCGGAGGAAGAGTGCAATGAGCGCGACATGGGGCGAGAAATTCAAGATAACGCTGTTCGGCGAATCACACGCCGAGGCTATCGGCGCCGTGCTGGACGGAGTTCCGGCAGGGTTCAGGCTCGATACGGACGCGATCGCGGCAGAGATCGCGCGACGCGCGCCGGGCGGAGATCTGTCCACGCCGCGCAAAGAGGCGGACCAAGTCAGGCTGTTGTGCGGAGTGAAGGACGGCGTTGCCGAGGGCACTCCCATCGCCGCGGTCATCTTCAACACCAACGTCAAGTCGTCGGACTACTCGCAATTGGAGCGGCTGATGCGCCCCGGGCATTCCGACTACGGCTATCATGTCAAGTACGGCGGACACAACGACGTCCGCGGCGGCGGCGCGTCGTCGGGACGGCTGACGGCTCCGCTCGTGTTCGCAGGCGCGGTGGCAAAGCAACTCCTTGCAGAGCAGGGCATAGCCGTCGGCGCGCACATCCTTTCCGTCGCCGACGTAGAGGACGAGCGCTTCGGGACGCAGATAGATCCTGCCGTGTTCGCGCGCTTGTCCGCGATGAGGCTGCCGCTGCTCGACGAGTCCAAGACGGACGCGGTGCGCGCCGCGATCGAGGGCGCGCGCAAGGACGGCGACAGCGTCGGCGGAGTCATCCAATGCGCGGTGACCGGCGTGAGCGCGGGAGTGGGCAGTCCCTTCTTCGAAAGCGTGGAGAGCCGCATAGCGTCGCTCGCGTTTTCGGTGCCGGCTGTCAAGGCGGTCGAATTCGGCGACGGCTACGGGCTGACCAAGCTGAGAGGTTCGCAAGCCAACGATCCGATGCGCTATGACGGCGGCGTCGTCAAGACGACGACCAATCGCAACGGCGGCGTGATCGGCGGCGTGACCAACGGCATGCCGATAGTGTTCGACGTTGCGATCAAGCCGACCGCGTCGATATTCAAGCCGCAGGACACCGTCGACGTCGTTGCAAAAGAGGACGCGGTGCTCACGCTGAAAGGCAGGCACGATCCGTGCATAGTCACGAGGGCTGTGCCCGTGATCGAGGCGATCGCGGCGATAGCGGTCTTTGATCTGCTCGGGAGATGAGATGAGAGAACTTGAAGATATAAGAAAGGACATAGACGCGGCGGACGCGCAGATCGTGCCGCTGCTCGAAGAGAGGATGCGCGCGTCCGAGGACGTCGCCGCCTACAAGAAGGCGCACGGGATGCCGATCTTTCGGCCCGAGCGCGAAAAGCAGGTGATCGCGCGCGCCGTGGACAGGCTCGGCGACAAGCGCTTTGCCGGCAGCATAGAGGACATAATGACGTCCGTCATGGACGTCGGCAAGCTGCGCCAGCTCGAGATAGTCACGGACGCGGGCGACGCCATCGAGCGCGAGAGCTTTGACGCCGACGCGCCGATAGCCTATCAAGGCACTCTCGGCGCATTCTCGTCGCAGGCGGCGGAGCGCTATTTCGGCACACTCGCGCACGCGACGGCATATCCGACGTTCGGCGCCGTCATCGACGCGATCGATTCGGGAGATGCGAAGTACGGCGTGTTGCCGCTCGAAAATTCCACGATAGGTTCCGTCGTCGAGGTCTATGACCTTCTCGGCGCAAAGTCGATGTACATCGTCGGCGAGCAGTGGGAGCAGATCAGACACGCGCTCGTCGGCGTCAAGGGCGCGCGCAAGTCGGACGTGCGCACAGTCTATTCCAAGGCGGAGGCGCTCGCGCAGTGTTCGGACTATCTGCAAAGCGGCGGCTGGGAGCAGATCCCCTATTCCAACACCGCATTGGCGGCGCGGCTCGTCGCGCAAAAGGGCGACAAGAGCATAGCCGCCGTCGCGAGCGAGAGCGCGGCGAAGCTGTACGGGCTCGACGTCATCGACAGCCCGATAAACGACGAAAAGGACAACTTCACTCGCTTCATCATCGTCGCGAAAAAGCTGACCGACCGCGACGCGGACAAGGTGACGATCAGTTTCGGTTTGGACAACGAGAAGGGCTCGCTCTACCGCGTGCTCGGCGTGTTCGCGAGGCTCGGGATCAACATGTCCAAGATAGAGTCGCGCCCCGACAAGAGCAATCCTGCCAAATATTATTTCGTCGCCGATCTCGAGGGCAATTGCAGCGGCACGGGCATGAAGTGCGCGCTCGAAGCGGCGCGGTCGCTGAGCCACGACTTCAAACTTCTCGGCGAATATCGCAAGGGGAATTTTTGATATGTATTGCGTTATCGGCGAAAAATTGGCTCACACGCTGTCGCCTGCGATACACGGCGAATACTTTGCCGCAACGGGCAGGGAGGACGGCTATACGGCTGTCGAGCTCACGCCCGAACAACTGCGCGAAGGCAGAGAGCTGCTGCAAAGCTATCGCGGCGTAAACGTGACGATCCCGTACAAAAAGGCAGTCATTCCGCTGCTCGACGCGATCTCGGACGAGGCGCGCGAGATAGGAGCGGTGAACACCGTGCGCAACGACGGCGGCAAGCTGACGGGCTTCAACACCGATCCCTACGGCTTTGCGTCCATGCTCGCGTCGCGATGGATAGAGCCGCGCGGCAAGCGCGCCTTCGTGCTCGGATACGGCGGCGCGGCGCGCTCCGTGATCTTTGCGTTGAAGTCGCTGGGCGCGGACGTGACTGTCGTCAGCCGCGAGCCGAGCGGCGCGGCGGCGGACGGACACAATGCGATGAGCTATGCGGACTTGGACGGGGAGAGCGGCTATCTGCTCGTCAACTGCACGCCCGTCGGGATGTATCCCAAAGCGGGCAAGTCGCCCGTCGGCGCAGACGTGATCGCGCGCTTTGACGTGCTTGCGGACTTGATCTACAATCCGATGCTGACAGAGTTTTTGAAGCTGGGGATGCTTGCCGGCAAGCGCGTTGTCGGAGGGCTGTACATGCTCGTTGCCCAGGCGATGAAGTCGCAGCACATTTGGACGGGCGACAGCCGTGCGGAGAGCTTGCAGCCGCGCATCTACACCGACGTGTCCCAAAGGCTGCTTATAGACGGCAACATATGGCTGATCGGGATGCCGGGCTCGGGCAAGACGACTTTCGGCAAGCAGCTCGCCGAGGAGTTCGAAATGACCTTCGTCGACGCAGACGACTTTGTCTGCGAGCAGACGGGGCTGACTATCCCCGAGATGTTCGCAAAAGGAGAGGACTTCTTCCGCGACAGAGAGAGCGAGGCGATCGCACGGCTCGCGTGCCGCGAAAACGTCGTCATCGCGACGGGCGGCGGCAGCGTGCTGCGGCCTTTCAACGTGGACTGCATGCGGCTTTCGGGGACGACCGTGTTCATCGACCGCGCGCCCGAGGACATAGTCTCGGACGTGGACTGCGCGGCGCGGCCGCTCTTGGCGGACGGCGCGCAAAAAGTGTTCGAGCTGTACGAGAGGCGCAAGTCGGCGTATGCCGCCGCCGCTCAGATAACGGTGCAAAACAATGCCGGTCCCGACGTCGTTTCGGCGCGGCTGAAAGAGGCGATCGGGAGGGGAGGAAAGATATGAAGATATTGGTCGTCAACGGTCCCAATATGAACATGCTCGGCGTCAGAGAGCCGGACATATACGGCAAGAACACCTATGCCGATCTGTGCGGCTACATCGCCGCGGAGTGCGAGGATGTCGACTTCGAGTTCTTTCAGAGCAACCACGAGGGTGCGATCATCGACCGCATACAGGCGGCGCACTCGGACGGCACGGACGGGATAGTCATCAATCCTGCCGCCTACACGCATTACAGCTTCGCGATCCACGACGCGCTCAAAGCGATCGCGGTGCCTGCGGTCGAGGTGCACATTTCGGACATCAATTCGCGCGAGACGTTCCGCCACACGTCCGTCACAGCGCCTGCGTGCAAAGCGCAGATCTGCGGCAAGGGCTTCGACGGCTACGTCATCGCGGCGCGGCAGCTGCAAAGCGGCAATTTCGAGGACGTGAGATGAAGATAGAAGTGATAGGGCTCGGCGTCGTCGGCGGATCCTATGCCGGCGCGCTCACTGCGGCAGGGCACACCGTCTATGGCGTTGCGAGGAACGAGACTACGATCGCAAAGGCAAAGAGCAGGGGCATGATCGCGGACGGCGGCACGGACGCGGCGGCGTTCGCTCCGCTTGCCGACGTAGTCGTCATCGCGCTCTATCCGGGGCAAGTCGCGGCACAGCTGCGCGCGCTCGCTCCGTATTTGCGCAAGGGCACCGTCGTGACCGACGTCGCGGGCATAAAGTCCGTCATCCGCGACGAAGTCGAGGCGTCTCTGCCCGACGGGATAGAGTTCGTGTTCGCCCATCCGATGGCGGGGCGCGAAAAGCGCGGCATAGACTACGCCGATCCGAGCGTGCTCAAAGGCGCCAATTTCATCGTCGTTCCGGGCGCAAAAACTTCGCCGCGCGCGGTGCAAGTCGTGCGCGATCTCGCCGAGGATATGGGCTTTGCGCACATCATGACCGTCTCCGCGGAGCGCCACGACGAGATAATCGCGTTCGTGTCCCAGCTGCCGCACGCGATAGCGGTCGCTCTCGTCAACAGCGATGAGGAGAGCGCCGAGACGGAGAAGTTCATCGGCGACTCCTTCCGCGATCTGACAAGGATCGCGAGCATAAACGAGACGCTGTGGAGCGAATTGTTTTTGGGCAACCGCGCCAATCTCATCCGCTCGATAGAGGACTTCGAGGCGCAGTTGGACGAGATCAAGGACGCATTGCAGCGCGGCGACAAGGACAAATTGGAGAGCCTGTTCCGCTCGTCGACCGAGCGTCGCAACAGATATGTGAAACGCTGATTTTTTTCGTGCCCGTGCAGGCAAGAGCAACTTTCGCTCCGCAGTTGCGGAGCGATTTTTCTTTTGCGGAAGCCATTCGCGAGCGAGCGGCGCAGAGCGCGGCGGATAACCTCGGGACTTCGTCGCAAAGCGGCGCGCGATCTGCGCGCGTATGCGTCGCGCCCAAAATAATATCGCGCGCATTCGTATATCGATTGACTTAAACGGCGAAAAATGGTATATTCTTATCGTATGGCAAAGAAGTCCGACAACTCGATCAAGCCCTCACAAGACTCTTCCGCCGAGCTATCCTCGCGGACGGAGTCGGATCAGCGCGCCTCGGCGACGAGAAGGCGCAGATCTTCGGGCGTACCGCTGCCGCCGCCTCCCCAATTGGGAGACGACGCGTCTTTTGACGCAAAGACGGCAAAGGACGGCGCAAAGAGCGGCGACGACGTCAACTCCGCCAAGTCGCGCAAGCCGAGGACTTCCGTCAAAGCGGAAAAGATCGACGACGCGCAGGCAGCCGCCGCGAGCGATACAAGCGAAAAGAGCGACGCGCCGCAGCCCAAGCGTCGCAAACGCCGCGCTCCCGAGAGCGAGCCTCTCCAAGCGCAAGAAGAAGCGGCTCCTGCGGACCAACCGCAAACCGCCGGCGACGCGCCGCAGACTTTGACTGCGGAGCAGAGCGAGGCGAGCGGAGAGCAGGCCGCGGCAGCCGACGACGGCGTCGCGCGGCAAGATACGGAGTCGGAGCAGTCCGCGGAGACTGCAAGCGAGCCGACTCCCGAGGCAGCTCCCCGACAAGAGCCGAGCGCGCCCGCGCGCAAGCTCAAACCCAAGAAGCGCACGTCGCGTTCGGTCAGACCGGTGCGCGTCGACGCGGATCCGCAGATCGGACTGACGGCGGCGCAGGTGCAGGAGAGAGTCATGACGGGGTGGACCAACGAGCAGCCCGACGTCGTGACCAAGTCGTACGCCAACATCTTCCGCACCAACGTGCTGACGCTGTTCAACGTCATCAACTTTGTGCTGGCGGCGCTCATCCTCGTCTACGGCGAGTTCAAGAACATGCTGTTCATCGGCATCGTCACCGTCAACATCGTCGTCGGAATCGTGCAGGAGATACGCAGCAAGCGCGTGCTCGAAAAGATGTCGCTCGTTTCGGCGCCCAAGGTGAGCGTCGTCAGAGACGGCGAGATCTCCGAGATAGCCGTCGACGACATAGTCCTCGACGACATCGTCGTGCTCAAACAGGGCATGCAGATCCCTGCCGACTGCCATGTCGCACAGGGGATGTGCGAAGTCAACGAGTCGCTCCTGACGGGCGAGCAGGACGACGTGCACAAGGACGTGGGCGACTTCCTCTATTCGGGCAGTTTTGTCCAGTCGGGCGAAGTGCGCGCACGCGTCGGCGCCGTAGGATCGGACAGTTTTTCGTCCAAGCTGATGGCTGAGGCGAAGAAGTTCAAAAAGCCCAAGTCCGAGCTCATGCGCTCGATAAATTGGATCATCCGCATCGTCACGATCGCGATCTTCCCTCTCGGGATATTGATGTTTTTCACCAACAGGGCGACTACCGCGACCGTCAACGAAGCCGTGACGGCGACTGTCGCGTCGGTAGTCGGCATGATCCCCGAGGGATTGGTGATGCTGACGTCGATCGCGCTCGCCGTCGGCGTCATAAAGCTGGCGCGCAAGCGCACGCTCGTCCAAGACCTCTATTGCATAGAGACGCTCGCGCGCGTCGACGTGCTCTGTCTTGACAAGACGGGCACGATCACCGAGGGCAGCATGCAGGTGGAGAAGACGCATCTCTATTCCACACGCTACGGTTCCGTCGACGACGTTATGAGCAACATGGTCGCCGCGCTCGGCGCGGACGGAGCGACGTTCGAGGCGTTCTCTCGCTATTTCAGATCTTCCGAGAGCTGGAAGGCGGACAAGACGATCCCGTTCTCATCCGCGCGCAAGTGGAGCGGCGTCGACTTCGGGGCGCAGGGCAGATACATCGTCGGCGCGCCCGAATTCGTGCTCAAAGACAGATATTCGCTCGTCGCCGCCGACGTCGCGGAGTACAGCGCGCAGGGCTACCGCGTGCTCGTGCTCGTGCGCACGACTCAGCAGTTGACCGAGCAGATGAGTCCCGACAAGATGCGCCCGATCGCGCTGATCGTGCTGTCCGACAAGATACGCGACAACGCCAAATCTACATTGGAATATTTCGCGCGCCAAGGCGTCACGCTCAAAGTCATTTCGGGCGACAACCCGTTGACGGTGTCCAAGGTCGCCGAGAGAGCGGGGCTCGCCGGCGCGGACAAATTCATAGACGCCACCGAGCTCGACACCGAAGAGAAGATATACGACGCAGTCGAGAAGTACACCGTGTTCGGGCGAGTGACCCCCAAGCAGAAGAAGTCGTTCGTCAACGCGCTCAAAGCGCACGGACACACCGTCGGCATGACCGGCGACGGCGTAAACGACGTGATGGCGCTCAAAGAGGCGGACTGCTCGATCGCGATGGCGTCGGGCTCCGAGGCGAGCCGCAACGTCGCGCAGCTCGTGCTTTTGGACAGCGACTTTGCCGCGCTTCCGAGCGTGGTCGCCGAGGGCAGACGAGTGATCAACAACATAGAGCGCGCCGCGTCGCTCTTCCTCGTCAAGACGACTTTCTCCGTCGTGCTGACGCTGTTGATGATCATCTTGCAGATGTCCTATCCGTTCGAGCCGATACAGCTGACGCTCGTCAGCGGCTTGTTCGTCGGCATCCCGTCCTTCTTCCTCGCGATCGAACCCAACGACGCCAAAGTCAGCGGCTCGTTCTTGGGCAAGGTATTCAAGAAGGCTTTGCCGGCAGGCTTGACCGTCGCGACTATGGTCACGATCATCGGCGTCGTCTATCGCGACGTCGGCATAGACGTGTCGGCGCAGGTGTCGACGATGTCCTTCTACGTCCCGAGTCTCGTGTCCTTCATCACGCTGCTGTGGGTGTGCATGCCGTACAACAAAGAGCGGCTCTATCTGCTCGCGATGTGTCTCGTCGTCTACATCGCGGCGATCACGGCGTCGTTCGTGCGCGACATCTTGTCGCTTGCGGCGCTGACTTCGGACATGACGCTCAACATAGTGTTCATCCTGCTCGCGGTCTTCCCGATGATGGTAGTGATGCGCGCGGAGATAGAGGCGGTGAAGAACTTGTTCAAGGAGATCCGCGACTTCTTCGCCAAGCTCGTCGCGATGCTGCCGGGACACGAAAAGCGCAAGCGCCGCAGGCAAGAAAAGAAACAGCGCAAAAAGGCGAAATACGCCTGAGATACAAGAGATCAAACAAAAGGAGCATAAAATGGTCAACGAAAAGGTTTTGGTACTCGATTTCGGCGGTCAGTACAATCAGCTGATCGCCCGTCGCGTCAGAGAGCAGAACGTCTATTGCGAGATGCATCCCTACACGATGTCGGTGGACAAGATCCGCGAGATGGCGCCCAAGGCGATCATCTTCACGGGCGGTCCGTCCAGCGTCTATGAGGACGGCGCTCCCAAGGTGGACAAGGCAGTATTCGAGCTCGGGATCCCCATCCTCGGCATCTGCTACGGCTGCCAGCTGATCGCCCACACGCTGGGCGGCGACGTGGAGCATGCCGAGACGCGCGAGTACGGCAAGCAAGTCGCGAGCTACGACATGACGAGTCCTCTCTTCAAGGGGCTCAAGTCGTCCGACGTATGTTGGATGAGCCATACCGACAGAGTGGAACGTCTGCCCGAGGGCTTCAAGGTGATCGCGCACACCGACACTTGCAAGGTCGCGGCGTTCGCGGACGAGAGCCGCAAGATCTACGGCGTCCAATATCATCCCGAAGTCGTACACACGATAGGCGGCGTCGCGCAGCTGCGCAACTTCCTCTACGAAGTCGCGGGCGTCAGCGGCGATTGGACGATGGGCAACTTTGCCAAGAATT
>CALWKR010000064.1 GCA_944381315.1 uncultured Christensenellaceae bacterium
AGCGCATTGCGCGCACCAAGAACAGCGCCAAGGGCGGAGACAAAAAGCTCGCCGCCGCGGCGGACTTCCTCGAAGAAGTCTACTCCAAGCTGGAGTCGGGCTGCCCGGTGCGCAACATGACGTTCGACGAGGAGCAGCAGGCGGTCATCGACGACATGTTTTTGCTGACCGAAAAGCCCGTCATCTTTGCCGCCAACATCGCCGAGAGCGAGATAGGCGCGCCCGACAACGACTACGTCAAGGCAGTGAAGAAGTATGCCGCCGAGCACGGCAGCGAAGTCATCGTGCTGTGCGCAAAGATAGAAGAAGATCTCGCGTCCATGGATCCGCAAGATCGCGCGATGTTCCGCGAAGAGCTGGGGATAGAGCGCAGCGGTCTCGATCAGCTCGTCACCGCGTGCTACAAGCTGCTCGGCTTGATCAGCTATCTGACGGCGGGAGAAAAGGAAACGCGCGCATGGACGATCAAAAATGGCACCAAGGCGCCGCAGGCGGCAGGCAAGATCCACAGCGACTTCGAGAAGGGCTTCATCCGCGCCGAAGTCGTAGACTGGCGCACGCTGCTCGAATGCGGTTCCTATACCGCCGCCAAGGAGAAGGGCAAGGTGCGCAGCGAAGGCAAAGACTATGTGATGCAGGACGGCGACGTCGTTCTGTTCAGATTCAACGTGTGAGGTGGATATGGATTTCAAAAAACTGCTTGCCGATATAGTGATATTGCAATATGTGGAGCCGTCCGAGGTCGAGGCGCTGATGACTAGGCCCAAGGACGCGTCGATGGGAGACTGGTGTCTGCCGTGCTTCAAGTTTGCGTCGAGATTCGGCAAGAGCCCCGCAGAGCTCGCCAAGGACATCGTGTCGAGGATAGGCGCTTACAATTTTTTGGAGAAGGCGGAGGCAGTCGGCCCCTATGTCAATTTCACTCTTGACAAAAAGACCGTCGCAGCCGACGTGCTCGAGAGAGTGCTCGGCGAGGGCGAGGAGTTCGGCTCGTCCGAAGAGGGCGCGGGCAAGACGATCTGCATAGACTATTCGTCCGTCAACATCGCCAAGCCTTTCCATATGGGGCATATGCTCAACACGTCGATCGGCGCGGCGCTCTATCGCATCTACCGCGCGCTCGGCTACCGCGTCGTCGGCATCAATCATCTCGGCGATTGGGGTACCCAATTCGGCAAGTTGATCGTCGCCTACAAGAAGTGGGGCGACCGCGCCGAGATAGAGAAGAGGGGCGTGCGCGGACTGCTCGATATATATGTGAAATTCCACACGGAGGCGGAAAAATGCCCCGAGCTCGACGACGAGGCGCGCGCTTGGTTCAAGAAGATAGAGGACGGCGACGCCGAGGCTCTCGAGCTGTTCGGCTGGTTCAAAGAGATCACTCTCAAAGAGGTGGGCAGAGTCTATGACAGACTGGGCGTCACATTTGATTCCTATGCAGGCGAGAGCTTCTACAACGACAAAATGAAGCCCGTGCTCGACGAGTTGGAACGCGACGGCTTGCTCGAAGAGAGCGACGGCGCCAAGCTGGTCAGATTCAAGAACGACAAATATCCGCCCTGTCTGCTCGTCAGGAGCGACGGCGCGACGCTCTATGCGACTCGCGACCTCGCGGCGGCGATCTATCGCAAGAATACTTACGACTTCTACAAGTGCCTCTATGTCGTTGCCTATCAGCAAGATCTGCACTTCAAACAGCTGTTCGAAGTGCTCAGGATGAAGGGCAAGCCGTGGGCGGACGATCTCGTCCATGTCGCGCACGGCATGGTCTCGCTCGAAGACGGTGCGCTGTCCACACGCAGCGGCCACGTCGTGTTCTTGGAAGACGTGCTCAATACGGCGGCGGCGAAGGCGCTCGAGATCATCGACAAAAAGAGCCCCGATCTGCCCGACAAGGCTGCCACTGCGGAGGCGGTCGGCGTGGGCGCGATCATCTTCGGGATGCTCTACAACAGCCGCATAAAGGACGTGACATTCAGTTATGACAAGGCGCTCAACTTCGACGGAGAGACGGGACCCTATGTCCAATATACATACGCGCGCTGCGCGTCCCTTGTCGCCAAGTGCGAGAGGGAGGGGGACGCCGAGGACTTGGACGGCATCGCCGACGAGGACAGCCGCGCGTTGATCAACGCGATCGCGGCATATCCCGAGGCTGTCCGTATGGCAGCGGAAAAGTACGAGCCGAGCATCGTCGCGCGCAGCGTCATGGACGTCGCGCAGGCGTTCAACAAATTCTATTTGACGCACAACATTGCGGGCGCGCAGCCTGCGGTCAAGAACGCGCGTCTTTCTCTCGTCGAGGCGACGATGACAGCGATCCGCAACGGTCTCGCGCTGCTCGGGATCAAGACGCCCGAAAAGATGTGAGGAGCATATGTTGACAGATCCGAGAGAGAGGACTTTGGCGCGCAACCTCGTCAAGTTTTCCTGCAACGTGCAAAAAGGCGAAAACGTCCGGATCGAGGCGTACGACGCAAGGCCGTCGTTTGTCGCGGCTTTGATAGAAGAAGTCTATGCCGCAGGCGGCTATCCGTTCGTGTCTCTCTATGACAACAGGATACAACAGGCGCTGATGACGGGAATGAATGCGAAACTTGCGACCGCGATGAAGGACTTCGACGCGGCGAAGATGAGCAAGATGCAATGTTACATCGGCGTGCGCGGCGGCAACAACCCGTACGAGCTCAGTTGTTCCAAGATCCCGGATGGCAACGTCGGGATCTACGGCGAGCGTTACGGCACTCCCGTGCACCACGAGATCAGAGTGCCGCACTCCAAGTGGGTGGTCTTGCGCTGGCCCGATCCGGGGATGAGCGCGCTGTCCGGGATGAGCACGGAGGACTTTGAGGACTACTACTTTGACGTCTGCAATCTCGACTATCGCCGCATGGAAGAGGCGATGGATCCGCTCGTCGAACTGATGAACGCGACGGACAAAGTCAGGCTCGTCGCTCCCGGCACCGATCTGACTTTTTCGATCAAGGGCATCCCTGCCGTCAAGTGCTGCGGACATCGCAACATCCCCGACGGCGAAGTCTATACCGCGCCCGTCCGCGACAGCGTAAACGGCGTTATTTCGTACAATGTGCCGACGGTCTGCAACGGCGTCAGGTTCACCGACGTCTCGCTGACGTTCAAGGACGGCAAGATCGTCAAGGCTACGAGCAACGACAACGCCGCCATCGAGAGGATCTTCTCTTCCGACGAGGGCGCGAGATATGTCGGCGAATTTTCGCTGGGGCTCAATCCGCTCGTGACCAAGGCGATAGGGGACATCCTGTTCGACGAAAAGATAAGCGGTTCCATCCACTTCACGCCCGGCAACTGCTACGACGAGGCGGACAACGGCAACAAATCTTCGCTGCATTGGGATCTCGTGCTCGATATGCGCGCGGAGAGCGGCGGCGGCAAGATCTACTTTGACGACAGACTTATCCGCGAGGACGGGATCTTTGTCGTCGACGAGCTCAAAGGGCTCAATCCGCTCCAACTGGCCGCGTCGATGCAAGGATAATTTTTGCGAATTTGCAAAAAACATTGTCAAAAGCTCGACAATGTGATATTATATCAGTGAAAAAAATCAACCTTTGGAGGTTTTTACTATGCCACTTGTTTCAACAAAGAAGATGTTCGAGAGCGCATACAAGAACGGGTATGCGATCGGCGCATTCAATGTCAACAACATGGAGATCATTCAAGGTATCGTAGAGGCTGCGACCGAAGAGAACGCACCCTTGATCCTTCAAGTTTCTTCCGGCGCGAGAAAGTACGCCAACCCCGTCTATCTACGCAAGATGGTCGAGGCTGCCGAAGAGGTCAGCCATCTGCCCATCTGCTTGCACCTCGACCACGGCGATTCTTTCGAGCTGTGCAAGAGCTGCATCGAGGGCGGCTTCAACTCCGTCATGATCGACGGCTCGCATCTGCCTTTTGAAGAGAACATCAAGCTGACCCGCCAAGTCGTCGAGTATGCTCACGATCACGGCGTTGTCGTCGAAGGCGAGCTCGGCAGACTTGCCGGCGTCGAGGACGAGATCAAGGTCAAGGCAGAGGACAGCTCCTACACCAGACCCGAAGAAGTCGAAGAGTTCGTCGGCAAGACGGGCGTCGACAGCCTCGCGATCGCGATCGGCACTTCGCACGGCGCCTACAAGTTCAAGCCGGGCACCAAGCCGCAACTGCGCTTCGACATCCTCGAAGAAGTCGCCAAGAAGCTCCCCGGATTCCCGATCGTCCTTCACGGTGCGTCTTCCGTTCCGCAAGAGTTCGTCAAGATCATCAACGAGAACGGCGGTCAGCTCAAAGACGCCATCGGCGTGCCCGAGGATATGCTCCGCAAGGCGGCGAGCATGGCTGTTTGCAAGATCAACATCGACAGCGATCTGCGCATGGCTTGCACCGCAGGCATCCGCAAGCACTTCGCCGAGCATCCCGATCATTTCGATCCCAGACAATATCTCGGCGACGCGAGAGCCAACATCAAGTACATCGTCAAGCACAAGCTCACCGAGGTCCTCGGCTGCGCAGGCAAAGCGAACGAAGCACTTTGATAACAAACATTTCGGGGCGCAGACGCGCCCCGTTTTTTGCAAAAAAATGCCGCTCCCGAAGGAGCGGCTTCGCTTTGTCAATCGCCGATGTATGTCGGCGCGTTTTTGGCTGTCTTGCCCTTGATGACGTTGTGATAGTACGCATACGTCATCGGCGTGCCTTGGCGCGTGACGCCGGCGTCTGTGACTTCGCCCAAGAACACGGTGTGCGTGCTCGTCTGCATCTTGTCGACGACCTTGCAGCATATGTATGCGCAGGCGGCGTCGGGGACAGGCATCGCTCCGCGTACGGTGTAGGGGACGCCGTCGAACTTGTCGGTGTCGCGACCGGACATGAAGCCGAATCTGCCGATCACGATCGGATCGCTGTCCTCGGCGAGGATGCAGATCGCAAAGTGTCCGCTCTCGTCGATGACGGAATTGGTGTAGTTGCCCTTGTTTATGCTGACCGCGATCGTCGCCGGGGACGACGTGATCTGCATTGCGCTGTTGGCAGTGCAGCCCGTGGGACGGCCGTTGTCCCAGCTCGTCACCGTGTAGACGCCGTACGATAGCGCATAGAGAGCCTTCTTGTCCATCTTTACCTCACGCAGAGATCAATAGTTCTTGGCTTGGAGCTCGAAGTAGCTGCGCGGATGAGCGCAGACGGGGCAGACTTCGGGAGCCTCGGTGCCGACGTGGATGTGTCCGCAGTTGAGGCACTTCCAGACGACCACCTTGTCGCGCTTGAACACGACGCCGTTGTCGATGTTGGCGACGAGGGCGAGGTATCTCTCTTCGTGCTCCTTCTCGATCTTGGCGACGCCGTCGAACATCGCGGCTATCTCGTCGAAGCCCTCTTCGCGAGCCTCTTTGGCAAAGGTCGCGTACATATCCGTCCACTCATAGTTCTCGCCCTTGGCGGCGTCGATCAGATTGGTCTTGGTGTCCGCGATGCCGCCGTTGAGCAGCTTGAACCACATCTTGGCGTGCTCTTTTTCGTTGTTGGCGGTCTCCTCGAAGATGTTGGCGATCTGAACATAGCCGTCTTTCTTTGCCTTGGACGCGTAGTAGGTGTACTTGTTGCGCGCCTGAGATTCGCCTGCGAAGGCTGTCATCAGATTTTGCTCTGTCTTTGTTCCTTTGATATTCATTTGTGTCCTCCCAAAAAACGATAATGATTATCGTTTTTTAATATTATACTATATATATCGGTCGCTGTCAAGGGCAAAATGGATAATTTGCATAGATGCGTCGCACGTTTGCCAAACATGCGCCTACAGAAAATGCAGACGCCGCGCGGCTTGCAAACGGTACGGGGATATGATATAATGGAAAAAACGTCGGAGGGAAAAATGATCTACGAATCGGGAGAGAACTATCTCGAAACACTGCTGCGGCTCAAAGAGAAGATGGGGACGGTGCGCTCGATCGATCTCGCCGCCGCGCTCAACTATTCCAAGCCCAGCATTTCGCGCGCTGTGTCCGTGCTCAAAAACAACGGCTACATCACGGTCGGAGCGGACGGGCATCTCGACTTCACCGAGGCGGGGCTCGCCAAGGCGAACGAGGTCTACGAAAAGCATCGCACGCTCAAGAAGTTTTTGCATGAAAAACTCGGCGTCAACGAGGAGATAGCAGAGCAGGACGCGTGCCGCATTGAACACATCATCAGCGAAGAGAGCTTTGCGGCGATCAAGAAGGCGCTTGCAAATTGACGCGAGCTGCGAAAAATGTGAGTGTTTGTTGTCGTTGCGTATGGCTAACTGTTGACATAATATGGACAAAGGACTAAAATAACACCCGTGAAGCGTGAGAACGCTTTTTATTCAGTGGATGGGTTAGCAGGTGCTAACCGAGGAGTATTTATGACTGCATCCGAATACAGATATATGAGGGCGATCGCAAAGTTCGCCGACGGCGGCAAGGCAGCCAAGATGACCGACGTCGCCGCGGATCTGGGCTTTGCGCGTGCGTCCGTTTACAAAAAGTTTTGTCTGTTGGAGCAGCAGGGATTGATCCGCAAGCGCGACGACAAGTCCGTCGTTTTGACGGAGGAGGGCGCGAGACAATATGCGCGCCAGACGGAAGTCTGCAAGGTGTGCGCGCAGATGCTGTCCAAGTACACCGGGATGCAGGAGTCTTTGCTGATGCATGACGCGGTGGCGATGGCGGGAGCGCTCTCGCACAGATGCTGCTCGGCTTTGCTCAAAGACAGGCAATAATTTTTATCATATGGTTAGCTTTTGCTAACCGCTGGAGGCACGATGAATTTGGCATTTGCGCCGTTCGGAGTGACGCTCGCAGTGACGGGAGTCAGGGCGGACGACAAGGTCAAAAGGCACTTGGAGAGTCTCGGCATTTTGCCGGGCTGTCGCGTCGTTTCGCTCTATGACAACGGCGGCGACGTGATCATCAGGATAAGGGAAGGCAAGCTCGCGCTCGGCAAGAGCGTCGCGCTCAAAGTGGAAGTAACGCCCGAGGGCGAATAGGAGAAAAGGTATGGAAAAGAGATTGGATCAACTCCGACCGGGGCAGTCAGGCAAAGTCAAGAGCATTGACGGCGACTGCAAGATCAAGCGCAGGCTCTTCGACATGGGGCTCACCCCCGACGCCGACGTCCTGCTGAGAAAAGTGGCTCCTCTCGGCGACCCCATCGAGGTCACGTTGAGAGGCTATGAATTGTCTCTGCGCAAGGCAGAGGCGCACGCGGTAGTGCTGGAGGTGTGAGATGAAGTTCGCTTTGGCAGGCAATCCCAACTGCGGCAAGACCACGCTGTTCAACGCGCTGACGGGCAGCACCGCCCATGTAGGCAACTGGCCGGGCGTTACGGTCGACAAGCGCGAAGGCTCCTATCGCAAGAAGGGAGTCAAGATAGATGTCGTAGACCTCCCGGGCATCTATTCGCTGTCGCCGTACACACCCGAAGAAGTCGTATCGCGCAATTTCATCATCGATGAAAAGCCCGACGTCATCGTCAACGTCGTCGACGCCACCAACTTGGAGCGCAACCTCTATCTGACCACCCAGATCATGGAGCTGGACAGACCGATGATCATTGCGCTCAATATGTGCGACGTGCTCGCCAAGGCAAAGCGCAAAGTCGATGTCAAGAAGCTGGCCGACGTGTTCGGCGTGCCCGTCGTCGAGATCAGCGCGCTGCGCGGCAAGGGCCTCGACGAGATGATGCGCGTCGCGGCAAAGGCGGCGGACGGGGTCCGCGAAGGGCGCAGCGTCGTCGCAGACGCTCCGGCGATAGCCGAGCTTGTCAAAGAAGCCAAGCAGCGCTACGCCGACGCAGGAGCGGACAACATCGTCTTCCGCAGCATAAAGGCTGTCGAGGGCGACGAGCAGGAAAAAGCCAAGAATCCGCGCATTTTCGAGCTTGTCGGCATGCAACGCAACGACGAAGTCGACTATGAAGCCATCGTCGCGGACGCGAGATACAAGTTCATCACCGAGCACTGCTCGGGCATCGTTTCGGGCAAGCCCCAAGGCGTAAAACTCAGCAAGAGCGACAAGATCGACAAGGTGCTCACTCACAGGATCTGGGGCATCCCTATCTTCTTGGTGATAATGTTCGCGGTGTTCCACCTGACATTCAGCGAGGACTTCCTCTATCTCGGAGCAATGGGCGCGATCCCGTCCACCAAGACGCCGAGCGTCTGGAACGATATCTTCGGCAACGGCGCGATAAACGCCCCCGGCACGATCTTGTTCAACTTGATGGACATCGCAACGAGCAGCCTCGGCGAGCTGATAGCCGGCGCAATGCCCGAAGGAGTGTGGTATAGCTCCCTCGTCAACGACGGCATCGTATCGGGCGTGTTCTCGGTACTGTCGTTTATACCGCAGATCTTGGTGCTGTTCCTGTTCCTCTCCATTCTCGAGGACAGCGGATATATGGCGCGCGTCGCGTTCATCATGGACAGAGCCTTCCGCAAGTTCGGCTTGTCTGGCAAATCGTTCTTGCCGCTGCTGATGTGCTTCGGCTGCGCAGTGCCCGGGATCATGGCGACCAAGACGCTCGAAGATCCCAAAGAGCGCAGGATGACGATCATGCTTGCCCCGTTCTTCTCGTGCGGCGCAAAGCTGCCGATCTGGGCGGCGTTCGGCGCGATCTTGTTCGGCGGACAGCACTCCGATCTCATCGTCTACGGCATGTATGTGCTGGGCATCGTCATTGCGATCGTCAGCGCGATCTTGCTCAAAATGTTCGTGTTCAAGGGCGAGGCGTCGCCGTTCATAATGGAGCTGCCCGAATACCACAGACCGCAGTTCCGCAACACGATGGTGCACCTGTGGCAAAAGCTCAAACACTACCTCTTCCGCGCAGCGACGATCATCGCCGGCTCGACGGTAGTCATATGGTTCTTGACCAACATCAGCTTCTCCTTCCAATTCGTCGAGGATCAAGGCGACAGCATCTTGGGACAGATAGCCCAAGTGTTCAGCTGGCTATTTGTTCCGCTCGGATTCGGCATGGGTGAGGACGGCTGGAAGTTCGTCGTCGCGGCGTTCTCGGGCTTGATAGCCAAAGAGATGGTCGTCTCCACGCTCGGCACCTTCGCCGGCATGCAGGAGGACGCGCTCGAAGTCGACAGCGATCAATTGCTCTCCACGGCGCTCGGCACTCTCGTCAGCGGCATGGCGGGCGGCGCGCCCGCGGCATTCGCGTTCATGGCGTTCAACTTGCTCAGCGTGCCTTGCATGGCGGCAGTCGGCGCAGCGTACGGCGAGATGCGCAGCGGCAAACAGATCTGGGCGGCGATAGGATATTGGATGCTCGTCGCGTATGTGGTCAGCGCGCTCGTCTATTGGATAGGTACATATTGGTGGATCTCGCTGATCTTGGTCGCATTGATCGCGGCGGCGATAGGCATCAAGATCTATGTCGACAAGACCAAGAAGAGGATCGCACCCAAGAATTTGACACACAGCGGAGACTGATATGGATTGGAGAGAGATAGTCGTCATCATCGTCGCGGTAGCCCTTGTGGCATTCGCGCTCGCCACCCCGTTCGTGCGCAGTTACAAGCGCAAGAAGGGCAAGGGCGGAGGTTGCTGCGGCGGAGGAACGTGCTCGAGCTGCGGATGCGGGAGTTGCCCGTATTGCGGAGACAAGGAGCACGAACAAAAAGAGGGCGAAAGACACAAAAATTGAATTTTCCGTAACAGTTATGATCACCGATAACGCAAACGCGGCAAGGGTAACGCCTTTGCCGCGTTTGTGTTGAAAAATGGCGCCCGTGTGCGTCAATCGACAAATCCTATCAGATAGTCGACGCTCACGTCGAAGTATTTTGCCAGAGTTTTGAGCTGAGATATGTTGGGCTCGCTGTCGCCGCATTCCCAATGCGACACCGCCATTTTGGACAGGCAGAGAAGTCTTGCTATGTCTGTCTGCGAAAGCTCGTTTTCTTTGCGAAGTTCTTTGAGTCTGTCCTTGAATTCCATACAAATATTGTAACAAAATGTGTTATCAAGTTGTTGACAGTAACAAATATTGTTACTATAATATAAATATAAACCAAGGAGGAAGTCTATGAACTGTTTTATTCATCACGACAAGGTCGCAGTCGCGACGTGCAAACGATGCGGCAAGGCAATGTGCGAAAATTGTTCTGCGTACAGCGGACACAGCGGCGTCTGCCCCGAGTGCAGGCTTGACAATTATAGGGTGGAGCGTACTCAGTTGGACAATTCTCTCAGGCATATCATGAACATGACTATCCTTTGGACCGTCCTGTCTGTACTTGACATAATAATCTCCGTCGTAATATCGATCCAAGATAAGTCTGCCGATATGTTGATCCTTTTGTTCCCTCTCATCATTTTCGTGCCTCTTATTATTCATTATGTACGCAAGCGTCGTCCGCTCAAAGAGCGCTTGACATATGTGGAAGGCGAGATAACAAAGCTTGAGGCGGCGTTGAGGATCGGGGTCGCCGAGATCTGATCGTCTCGTCATCGTCAAACTGCATAACATATTAGGACGCGTGCGCGCGTGAGTGCGACGCGTTTGCAAATTTAGAGGATAAACGCGCCGTATTTGTGGCACAGTACACAAATGCGGCGCAATTTTCTGCACTTGGACGATGTTATTTTGCTCAATCGCTTGCAATGTTGCAAAGATAGCGTTACAATCGATAAGAAGTCAGAGGCTATCTATGACCAAGGAAAAACACAAGATCAAAAAGAAAACCGTGATCGCCGTCGCAGTGTGGCTGCTCGTCGCCGCCGCGCTGATCGTCGGCATAATACTTACGGATCCTCTTTACGAAACGGACGAGAGCGTGTCCGAAGTCATGGAGGACGCGGTCCTGCACGAGGCCAACCAGGTCGACCTCTTCGGGCTTGCGGTCAATCCCGCGCTTATTTCGGGCTTTGTCGTCACGGCGATATTGCTTGTCGCCGCGTTGCTCATCCGCATCTTCGCGATACCGCGCTTCAAGCGCGTCCCCGGCAAGTTCCAGCTCGTCGTCGAGAGCGCCGTCGGGTGGTTCGAAAAGCTCGCAAGGACCAACAGCCCCCACCGCAACTCCTTCCTCGGAGCGTATATCTTCGCCGCAGGCGTCTACATCTTCTTCGGCACGTTGTTTGAGCTGATAGGCATCCCTGTGATGGCGATCAGCGGCGTTTCGCTGTCGCTCCCGGCTCCGCTCGCAGACATCAACGGCGCGATCGCGCTCGGCTGTCTGTCATATCTCGTCATTTTGTCGGGAGGCGTCGTCTCCAACGGACTGAGGGGAGTGGGCCGCACTCTCAAAGATTTCTCGCTGCCGATCTCGATGAGTTTCCGTCTGTTCGGCGCGCTGCTGTCGGGCTTGCTCGTCACCGAGCTCGTCTATTATTATCTCGCGCTCAGCTTTGTGCTGCCCGTCATCGTCGGCGTGCTTTTCACGCTTATGCACGCGCTCATCCAGACATATGTACTCGTGATGCTGACGTCGATGTTCTACGGCGAGGTGTCCGAGCCGCACGTTCCCAAACAAAAAGTCGGCAGATCTGCCGTAAAACATAAAAAACAAAATTTTGCCAAAGAGGTAAACCATGAATAAATCTGTTAGGATCAAGATGATCTCCGCCGTGATCATGGCGGTGGTAGCTCTCGCCGCTCTCGGCGTCACCCTCGGACTCGTGTTCGCGCCCGAGGCTCCCGTGCTCGCTCAGGAAGGCGATCAGACGACGGAAACCGTCGTTGAAGACGCTACCGACGGCGAAGTCGCCGTTGAGGACGAAGGCTCCGACAAGGGCATGATCGCTCTCGCCGCAGCCATCGCGGTCGGACTTGCCGCCGCGGCAGGCGCCATCGGCATGGGCATCGCGGTCGCAAAGACCAACGAGAGCATCGCGCGTCAGCCCGAGGCAAAGTCGGACATCAGATCGAGCATGATGCTCGGCCTCGTCTTTATCGAAACGGCGATCATCTATGCGTTGATCATCGCAATATTGTTGATCTTCGTGCTGTGAGGAGGCGTACCCGATGCCTTTGAACATAGATTGGCAGCAGATCTTGCTGCATCTGCTCAACTTCCTCATCCTCGCGACGGGACTGTATCTGTTGTTGTACAAGCCCGTCAGGCGCTTTATGAAAAAGCGCGAGGACGAGTATGCGCAGAGAGAGACGAGCTCCAAGCAGGCTCTCGACGACGCGCAGGCGAAGCGTGAGCAATACGAGCACAAGCTCGCGGACGTCGACTCCGAGATCGCCCAAATGAAAAAGGCGGCGGCGGCCGAGACTGCGGCGATGTGTTCCGAAAAATTGCGCAAGGCGGAGAGCGAGGCGAAAGCGATCGTCGACGACGCGCGCGAGAAGGCGCACGAAGAGCACGACAAGATCATCGGCGGAGTCGGCGACGACATCCGCAATATCGTCGACGAGATGACGAGCAAGGTCGCGCTCAGCGAGAGCGTGGACGACGCGTATGAGAGCTTCCTCAAAGCGGCGGAAGAGGACGGCAATGAAAAAGACTAAGGCGTTCATCTATTCCGAAACCGCGCCGTCCGAGTCCCAGCTCAAGCGCTTTTCGGCTTTTCTGAAAAAGAAATACGGCGAGAAGATCGTTCCCGAGTGGATAGAGAGCGATATGTATCCGGGCGGCTTCCGTCTCGAAGTGGGCAGCGACGTCTACGATTGGAGCGTCGGCGGCAGGCTCGATCAGCTCAAGCGCAAGCTCGCCGACGTCCGCGGAGAGGGCGTCAAGATCGTCCCTCTGATCCGCGAAGCGATAGAGAAGTGGTCGCCCGAGGCGATCGCCGAAGAGACGGGCAGAGTCATCTCGATCGGCGACGGCATCGTCGAGGCGGAAGGACTTCCGCACGCTTCTTACGGCGAGATAGTCATGTTCGAGTGCGGCGTCAAGGGCATGATCCAAGACTTGCGCCCCGACAGCTGCGGCATCATCGTCTTCGGCGACTGCCACGACATCATGGCAGGCAGCCTCGTTCATCGCACGTCGCGCACCGCAGGCATCCCCGTCGGCAAGGAGTTCTTGGGCAGAGTCATCGACGCGCTCGGCAACCCCATCGACGGCAAGGGCGAGATCGCGCCCGAGGGCTATCGTCCCATCGAGTTCGCCGCGCCGGGCATAATCGACCGTCAGCCTGTCAACAAACCCATGGAGACGGGACTGCTCGTCATCGACTCCATGTTCCCGATAGGCAGAGGACAGCGCGAGCTGATCATCGGCGACCGTCAGACGGGCAAGACTGCGATCGCGCTCGACACCATCCTCAACCAAAAGGGCAAAGACGTCATTTGCATTTATGTCGCGATCGGACAAAAGGCGAGTTCCGTCGTCCGCCTCGTCGACACCCTTCGCCGCCACGGCGCGATGGACTATACTATCGTCATGGAGGCGGGCGCAGGCGAATCTGCGCCGATGCAATACATCGCTCCGTATGCAGGCTGCGCGCTTGCCGAACACTTTATGTATTCGGGCAAGGACGTGCTCATCGTCTATGACGATCTGTCCAAGCATGCGGTCGCGTACCGCACGCTGAGCTTGCTGTTGGAGCGCGCTCCGGGCAGAGAGGCGTATCCGGGCGACGTGTTCTATCTGCATTCGCGTCTGTTGGAACGCGCCGCGCACCTCTCGGACGAGTTGGGCGGCGGCAGCATGACCGCGCTCCCGATCGTCGAGACTCAGGCAGGCGACGTGTCGGCATACATTCCCACCAACGTCATTTCCATCACCGACGGACAGATATTCTTGGAGACCGAGCTGTTCTTCGAGGGACAGCGCCCTGCGGTCAACATCGGACTTTCGGTCTCGCGCGTCGGCGGCGCTGCGCAGACAAAGGCAGTGAAGAAGGCTGTCGGATCGCTGCGTCTCGATCTCGCCCAATACAGAGAGATGGAAGTATTTATGCAGTTTGCGTCCGACCTCGACGAGGTCACGCGCAGACAGTTGCATTACGGACAAGGACTTATGCGCTTGCTCCGTCAGCCGCAATACAAGCCGTACAGTCAGCTCGACGAAGTCATCTTGCTCGTCTGCGCGACTGCGCAAAAGCTGATCGACGTCCACGTGGACGACATCTATGATCACGCGATGCGCCTCGTCGACTATGTCAAGACGCAATGCGGCGCGGCGTGCGCCGAGATAGAGGCGCAAGGCGTCTTGTCCGACAGCGCCAAGCAGGCGATACTCGCGGCGGCAGACAAGTTCGCCGCTTCCAAGGCATGAGCACGATCAACGAGATCAGACACCGCATACAGAGCGTCCGCGACACGCGCAAGATCACCAACGCGATGTACCTCATCGCGTCGACCAAGGTGCGCAAAGCGCGCAACGACCTCGAAAAGACGAGGCCGTACTTCACCGCGCTCAAAGACGAGCTGGACAGGATGTTCGCGTTGACCGAAGAAGAAGTGCTCGACCGCTACTTCGGCACGACCGAGGACGGCGACGAGCCGGGTACCCACGGCATCCTCGTCATCACCGCGGACAAGGGACTTGCCGGCGCCTACAATCAGAATGTGCTCAAAAAGGCGCAAGAGCTCTATCATCGACACGGGGACAGCAAAATGTTCGTCGTCGGCGAGTACGGAAGGCAGTTCTTTTTGCACCACGGCATCCCCGTCGAACACAGCTTTCAATATACGGCGCAGAACCCCACTTTGCACAGGGCGCGCGAGATCTGCGAGCTGCTTATCGAACAATACAAGGAGTGCAAAGTCTCGCAGATAGACATCGTCTACACCGACTTTCGCGCAGGGATAGACGTGGTCAGCACGACCAAGCTGCTGCCGCTCGACCGCGCGGGATTTTTGCCCAAGTCGGAGCAGCCGGCGACGGTGTTCGAGTACGAGCCGTCCGTCCGCGAGGTGCTGGAACACACTATGCACAGCTTTGTCGCGGGCTTTGTGTACAGCGCGCTCGTAGACAGCTATTGCAGCGAGCAAAACGCGCGTATGGTCGCGATGAGCGGCGCGGACAAAAATGCGGAAGAGATCTTGTCCGATCTGTCTTTGGAGTACAACCGACTCAGACAGGCGGCGATCACGCAGGAGATCACCGAGATCTCGTCCGGCGCCAAGTCAATGAAGCATAAGGGAGCAAACAAATGAAAGAAGGCATAATCACCAGAATCTCCGGACCTGTCGTCGACGTGCTGTTCGACGACGCGTTGCCCAAGCTGCGCGACGCTCTCATCGTCCGCGGCGTCGGCAAAAAGAAGGTCATGGAAGTCGCTCAGCACCTCGACGCGCACACAGTGCGCTGCATCATGCTGTCGGGCAGCGAAGGACTCGCGCGAGGCATGAAGGCGGAGGCGACCGGCAAGAGCATCGAAGTCCCCGTCGGAGAGGCGACTCTCGGCAGGATGTTCAACGTGCTCGGCGAGTCCATCGACGGCGGAGCTGCTCTCAACGACGTCGAGAAGATGAGCATCTACCGCGCCGCTCCGTCCTTTGAGGAGCAAAGTCCGTCCGTCGAGATCCTCGAGACGGGCATCAAGGCGATCGATCTGCTCGAACCCTATTCCAAGGGCGGCAAGATCGGACTCTTCGGCGGCGCAGGCGTCGGCAAGACCGTCTTGATCCAAGAACTCATCCACAACGTCGCCACCAATCACGGCGGCTATTCCGTGTTCACGGGCGTCGGCGAGCGCAGCCGCGAAGGCAACGAGCTTTGGAGCGAGATGAACGAGAGCGGCGTCGCGTCCAAGACCGCGCTCGTGTTCGGGCAGATGAACGAGTCGCCCGGCGTGCGTATGCGGGTGGCGCTCTCGGGACTCACGAGGGCGGAATATTTCCGCGACGTGCGCCACAAGGACGTGCTGCTGTTCATCGACAACATATTCCGCTTTGTCCAAGCCGGCAGCGAGGTGTCGACATTGCTCGGACGCATGCCGTCGGCAGTCGGCTATCAGCCTACGCTCGCGGCGGAAATGGGCGAGCTGCAAGAGCGCATCACGTCGACCAAGGACGGCTCCGTCACGTCAGTCCAAGCCGTCTATGTCCCTGCGGACGACCTCACCGATCCCGCTCCGGCTACGACGTTTACGCACCTCGACGCAACGACCGTTCTCAGCCGCAAGATCGCGGAGCAGGGCATCTATCCCGCGATCGATCCGCTGGAATCGTCCTCGCGTATTCTGTCCGAAGAGATCGTCGGCAAAGAGCACTACCGCGTTGCTCGCTCTGTCGAAGAGATCTTGCAAAAATACAAGGAGATCCAAGACATCATTGCCATTCTCGGCATGGATGAGCTCAGCGACGAGGACAAACTCACCGTATCTCGCGCGCGCAAGATCCAAAGATTCTTGTCTCAGCCATTTCATGTCGCCGAAAAGTTCTCCGGCAACGAAGGGAAGTACGTCTCCCTTGCCGACACGATCAAGGGCGTTGCCGCCGTCGTGGACGGCGAAGTCGACGACGTGTCGGAGAGCGCCTTCGACGATGTCGGCACCCTCGACGACGCTCGCGCCAAAGCCGCGCGACTGCAAGAGGAAGCGAAACAATGAACGCATTCGATCTCCACGTCCTCGCGACAGACAAGCCGTTCTTTGAGGGCAAATGCCTGTCGCTCGTTCTCCCGACCAAGACGGGGCAGTACGGCATCCAGGCAGGACACTGCAATTGGATCGCGTCCGTGATCCCCGGGGAGATGAAGATCACTTGCGAGGACGAGAAAGGGGAGCAGAACGTCATTCTCGCCGCCGTCGCCGACGGCATCGTCAAGGTCGAGAACGGCTCCGTCCTCGTGCTCGTCGACACAGCCGAGCGCCCCGAAGAGATCGACGAAAACCGCGCTCGCCGCGCCGTCGACAAGGCGCGCGAAGACGTCATGCGCAAACAGAGCAAGCGCGAATACTATGCGAGCCAAGCAAGGCTTGCGAGGGCAATAAACCGCCTTAAAGTGAGTGGGCACCGCCATTGACGGCGAGAGGGCAAGGTTTTGGCAGGATCTTTTGCCCCCTGACTTCGTCTCACCTCTTGCTAAGACTCTACGAGTATTGACCTGCGAGGATGTTCCTTGTCAGGGGGCAAAATC
>CALWKR010000065.1 GCA_944381315.1 uncultured Christensenellaceae bacterium
ATCGACTTCGACCTCGCGACGCTCGCCGCCGAACTCAACGGCAGCAACGCCTTTGCGATCGGCTCGCCGACGCTCAACGCCGACGCCGTCGCCCCGGTCTGGAACTTGATCGCCTGCGTCGACGCGATCAACATCAAAAAGCGCCCCGTCGCGGTGTTCGGCTCCTATGGTTGGAGCGGCGAAGCCGTGCCCGCGCTTATGGCTCGCCTGAACACTCTCAAACTCAACGTCATCGGCGAGGGGCTCAAAGCCTGCTTCGTCCCGAGCGAAGCCGATCTGTCCAAAGCTTTCGAGCTTGGCTCTCTGCTCGCGCAGAGCATAGCCTGACGCGGCGCGCAAAACACGCCCCGACAAAACAAGGAACGGCATTTTCGCCGTTCCTTTCTTTTTCTTTCATTGCGCCGCTTTCAGCTCATCCTGCGCATATGCGGCACGGCATATGCGAAAAATGAGTCGTATGCCGCGCACTTGTCGAGATCGACGCGCTCGCGCTTGCACCCGCCCCTGCACATCATAAACCATCTGCAACGCTTGCACTTGTCGGGATATTCTCTCGACTCCCCGACAAAGCGCACGGCGATCGGATTTGAGGCTATGCGGTCGAAATCGTCCTCGTTGACGTTGCCCAGACAATACTCGTCGAGGCAATAAAAATCGCACGGATATACCGCCCCGTCACCCTCGATCACGAACTGTTGCGAGCATCCGCCGTTCATCCCGCACTGTTCCGCCCTGCGGAAATTGGCTAGCGCGACGAAGTTGTCGAGCTGTCTGACCGAAGTGTATTCGCCTCGCATCATGTCAGCTTTGTACAGATCGAAAAGCCTGCGCAGATAACTGCCGTAGACTTCGCCGTCGAGATACATCGACGGATCGTCGACGTTGCCGTTCAACGGTTTGAGCACGGGTATGAACTGCAAAAAGCGGAATTTGCCGCTTTTGAAAAATTCGTATATCCTCTCTATGTTCTGCGCGACTTGTTTCGTCACTACGCACAGCACGTTGAAATTTACCCCGCGCCGTTGCATCAGCCTTGCCGCTTCCAGAGTCCTCCCGAACGCGGGCGAGCCGTCCGCAAATACGCGGTAGCGGTTCGCCTCCTCGTCGCCGTCGAGCGAAAGCCCGACGAGCCAGCCGTTTTCGACAAAGATATCGCACCACTCCTCGTCGATGAGCGTGCCGTTGGTCTGCACCCCCACAAACACAGGAGAGCGACGGATATTGCGTTCGGCAACGAGCTGTGCCGCCCTGCGAAAAAACTCCTTGCCCGCAAGCAACGGTTCGCCGCCCTGAAATGACAGCGACACGGGCGCACCGTCCGCGTATCCGAAGATCTTGGTGAGCGCAATATCCAGAGTCGCCTCGCTCATCATGCCGCGGAAAGGCAGTTCGCGCCACTCCGCAAGCGAATGATAAAAACAATACCGGCACCGCATGTTGCACAGCGACGACGACGGCTTGAACATCACCGAAACGGACGGCATCAGAGTTTGCCCCTGCGGTTTGCCGCGACTTCGGCGCGGAATTCGTCAAGCTCCTGCGCCAGCTTTTCGGCAATATCGGGATATTTCATAGATATGTTGTAGCCCTCGATCGGATCGAGATCGAGATTGAACAGATAGTTGTTGTAATATTGGTCGAAGAACGCCGAATTCTCGGACTGCACCCTGTCGAAGTATTTGAAATCGTATTTGTGTCCGTCTACCTCGACGCCGATCAGCTGGATCGCCTGCGTCTTGCCTTTCTTCTGATAGAACAACGCGTCGTGTACGGGCGCGTCCGCGGCGATCTCACCTCGCCACAGCGCCGACAGATCGACGCCGTCCACTATCCTGTCCGACGGCAGAAGCACGTTGCCCTCGCCGTCGGTCACTCCGCACAGCGAAAGTATCGTCGTGAACAGATCGAACATCATCGACGACGACTCTATCCTCGTAGTGGCGTACTCCGCCGTCATGCCGTCCGAATAGTTGACCGACAAAGTGCTCTCTCCGTCGGCGCCGCCTATCCCTCCTGCCGGATAACTCGCTATCAGAGGCACTTTCATCCCGCCTTCGAACGTCGTGTTTTTGCGTCCGCGCAACGCGCCTGCCGCTCCCTCGCGCCCCGGTCCGTTGTCGGAAGTGAATATGATCAGCGTGTTGTCGTACAGCGTGCCGCCGTTGACCTCGTCGGGCGTGCTCCTGAGATAATCCAGCACCTTGCCCAGTTCGCGGTCAAATTCCTCTATGCAGTCGATATAGCTGTCGTCGGACGCGTCGCCCTGCCCGTTGCCGTTGTTGTCGGAGAATATCGGATAGTGCGGCCACGGCGTTGCGTAGACGGAACAGAACGCGTTGCCCGCGTCGACGGAAGATTTTATCGTACCGAGCAATTCCTCGGTAAAGAGCTTGGTCGACATGGACTGATCGAGATTTTCGGCATGAGTGCGCACCTCTTCGTGCGACGCTCCGTCGGGGTGCCCCTCTCCCGTATCGCGCACCCAGTTGTACGGGGTCATGTCGTTGACGTAATAGCTGCCGTAAAAATAGTCAAAGCCCTGTTCGGTCGGCAGATACTCGCCGTAATCGCCGAGATTCCACTTGCCTATCAGCGATGTGTCGTAACCTGCCGCCTGCAATACCTCGGCAAACGTGATCTCGTCGCCGAGGATGCCGTCCACGTTGCCAAGGAACTGGTACGGTCCGAAAAAGTGCGTGGGCGACCACGGATCGCTGTCGACCACGGTCGGGAAAACGACGTTGTCGAGATACCCGCGCGAAGAATACCTGCCCGTCAGCATGGAGAAACGCGACGGCGAACACACGGGCGACGCGGCGTAGAAATTGTCCATCATCACGCCGCCGTCGGCAAGCGAATCGATGTTGGGAGTATCTATGGTCGCAGCCTCGGGGCTCTTGTAGCTGTATGCCGAGATGTCGGCATATGCCATGTCGTCCATCAGGATGACGAGCACGTTTGGCGATCCCTTGCGGCGCGCCGAGACCGAATCGAGATAGGCGTCATGTCCCTCCCACAGTCTTTCAACGGTAGGACGCGCGCGCAGACTCATGAAAAGCGCATAGACCGCCGACGTGGCAAACGCAAGGATAAGCAACACGGGCACGAAAAATTTTGCAAGCCGAAGCGCCGCGTGTTTTTTGACGAGAGGGATGACGGCGACAAGTGCGACGGGAAAGAAACACAGCACCGCGTTCCACCAAAGCCGTCTGCCGAACGCGTCCGCTCCCCATATAAGAAAGTATGCGAATATGCTAGCGTAAGTCACGAAAAACGCCGCATAGACAAACACGCCTATGTCTTTGCCTTTGACGGTCCTCACGAACATCGCGAGCGCGTCTACGAGCGCAAGCACCAGCGCAGGCAACGCCAGAAAATTGAAACCGCTTGCAAGCAGTACGACGGCGAACACCGCGTCCGCGCACAAAAGCACGAATCCCGCAACGTCGTCTTTGACCGCGCGTCCGAGATCGCGCGCGCCCGAAATCATGCGTTGTTTTTTGTCCTCTTGCATATTCACTCCCCGAGCGCAAACGCTCTTATGACTATTCTAACATACAACGGCTTTGTTTGCAACACGTCAAATTGCCGTCACCTTTGCTTGACAACAAAAAGGCGCACCCTCAATGGCGCGCCTGTTCGGATAGATTTTGATTTATTCTCTGCCGCTCAGACTGTCGGCGAATTCGAGCACCTTGCCTGCGATCGCGTCGCGATCGATGACTTCGTCAAAGCGTATCGCCTTGTCTTTGAGCGCCGCGATCGGCTCGGGGATCTCCTCCCCGGTGAAGGACGCGAGATTCTTGCAATCGTCAAAAGCGTCCCTCTCCTTCTTGTTGCCGGTCAAAGCGTTGTAGACGTCGCCTGCGAACTTGAACGCATTGGCGGTCGAGACGATGACTGCGGGGCAAACGTCGTCGGGGCAGGCGTTGTTGTACTCGCACCACACGTTGTAGGCGACGGCGGTGTGGGTGTCCATCAGGTAGCCGTACACTTCCATGCTCGCGTCGATCGCCGCCTTGGTGTCCTCGTCGCTCGTGTAGCCCACCTCGAACAGTGCGGCAAGGCGATTGAACTCGGACTTGGTGATCGTGTAGCGTCCTTCCTTTTTCAGAGCCTGCATGCGCTCGGCGATCAGCTTGTCGTTGCGGTCGCTGATCTCGAACAGCAGTCTCTCCAAGTTGGAAGAGATCAAGATGTCCATGGACGGACTGATCGTCTTGTGGAACTCTCGGCGCGTGTCATATGTGCCCGTCGTGAAGAAGTCGGTCAGCACGTTGTTGACGTTGGACGCGCAGATCAATTTGTTGACGGGCAAGCCCATTCTCATCGCGTAGTAGGAGGCGAGGATGTTGCCGAAGTTGCCGCTGGGCACACAGAAGTCGACCTTGTCGCCCCACTCTATCTTGCCCTCTGAGAGCAGGTCGCAATAGGCGGAGACATAGTAGGCTATCTGCGGCACGAGTCTGCCCCAATTGATGCTGTTGGCGGAGCAGAGCTTGAAGCCGCGCTCGTGGAGCAGCTTGCCCATTTCTTGATCGGCGAAGATGGCTTTGACGGCGTTTTGGGTGTCGTCGAAGTTGCCCTCGATCGCGCACACGCAGACGTTGGCTCCTTCCTGCGTCATCATTTGACGCTTTTGCATGTCGGACACGCCGCCTGTGGGATAGAACACGATGATGTCGGTGCCGTCCACGTCCCTGAAACCTTCGAGAGCGGCTTTGCCCGTATCGCCCGACGTCGCGACCATGATCAGCGACTTGTCCTTTTCGCCCACTTTGCGACGCGCCGCGGTCAGCAGATGCGGCAGCATAGTCAGCGCCATATCCTTGAAGGCGCAGGTCGGACCGTGCCACAGTTCGAGGACATAGAGCCCGTCGTCGATGTTGACGAGAGGACATGGATCGCCGTAAAAGCGCGAATACGCTTGGCGCGTGTAGGACAGCAGCTCGTCGTAGGTGAAGTCGGTCAGATAGAGCGACATCACCTTTGCGGCTCTCTCGGGATAGTCCATCTCGCAGAGGGCGTCAAAGTCCTCGCGGGTAAGCTTGGGGAAGGTTTGGGGCACATAAAGTCCCCCGTCCGGCGACAGTCCGTTGACGATCGCCTGCGCACTGTCAATGCTGACGGACAGGTCGCGCGTGCTGGTGTATTTCATATGATCTCCTCGATCGGATCGCGATCAGATAATTTTGTACTTCATCAAGTAGTCGGGCAGCTCGTCCGCGGGAGCGCTTACGGTGGCGGTCACGGACAGCGAAAACTTCTCTGCAAGATCCGCGATCCGCGTGTAGAATCCCGAAAGATCCTTGGGCGCAAGCCCGGTGATGCGGCTGACTCCGTCGATGTAGAGGTTGGTCAAGTCGGATCTGCCCGCAATGACTCCGCAGATGAACGCTTCGAGCGACGCGGCGTCCTTGATCCCGTACTCTTCGAGGTTGACGAACTTGACGTTGCGGTCCACGTCGTACATATACCTCTCGGTGTCCGAGACGTAGACGCAATCGCCCTTGGCGGACTTGACGTCGGCATTCGCCTTTTCGATGATGCGGGTGGTCTTGCCGGAACCTTTGGCTCCGCAGATGAGTATAAGCATAATATACCTCCGATATTTTTCTACTTATATTCTACAATATCTCGCCGCGCTTTTCAATAGGGTCGCCCAAATTTCCGTCAATAAGACTTCACGACGAGGCGTTTGTGCATCTCGGGATCCAACGCCATGATGATCTGGTCGAGCTCGTCGTCGCCCATATAGGTCGTGCGGCCGTCCTCATATTCTTTGTCCACTCTCTCCTTTATGGCGGAGACAATGGGATCCTTCTTGTTGACTTTGTGCGCGTCGGGCAGCGAATAGAATGCGTTCATCCAATACGCTATCCCTGCAAGTCCGCTGTGCGCGTCTACGGCGACGAGCGGCGGCTTTTTGAGCAGCTTCTCGGTGTTGAAGATGTTGTAGATCTCCTGGTCTTTGAGTAGTCCGTCCGCGTGCACGCCTGCGCGGGTCGTGTTGAACGACTTGCCGACGAACGGCGTCTGCGGCGGAATGATGTAGCCCAGCGCGTCTTCGAAATATTTGGCGATGTCGGTGATGACGGTGAAGTCCATGCCGTCGTCCGTACCCTTGAGGGACGCATACTCGATCGCCATCGCTTCGAGCGGACAGTTGCCCGTTCTCTCGCCGATGCCGAGCATAGAGCAGTTGACGGACGAACAGCCGTACAGCCATGCCGTCGTCGCGTTGGTGACGACCTTGTAGAAGTCGTTGTGGCCGTGCCACTCCAACAATTCGCTCGGGACTTCGGAATAGTATTTGAGGCCGCTGATTATGCCGGGGACGCTGCGCGGCAGAGTCACGCCGGGGTAGCTGATGCCGTAGCCCAGCGTGTCGCAAGCCCTGATCTTGATGTCGATGCCGCTCTCTTCCCTGAGCTTCATCAGCTCGTAGGCAAACGGCGCGACAAAGCCGTAGAAGTCGGCGCGCGTGATGTCCTCAAAGTGGCAGCGCGGAACGATGCCCTTCTCCAAAGCCTTCTTGACTATGGTAAGATATTTCTCCTTGGCTTGGCTGCGCGTCAAGTTCATCTTCTTGAAGATGTGATAGTCCGAGCAGCTGACGAGGATGCCCGTCTCCTTGATGCCCATCTGTTTGACAAGCTCGAAGTCCTTCTCGTTGGCCCTGATCCAGCTCGTGACTTGGGGGAATTCATAGCCGAGCTCCATGCACTTCTCGACCGCCTTGCGGTCCTTCTCGGTGTAGAGGAAAAATTCGCTCTGTCTGATGATGCCCTTCTTGCCGCCCAGCTTGTGCAACAGCTTGAACAGCTCGACGATCTGCTCCACCGTGAACGGCGAAGTAGACTGCTGTCCGTCGCGGAAAGTCGTGTCCGTGATCCAGATCTCGTCGGGCATATCCATCGGCGTCTGACGGAAGTTGAAAGCCACCTTGGGCACGCTGTCGTAATCGAACAGGTCGCGGAAGAGATTGGGCTTTTCCACGTCCTGCAAAAAGGGCTTCCAATTGCTCTCGAGCAAGAGGTTCTTTTCGTTGCTGTACTTGATCATATCACTGCCTCTCAAAAAAGGTTTTTTCGGTTGTCATTGCTCGCGCGCGAGCAGCGCATTCTTGTCCGCAAGCGCGAGCGCGTCGAGCATCTCGAACATATCGCCGTCCAAAAAGTCCGGCAGATCGTATTGGGTGCGGTTGATGCGGTGGTCGGTCACTCTGCCCTGCGGATAGTTGTACGTCCTTATCCTCTCCGAGCGGTCGCCCGTCCCCACCAGCGATCTGCGGTTGGCGGCATACTCGCTCTCCGCTTTGGTCTTGTAGTAGTCATAGACTCGGGATTTGAGCACCTTCATCGCGCTCTCCCTGTTCTTCGCCTGCGACTTCTCGTCCTGACAGGTCACTACGATCCCCGTCGGCAAATGCGTGATGCGGATCGCAGACTCCGTCTTGTTGACGTATTGTCCGCCTGCGCCGCCGCTGCGATAGGTGTCTATCTTCAAGTCCTTGTCGTCTATCTTGACGTCCACGTCGTCCATCTCGGGCATCACCGCGACGGTCGCCGTCGACGTGTGGATCCTGCCCTGCGACTCCGTCTCGGGCACGCGCTGTACGCGATGCACTCCGCTCTCGTATTTCAGCTTGCTGTACGCGCCCTTGCCGCCGATCATGAACACAGCCTCTTTGACTCCGCCGAGATCGGTCGCGCTGAGCTCGATCTGCTTGACCTTCCAGCGCATGCGCTCCGCAAAACGCGTGTACATCCTGACGAGCACCGCCGCGAAAAGACTCGCCTCTTCGCCGCCCGCGCCCGCTCTGACTTCGACGATGACATTCTTGTCGTCGTCGGGATCCTTGGGCAAAAGTTCGTACCTCAGCTGCTCTTCAAGCCTCGCCTTCTGCGCCTTCGCCGCGGCGAGTTCTTCGTGCGCGAGCTGAGTCATCTCTCTGTCCGAGCCGTCCGCGATCAACTCGCGGCACTCCCTCTCGGACTCGTCGCAGCGCAGCCATTGGGAATACAGCTCCATCGCGCCTTCGAGCGCCGATCTCTCCTTGACGACGTCGCGCCACTTGTCCTTGTCGGCGAGCACGTCGGGATCGGACGCCATGGCGGTCAACATATCGAATCTCTCTTTCAGCTTCTTTAATTTTTCCCACATAGTCTTGCCGCCGCCATCCTTTCTTTGCCCTGCGCGTCTCGCCTTATCTCTACGCGAAAATCTGCAAAGACGCGCTCTATGTCGCGCGCCTGCCCGTCGCCCATCTCCATCAGCACGACTCCGTCGTCCGACAGATGTGCGCGTGCGCCGCGCGCTATCTCTCTATAAAAATCAAGTCCGTCCGCTCCGCCGTCAAGCGCCGCGATCGGCTCGTGTTCTCTGACTTCTGCGTCCAGCGACGCGATCTGTGCCGTCGGGATGTACGGCGGATTGGTGACTATCACGTCGAAGATCCCGTCTATCTCTCTCCACATGTCGGAGAGCAAAAAGCGCACGTCGGCGCCGTTCGCCTTTGCGTTGCGCTCCGCGACGGCAAGCGCCTTTGCCGAGACGTCGGACGCCGTCACTCTCGCGCCCGAAAGCGCAACGACGACTGCAATGCATCCGCTGCCCGTGCACAGGTCGAGCACCCTCTTGCCCGCGCCCTCGCGCGCCGCCCACAGCGCAAGCTCTTCCGTCTCCGGTCTCGGACAAAGCACGTCGCCGTTGACGGAGATCTTGACGCCGCAAAAATCTGTATATCCGAAGATCTGCCACAGCGGTTTGCCGCTGCCGCGCTCGCGCGCATATGCAAGCATCTTCGACTCCTGTTCGTCCGTGACGGTGCGCACAAGCCCCAGCGCGCCTCTGCCTATG
>CALWKR010000066.1 GCA_944381315.1 uncultured Christensenellaceae bacterium
CGCTCGTCTATCAGGCAAAGGATTGGAACAACGGCGTGTTCGTAGGCTCCATCATGGCGTCCGAGACGACTGCGGCGGCTGCAGGCAAGACCGGCGTCGTCAGAAGAGATCCTATGGCGATGCTCCCGTTCTGCGGCTACAACATGGGCGACTATTGGCAGCATTGGCTCGACATGGGCGCTTCGGTCGACGTCGACAAGCAGCCCAAGTTCTTCAACGTCAACTGGTTCAGAACGGATGATGAAGGTCACTTCATCTGGCCGGGCTTCGGCGACAATATGAGAGTCCTCGACTGGATGCTCAAGCGCATCGACGGCACCGTCGACGCGGTCGAGACTCCGATCGGCTTGGTCCCCAAGGCGGAGGACATCAACATCGAGGGTCTGTCCGACATCACCGTCGACACCGTCAAGGGCTTGCTCGAAGTCGACAAGGACAATTGGCGCGGAGAAGTCAAGGGCATCAAGGAGTTCTATGCCAAGTTCGGCGACAAGCTCCCCAAGGAGTTGGAGAAGCAGGTCGAAGAGCTCGAGTCCAAGCTCAACTGACATTTCGTCAAGACGGGGATCCGCATTTGCGGGTCCCCTTTTTGCTGCCGTTCCGCACTTGTAAAATGTAAGTAAAAGATTGCGAAAATGGCGCCGCAGGCATTTACAAAAGCGTCGCGGTGTTATATATTTGAAGTATGAAAAAGTTCTCGGCGTTCATTGTCAAAAACAGACTCATCATCCTCGGAGTCATCTTGCTCGTAGCGATCGCTTGCACGTTCGCGATGTTTTATGTCAATGTCAACTCCGACATTCTCTCCTATCTGCCCGACGGCATGGATATGACCGAGGGGCTCGCCTTTATGCAAGAGAATTTCGATATGCAGGGCGACGCGATCGTCGGCATCCAAGGCGACGGCCTCGACGAGGAGTGGATGCAGGGATTTGCGAACTATCTTTCCGAAAAATACGAGACCGGCGACGACTCTGCGGTCATCAAGCCGGGCGGCGTCATTTGGTACGGCACGATCACCTCGATGGCGGACATCGATATGTCGGGATTGGGCGGCTATGAGTCGATGATCAATGGCATATTGGCAGAATACGATCTCTCTCTCGACGAGCTTATGTCGATCATGGAGGAGATGGTCTCCAACCCCGAGATCGCAGAGATGTTCCACCCCCAAGACGACATCTACCTTGTGATGCTTCAGCTGTCCGCGCCCAGCTCGTCCGACCCTGCGATGGACTTGCTCTCCGACATAGAGAGCTATGTCGGCGACGCAGGCTTTGACGTCGCGCTCGGCGGCAGCAGCGAGATCACGCGCGCCGTCTTCCAGAGCACGATCGGCGAGATCGGCAAGTACATCGTCGTCGCGGTGCTCGTCATGTTCATCATTCTGCTTTTGACGACGACCTCGCTCGTCGAACCGATAATCTTCATGCTCACTCTCGGCGTGTCCATCCTCGTCAACATGGGCACCAACATAATCTTGCCGAGCGTCAGCGTCATCACGTTTGCCGCGTCGTCGATCTTGCAGCTCGCGCTGTCGATGGACTATGCGATCTTCTTGATGCACCAATACGAGCTCGAAAAGCAGTCGACGCTCGACAACAGACTCGCGATGCAGAGGGCTATCCCCAAGACCTTCTCGACGATCGCCGCGTCCGCGCTGACTACGGTCGGCGGCTTCCTCGCGTTGTTCTTCATGCAGTTCGAGATAGGCGCAGACCTCGGCTTGGTGCTTGCCAAGGGCGTCGCGCTGAGCCTTTTGACCGTCATCTTCTTGCAGCCGGCATTGATGTTGCTGCTCGACAAGGCGCGAGAAAAGACCAAGCACCGCATCTTGCTGCCCTCGTTCAAGAGGACGAGCGGATTTGCCGTCACCTATCGCAAGACGCTCGTCGCGATCGCTTTGCTGCTGCTCATCCCTGTCGCGGTATTGCAGGGCAGAGTGGATCTGTCCTACATCAAGTTCACCGACGAGGATCCCAATCCCACGGCGGTAGAGCAAGAAGTCGACAAGAGGAGCAATTCCATTATCGTCATCGTGCCCGTCAACGAAGAAGGCGCCACGATCCAAGAGAAATACGGCGAGCAATATCTGTTCATCGACGACATCAAGAATATGGATCACGACGTCACCGCGATGCTCGGCTTGTTCTCGATGATCCCGGAAGAGGGCGCAGGGCTCGTCGATCTTGCGACGGATGACAATTTGTCCAGCTTGCTCGTCTTGGCTCCCGAGGGAATGAGGGAGATGTTTGAGAGCGCGCAGAGCATGATAGGCGGCTTTGTCAACAACGGCTATACGATGTACACGATCATGATCGACTGCGACGCCGAGTCCGACGAGGCGACCGCCGCTCTGACAGACATCCGCGCGATCTTGACAGACCACTTCGGCACGGATTGGTATCTGACAGGCATGTCCCAGGCAGTCGCCGACTTGCAGGAGATCACCCCGACCGACTTCAACATCGTCACGATCGTATCTGTGCTGATCATTCTCGTCGTGCTGCTGTTCACGCTGAGATCCGTCAAGATGTCGGCGATCATCATCGCGGTCATCGAGTTCGGCATCTTCATCAACTTGACGCTGTGCTACATCGTCGGGCAGGAGATCAACTTCATGGCGTACATCATCCTCAGCTCGATACAGCTCGGCGCGACGGTCGACTATGCGATCCTGTTCACCGTCAAGTACAAGAACTATCTCGGCTCGCTGCCGGCAAGACAGGCGGCGTACAAGGGCTTGACCGAGAGCGGAGTCTCCATCTTGACGTCCGTCGCGATCTTGGCGGGATGCTGTCTGTCCGTGTCGCTGATCACCAGCAACCGCATAGTTTCCGAGATCACGATGTTGATAGCTCGCGGCGCGATCATCAGCGGCATATTGGTGCTTGTGTTGTTGCCTGCGCTGCTGATCATGTTCACGGGCAATCAAAAGCTCAAGACCGCGCGCATACGCAAACGCCAGTTCAAGCTGCTCAAAAAAGAGTATAAGGACGGCGACGGCGACAGCGGAAGCGAGTCCGCGGAGCCGAGCGTCTGAGCAGAAACGTAATATTTGAGTAGAATAAAAAACGAGGTATTCGCTGCGAATACCTCGTTTTTGCTATCAAATCGTTTGCGACTTATTCCGCAGTCGTATCTTGAGCGGGATCGTAGACTCCGCGCTTGCGGTCGAAAGCAAGTCCGACGCTCTCGGCGGACAGCTTGCAGGCGATCTCCGTCTCTTCGGGCATAGTCTCGTAGCTCGCGGGATCTATGTCGTAGATCAGCGCGTCTTTGACGCCGTAGAATTCGCGATACTTGTCGATGTAGAGCTTCATCGTGCGGCGGTGCATGTCGTTTATGCGCTCCTTGCCCGTCAGCGTCTTGTCGGGATAGACGGGCGGCATTACGAACAGAGTGACCTTGTATGCCGCGCCGAACAGCTTGCGTATCCCCGTGGGATCGGAATAGCAGAAGAACATCGGCAGGATGGGCGCGTCGAATTTGCACGCATAATGGAAGGGGCCTTTCTTGAACGGGCGAGGCTTGCGGAAGTTCATCCACATCGACTGCTCGGGATAGAAGTGGATGATGCGCTTGTCGTTGAGCAGTTCTTTGAACGCGGCGTTGAGGTTGCGCATCGCGGAAAGGCAGTTCTCGGGAGGGAGGGGCAGAGTGCCGCCAGACCTCAGCATCAGACCGCCGAAGCCCGACTTGCTGTTGAAGTCTCCAACCGTGAGGTAGAAGCGCTTGCGCAGACCGATCGCCTGTCTCATCATCAAGTTGTCGAGGTAGTTGACGTGGTTGGACACCGAGAAGCATCCGACGTCTTTGAGCGCCTTGAAGTTCTCCTTGCCCTTGATCTTGCAGCCGAACAGAGTCGCGTTGACGAGCGGGCCCAAAGTGATCAGCAGCCCGCGGACAAAGCCGCTGAGGATGCGGAAGGAGAGTTTTTTGTTGAGGAAGACGTAGTTGCCGTCCACTTTGATCGTGTGGTCATAGTTGTAGGGTGTGACGTCTTTGTTGAATTCGCCTTGCTTTTCCAGCTCTTGGTAAGTGCTGTCGTACTTGGTGATTGCCATTTTGCTCCTCTTTGCGGATGACCGCGCGTGTCGTTATTGCAGATCCGTCGTTCCGAATTATGCTAAAATTATTATATATTATCCATAAAATACTGTCAAGGCAAAAAATCAAATATAAATTTTATTGGACAAATGTGAATGAATATGTACGATATTGGGCGCAGACGCACTTTATTTTCCGAAAAGACTCGCGATCGGCGAATTCGTTGCTCAATGCGTCCGGCGACGGACTGCGAGTGCAAAGAGGAAGGCGATCGGACGACGGACGGGGCAATATCGCCGCAAATGAGACAAAAAAACGCAGCTCGCAAAAAGCGAGCTGCGTTGGTTGCGGTTCGTCAATCGAAGACCGTTACGCAGAGGAAGCCCTCTTGCGCGCGCATACGCGCCACGGTGTCTTCGTCGATCTTTGCGTCGATGTCGAGCAGCATATAGCCGATCTCGCCGCGCGACGCGGAGACAAGATTGGAGATGTTGATGCCTGCTTCGGAGATGAACGAAGTTGCCGTCGCGATCATGTTGGCGACGTTCTTGTGCAGGACGGAGATGCGGCACACGGTCGTGCGCGGCGCCTTGGCGGCAGGGTAGTTGACGCTGTTGACGACGTTGCCGTTCTCGAGATAGTCCTTGAGCTCTTTCGCAGCCATGACGGCGCAGTTGTCTTCCGCTTCGGGAGTGGACGCGCCGAGATGGGGCAGAGTGATGATGTTGTCGTATCCGAGCAGTTCGGGCTTGGGCAAGTCGGTGATGTATCTGCCCACCTTGCCGCTCTTGACCGCCTCGACTACGTCGGCGTTGTTGACGAGTTCGCCTCTCGCGCAGTTGATGACGACGACGCCGTTCTTCATCGAGTCGATGCTCTCGGCGTTGATCATGTTCTTGGTCTGCGGAGTTGCGGGGACGTGCAGAGTGATGAAGTCGCTCTTGGCAAACAGTTCGGTGACGTCGGTGATGTGCTCGACGTGCTTGTCCAGCAGCAGTGCGCCGTCCACGCTGAGATAGGGATCGTAACCGAGGACGTGCATGCCGAGATCGACGGCGGCGTTGGCGACCAATCTGCCGATCGCGCCGAGTCCGACGACGCCCAGCGTCTTGCCCGCGATCTCGCAGCCGATGAACGCCTTCTTGCCCTTTTCGACCTGCTTGTCGACATCGTCGCCTTTGAGCGACTGCACCCAATTTATGCCTTGGACGATCTTTCGTCCGCCCAGCACGAGGCAGCCGATGACCAGCTCTTTGACGGCGTTGGCGTTGGCGCCCGGGGTGTTGAAGACGCAGATGCCCTTTTGGGTCATCTTGTCGATGGGGATATTGTTGACGCCTGCGCCGGCGCGCGCGACCGCCTTTACCGTCTCGGGTACTTCATATTCGTGCATATTGAAGCTGCGCAGGATGATCGCGTCGGGCTTGTCGCACTCGGCGGACACGCAGTAGTCGTCCGTGCCGAGTACGCCCGTGACCTTGGGGCTGATCTCGTTGAGTTTGAGAATTTGATACATAGCTTACCTCAATTGGAGTGCTCGAGCTCGAATTTCTTCATGAATTCGATGAGCTTTTGGACGCCCTCGACCGGCATCGCGTTGTAGATGGAAGCTCTCATGCCGCCGACGAGCTTGTGGCCCTTGATGGACACGAGGCCGTTCGCCTCCGCCTCTTTGACGAATTGGGCGTCCAAGTCCTTGTCGCCGGTGACGAAGGGTACGTTCATCATGGAGCGGTCCTCTTTTACGACATAGTTCTTGTACAGCTTGCTGTTGTCGATGAAGTCATAGAGCAGACCGGCTTTGTATTCGTTGATCTTTTGCATCTCTGCGACGCCGCCTATCTTTTTGAGGTGACGCAGGTTGAGCATCGCCATATAGATGGAGAAGCAGGGCGGTGTGTTGTAGAGGCTGTCCGCGTCCGCCTGCGTCTTCCATTTGAGCATAAGGGGGCAGCCCTTCATGCCTTCGCCGATCAAGTCCTCGCGGACGATGACGATCGTCACGCCTGCGGGAGCGACGTTCTTCTGTGCGCCGGCATACATCACGCCGTACTTGGTGACGTCCATCACTTCGGACAAGATGTTGGACGACACGTCCGAGACCAGCACGCCGCTCTTGGGAACGGGCAGCTTGGTGTAGCGCGTGCCGAAGATGGTGTTGTTCTGAGTGATATAGAGATAGTCGACGTCGTCGCGCAGGTCGAGCTCTTTGGGGATGTAGGAGTACGCCTTGTCTTCGGAAGAAGCCGCGAGATGGATGTCGCCGTATTGGAGCGCCGCCTTGTATGCCTTTTTGGCAAAGTTGCCGGTGACGACGTAGTCCGCCTTGCCGGTGCCTGTAAGCAGGTTGAGCGGAATGGCGTCGAACTGTTGCGACGCGCCGCCTTGGACGAGAAGGATCTTGTAGTTGTCGGGGACGTTCATCAATTCACGCAGCAGCGCGAGGCACTCTTTGTGTATGGCGTCATACCATTTGGAGCGGTGGCTCATCTCGGTCACGCTCATGCCGCAGCCTTGATAGTCGACGAAATCTGCTTGGGCCTGTTGCAGCACCTCGAGAGGGAGCATGGACGGGCCTGCCGAAAAATTGTAAACTCTCATAATATACTCCTATATTAAAGTGTAACTCCATTATACTCCACACGCGCGCGTTTATCAACCCTTTGAGGGGGTATTGCGAATATTTTAACGAACGCGGCAATACACTATTCGCGGAGGGATCATGAAAGCTGTCATTCTTGCAGGGGGAAGAGGCTCGCGGCTGAGACCGCTCACCGATTCGGTGCCCAAGCCGATGGTCGCGCTTCACGGCAAGCCGATGATGCAATATACGCTCGAAGCTCTCGTGCGCGCAGGGATAGACGACATCGCCGTCACGCTGTGCTACAAGCCCGAGGCGATCGAGGCGTACTTCGGCGACGGATCGGCGTGGGGCGCGCGTCTCAAATACTTTGTCGAGCGCGAGCCGCTGGGTACTGCGGGCGGAGTCGCCGCCGCCGCGGCGTTTCTCGACGAGCCATTCGTCGTCGCGTCCGCGGACGCGTGGACAGATCTTGATTACGGCGCGCTTTGCGCCTATCATTGCGCAGGAGGAGCTCCCGTCACGATCGCGGTCTGCAATGCCGAGGATACGTCGTCGTTCGGTGTCGTCGACGTCGACGAGCGCGGCTTTGTCACGCGTTTTCGCGAAAAGCCCGAGCACAGCGATTCGCACCTCGTCAGCATGGGCATCTATTGTATGGACGCGGACGTGCTGTCGCTCATCCCGTCGGGGCGCAAGTACGACTTTGCGAGAGATCTCTTCCCTCGGCTGATCGGCAAAATGCGCGTCTATCGCTCCGACTGCCGTTGGTCCGACCTCGGCACGATGTGCGCCTATCAGAGTGCGATCGCCGACAAGTCGTCGGGCATGCTCGTTGCGCCGCTGTTGTCGCGCTGAATCCGCATATGCCTTGCCGCGCCCGCAGCGCGGCTTTTTTGTGCGCGTCGGCGTTTTGCTTTATCCGCTTATAAAATTGACTTTTGGCGGTATATTCTATATAATGTAATTTGAATAAGAATGTATCGCGGATCCCGCAAGCGGAGGATAAATGTCAAGAAGGAATTACAAGGCGCTCAAAGTCGTGTTTTTGGGCGGAGTGGGGGAGATAGGCAAGAATATGACGGCGATCGAATATGGGGACAACATATTGATCGTCGACTGCGGATGTATGTTCGCGACCTACGACACCCCGGGCGTAGACCTGATCACGCCCGACTTTTCGTATATCGATGAAAACGTGGACAAGATCAAGGGCGTCGTGCTCACGCACGGTCACGAGGACCATATCGGCGGCATGCCCTATCTGATCAAGGACAGATTGGAGCAAGTCAAGATCTACGGCAGCGATCTGACGCTCGCGCTCGTGCGCAACAAGTTCAAGGAGCACGGCATAAATTCGCCCAAATTCGTGCCCGTCAAGGGCGGCGAAACGCGCTCGATAGGCTGCTTCGAAGTCGAGTTCGTCACCGTCACGCACAGCATCTCGGGCGCATACGCGATCGCGGTGCGCACTCCTGTCGGAGTCATCTTTTTCACAGGCGACTTCAAGGTCGACTACACGCCGATCGACGGCGAGATCATAGACCTGCCGCGCCTCGCGCAGATAGGCGACGAGGGCGTCAAGCTCATGCTCGGCGAGTCCACCAATATAGAGCGCGAAGGCTACACGATGTCCGAGCGCAAAGTCGGTGCGACGATCGAGCGCATAGTGGAGAGCAATCGCGACAGCCGCATCATCATCGCGACTTTTGCCTCCAACGTCAACCGCATCCAGCAGATCATCAACATCTGCCAGAAGTACGGCCGCAAGGTCGCCTTCAACGGCAGGAGCATGAAGAACATCAGCGCCATCGCCGTCAAGCTCGGGATAATGAGCGCGGACGACGGCACGATCGTCGACATCGAGGACATCCGCCGCTACGCTCCGAGCGAGCTGTGCATCATCACAACGGGCTCGCAGGGCGAGCCGATGAGCGCGCTGACGCGCATGGCGACGGGCGACGACAAGGTCACGATAGGCTCCAAGGACTTGATCGTCATCTCGTCCTCGCCGATCCCCGGCAACGAGAAGCTGATCTACACCGTCATCAACAACCTCTATCGCCGCGGCGCGCGCGTCATGTACGGCTCGCTCGCGGAGCTGCACGTTTCGGGACATGCCTGCAAAGAAGAGCTCAAATTGATGCTCAGGCTCATCCGTCCGCAGTTCTTCATCCCCGTGCACGGCGAATACCGCCATCTCAAACAGCACGAAGAGCTCGCGATGCGGCTCGGCATTCCCAAGGAGAGGATTGCGATCCCGGAGATAGGCTCTGTGTTTGAGCTCAAACAGCGCTCGCTCGTCCGCAGGGACAACGTCAGCGCCGGCAACGTCTATGTGGACGGACTGTACGACGTGGACAGCATCGTTCTCCAAGACAGACAGCAGCTCAGCCAAGAGGGCATGATCATCGTGCTCGTCACGATGGGGTTGGAGAGCAAGTCGCTGCTCGCCGCGCCCGAAGTGATCGCGAGAGGCATTTTGATCGGCGAGGACTTCCTCGATCCGATCAAGGATCTCGTCTCCGAGGCGGTCGCCAAGATACACTACAAGGGAGCCGGAGACCGCGGCAAGCTCAAGGCCGCCGTGCGACGCCAAGTCATCAAATATGTCGCGGCGAAACTGCGCCAAAAGCCGATGGTGCTGCCCATCATCACCGAGGTGGACAATGCCTGAATTCGAGCCCGATCCGCGCGCCGAGAAGCTGCGCGAAGATCACGGCTTTGACATCATATCGCGCGAGGCGCTGTCGCTGCTGATAGACTGCGCAGTCGCCGCCGCGCCCGAGAGAATATTGGAGATAGGCACGTCGGTAGGCTATTCCGCTCTCTGCCTCGCCGCCGCGACGGGCGCTCGCGTCGACACGATAGAGCGCGACGCGGACAAGCTCGCCAAGGCGCGCGAATTGTGGCGCGAATGCGGCGAGGACGACAAGATCACGGGCTTTTGCGGCGACGCGCTGGAGCTCGTTCCGCAGCTCGTCAGGGCGCACAGATACGACTTCGTATTCCTCGACGCGGCAAAGAGCAAGTACGGCGTTCTCGTCGACGAAATATATGACTTCATCGACACGGGTACCAAAATTTTTGCCGACGACGTCAACTACTTCGGACTTGTGAAAGGCAACGCTCTGCCTCCGCACAAGCACAGGACGATCGTCGTGAATATGCGCAAATTTTTGGCGAAAGCGACAGACCCGAAGCTGTTTGACACACAGCTTTTCGACATGGCAAACGGGGTGGCGATATGCACCAAGATATAGCAGGGACCGAACTTCTTGCGCCTGCCGGAGACTTAGCAAAGCTCAAGACTGCTTTCCACTTCGGCGCGGACGCAGTCTATCTCGGGGGCTCCGCTTTCGGACTGAGGGCGGGGGCAGCCAATTTCGGCGAAAAGGAGATGCCCGAGGCAGTCGCCTATGCGCACGCATTGGGCAAAAAGATCTATGTCGCAGTCAACGTCTTTGCGCTCAACTCCGACTTCGGAGCGCTGAGGGACTACCTCGCGTTCTTGGACGCGTGCGGCGTGGACGCCGCGATCGTGACCGATCCCGGAGTGTTCGAGTTTTGCCGCAAATACGCGCCGCGGCTCGAGATCCACATCTCTACCCAAGCCAATGTGACCAACAAGTACTCCGCAGAATTTTGGGCGAAGCTCGGCGCAAAGAGGATAGTCCTCGCGCGCGAGACGCGTCTGTCCGACATCGCCGAGATCTCGGATCATCTTGGCGCGGACGTCGGGATAGAGGCGTTCGTCCACGGCGCGATGTGCGTGTCGTACAGCGGCAGATGCCTGCTGTCGGCGGCGATGAGCGGCCGTAGCGCCAATCGCGGCAACTGCGCCCAGCCTTGTCGGTGGAACTTCGAGATCACCGAGTCGGGCAGGGGCGGCGCGCGCTATCCCATATTCGAGGACGACAGAGGTACGTACATCCTCAACAGCGGCGACCTCAACATGATCAAGCACTTGACGGAGCTTGCGGACGCAGGCGTGACGTCGTTCAAGATCGAGGGCAGGATGAAGTCGCAATACTATGTCGCGAGCACCGTGTCGGCATACCGCCGCGCGATCGACCGCTATGCGGCGCGCCTTCCCGTCGGGGAGGACGTCGTCGGAGAGCTTGAACAGACCGCGCATCGCGCCTATACGACAGGATTCTATTTTGGCGCAGACGGCGCGAAGGTAAGCGCGGACGCGTCCCAGACGCTCGGGGAGAGCGACTTCATCGCGCTCGTCACAGAGTGCGGAGAGGACGGACGCGCAGTCGTCGAACAGCGCAATGCGTTCGCCGTCGGCGAGACGTTGGAGATATTGTCCGCGGACGCGCGCGCCAACGGCGTCGAATTCGTCGTCACGGATCTGCGCGACGAGAGCGGCGCTCCGGTACAGCGCGCAAAACTCGTCCAACAGCGGCTTTCGCTGCCGCTGCCGTGTCGGGTGCAGCCGCTCGACATATTGAGAAGAAAAAAGAGTGCAGCCTCAGCGGCGGCAAAAGGAGAGTTATGAGCAACGAAAAGAAGACGATAGTCATACTCTATTCCAAAGGCTTTTACGATACGGTCGCGCTCGATCTGACCGCGCGCATGCGCCGCGACTATCCCGACTGCGAAGTCATCGCGATCGACGAGGACAGATATTGCAACGCGTTCTCGGCGCAGTTCACGCGCAGACTCTATATCGCGTCCGCGCGCGTCGCGCCGTGGCTCAACAGATTCGCAATGGCGGTGCGCAGCAAGCTCTTGCCCAAAAAGATAAACAAGACCGTCGCGCCGTACAGCACTTCCGCCAAGGCGCAGAATCCCGATTCGTTCATGACGAAGATGCGCACGCGCTTCCGCAAGGTGGACAACATCTTGTCGCGTTTCGCGCCCGATATGGTGCTGTGCTTTACGCCCAAGGCGCACAACAAGGCGATCGAGGCAAAGCAGCGCCTGGAGATGAGCGGAGTCGCCGTCTATGCGGTGATCACCGACTACGCGCTCGACAAGGCGTACATCAACTATCAGTCGGACGGCTATTGCGTCCAAAACGAGAACGTGCGCGGAGAGCTGCTCGCCAACGGTGTCGAAGACGGCAAGGTCCACGTCGTAGGCATGCCTTTCGACAGTGCGCGAGTGCTGGAATACGACGGCAGAGAAGTCGCCGAGGCGATGATGATCGATCCGTCCGTGCCGACGGTCACTCTCGACGGCGGCAGATACGGCGTCGCGACGCTCAAAGACGCTTTCGCCGCGCTTGCAGATTACAGCGACAGGCTCAATCTCGTCGTGCTGACGGGCGGCAGCAAGTCGGTGCTCAGCTTTGTCAGATCCTATGTCAAAGCCAAGGGCCTCAACAAGAACATCTATGTCGTCGAAAAGGTCACCGACATGTGGAAGATCTATGACATCACCGACGTGCTCGTCACCGCGCCGACGATCGTTACGATCTATGAGGCGTGCGCAAAAAATATCCCGTGCGTGTTGATAAAGCCGATAAATCAGCTCGACGCCGAGAATGCGGAATTCCTCGTCTCGGGGAAGATAGCACAGCGCGGGAACAAGGATGAACAGCTCGTCACCGCGGTGCTCGGATTCCTCAACAACAATATGCTGAAACAAGAATATCTCTACAACCAACGCAAGTTCTGCACCCCCGAGGCAATGGGCGAATTCTGCAAGCTGATACACGACGAGGCAAGCTCGATATATCTGCTCAAAAATCCGCAGCTCGAGGAAAAAGCAGAGACGGAGGAGGAAGAATGAAAGCTACGATAATATTGACCGACGGCAGAAAGATGACCGCCTTACTCGACTCAAAAGCCGCGCCGATCTCGGTGCGCAACTTTGTCGCACTCGCGAGAGACGGCTTCTATCACGGCCTCATCTTTCACCGCGTGATCCCGGGATTCATGATCCAGGGCGGCGGCATGGACGAGGGCATGCGCCCCAAGAAGGCGGCGAGCATAAAGGGCGAATTTTCCGCCAACGGTGTGCCCAACGATCACGCCCACACCGTGGGTACGCTGTCGATGGCGCGCACGATGGTGCCGGACAGCGCAAGCTCCCAATTCTTCATCTGCGTGGAGGACTGCGAGCATCTCGACGGGCAGTACGCCGCGTTCGGACAGCTCGCGGACGACGAGAGCGTGCGCGTCGCGAAGGAGATCGCGTCCGTCCCGACGACTCGCGTCGGGTGGTACGACGACGTCCCGATCCGACCGATCGTCATCGACAAGATAGAGATCGAGGACTGAAATTTTTGCAATATCCGCGGCATACTACCGATATGGAGTATGCCGCAGTTTTTTTGTTGACGATCGCGCTCATAGCGCTGGCGATGCGGGGACTTGCGCGCGGAGAACTGCCGCAAGGAGCGATCGCCGCTTCCGCGCTCGCGCTGTCGATGTGCGCGTCGTTCAACGGCATGTCGCTCTCGTTCGCGGTCGCCGCGGCGATAGGCGCGCGTTCGGTCGCCGAGGCTCGCAGTGCGCTCTGCGTGTTGTGTTCCGCGACTTGCGCCTGCATATTCGCGCTGGCAGGTCAGGCGGCTTTTCCCTATTCCATGACGATAGCTCTCGTCCTCGCGACGGTGCTCGCCACGGCGTTCGCAACGTCGCCGTCGGCGATAGTCGG
>CALWKR010000067.1 GCA_944381315.1 uncultured Christensenellaceae bacterium
CGATCGCGCCGACGCCCCAAAAACAATGCAGCCAGCTCATATGCTTGGACTTGTAATGCACGGCGACATAGTTGTTCAAAGCGGCATCTATCGCTCCCGCTCCGAGTCCGTAAGGTATCGCAAAGACGGCAAGCATCCAAAATTCACTCGCGAAAGAAAAGCAAAGCAGCGCTATCGATGTCAAAAATACGCTGACGACGGTGACGATCCGCGTGCCGAGTTTTTTGGTCAAAAAATCAGAAAAAAGGCTGGAAATTATCGTACATCCCGATATGATCATCGTGATGATCCCCATGCTCGACAGGGACGCTCCGAGCTCCTCGTGCATGACGGGCCATCCTGCTCCGAGCAAGGAATCGGGAAGCCCCAAACTTATGAACGCGATGTAGATCAAAGCGAGCAAAAACGAATACATGTCTCCTCCTTTGCGTTCCTAAATCTATTTACTTCTATGGTGCGCGATATGTCCCGACTGCGCCGCTTTGGGAATGCGGACCAAAAAGCGCGTATAGCTCGAGCCGTCGCTCTCGCACTTGATCTCGCCCTCATGCGCGAGCACGATGTTCTTCGCAAGCGACAATCCCAAGCCGAAGCTGCTGCCTCCCGACTGCGTGCGCGCGTTGTCCACGCGATAGAATCTGTCGAAGATCTTCTCGAGGTGCTCCTTGGCTATGCCCGTGCCGTAGTTGGTGAACGTCAAGAACACGTTCCGCTTGTCCGTCCTCAATTCTACGGTTATCTTGCCCTTTTCCGGCGTGTACTTCAACGCATTGTCCATCAAGATGTTGAACAGCCTTTCCATCGCCTTGCCGTAGCAATTCACCTCGACGTCGGGCGCGATCGTCTGCTCCAACTCTATGCTCTTCTCAAAGCACCGAGCCTCAAAGCTGAGCAAGACGCCGTCCAGCATCTCGGACAAGTTCTCGTTGGTGCGCACGCCGCCCGCCTGGCTGTCCGCGCGGAAGAGCTCGAGCATGTCTGTGATCAAGGCGCTCATGCGTTCGAGCTGCGTGTTGATGTTGCCTATCCAATGCTCGTTTTCTTCCACAGTCGCCTTGGGGTCCGACTTGATCAAATACATATTGGCGCCGATGATCGCGAGCGGAGTTTTGAGCTCGTGCGACGCGTCGGCGACGAGTTGTTTTTGCTGTTCGTAAGACTGCTTTACGGGCGCGATGATCTGCTTGGAAACGAGCTGTCCGAAGATGTAGAGCAGCACCAAGCAAAACAGATAGATTATCCCCGTCGTCACGCCCGACTCGATCAGATCGGCGCGGTCGGCGCTCCAATCGTAGACAGAATAGACGGAGATCTTGTCATCGGCGGCGCCGTCCTGCACGATGATCTTGTGCGTGCGCAGATAGCGGCTGTTCAGCTTGAAATTGAGGTCGTCGTCCTCGGTCGCGGAGACCGCCGCCGCAATGGCGTCGCATTCGCTTTGACTGAGATCGTCCGCATTGACGAAATAGACTTGCGGTTCGCCGATCGGAGGCTCCACCTCGATGACGATCATGCAAGAATTGCGCGCGAGCCATGACTGCACGGCGTCCTCGTCCGTCGCCGGGAAAGGCACTCGGTCGAGCGCGTCGGACAGCTTGGTGTCGATCGCCGACTCAGTCTGGACGAGATTGGACGCAAAGATCGCGCCGTATGCCAAAAGCAAAAACAAGCCGCCCACTGCGACGAAGATCGCAATGAACCGCTTGCGCAGCTTTTCGAGAGCCTTGTCCTGGGCGTTCATTGTACCGTGGCGGGCGCGGACAGTTTGTAGCCCACGCCGCGGACGGACGCAAGCACGACGTCCGAACCGAGAAAGTTGAGTTTTTTGCGCAAAAAGGACATATAGACTTCAAGATTGTTGGACTCGAAGTCGCAATTGAAGCCCCACGCCTTGTTGATGAGTTCGTCCTTGGTGAATACGGCGCTCGGATTGGAGAACAGGCAGAGCGCCAGCTCGTACTCCTTGCCCGAGAGCGTGATGCTTTTGGCTCCGCACGAGAGCTTGTACTCCTTGATGTTGAGCACTGTGTTGCCGACTTTGAGCTCGTTGTCTGCCGAGTCGCCGCGTCTGCGGCGAGTGATCGCGCGCAGTCTCGCGTTGAGTTCGTCCATCGAGAACGGCTTGGTCAAATAGTCGTCCGCACCCAAGTCCAAGCCCTTGACCTTGTCCTCGACAGAGGACAGCGCAGTCAGCATGATGATGGGCGTCTTTATCCCTGCGGCGCGCAGCTTGCTCACCGCGGTGTAGCCGTCGATGCCCGGGAGCATTATGTCCATGATGATGACGTCATAGTCCCCGACCAGTCCCATTTGATAGCCGTCGTCTCCGTCATAGGCGCATTCGACAAGGCATTGGTTCTTTTTGAGCAGCGAGGCGATCGCCTCGGACATCTGCACTTCGTCTTCAACAAGCAATACTTTCATACTATCTCCCGACAACGATATTGTAGCATATCGCGCCTGTTTTGACACTACTTTGTAATTATATTATAAAATTACTATTAAAAACCCATTAAACACGCGCGCGAAATCTAATATATGCTATTTTGCCGCCGTTTGGAGCCCCGATCTTGCTGCGAAAAAATTTTTTTGAAAAATTTTCGTATTTTAATACGCATTTAACAAAGCCGACTTATAATGAAGCCACAAAATAACTAGCCCCCTGAGTAGTAGAGCCGGAGCACAACACATAAAAGACTTCTTCCAAACACCTATTATAAACACTCCTCTTATTCTCCCTCTACTATGCAATACGCTCCCGTCGGTTTCGGCGGGAGTTTTTTTGCCCAAATTCTTTATTTTGCGCGCGTTGCGTGTTATACTGTTTTGCGGAGGCTTTCTATGACGACAAGAGAAATCGTTTCGGACTGCATATTGTTCCATCCCATCAGAGGGATAGTCGCCGATCTCGCCGACACCAACGACGACGCTCACCGCGCCGCCGGTGAACTGCTCGACTTTGCGGCGGCATTCGACTTGCAAGGCAACCTTTGGCACGCATACATCGCTTGGCTTCTCGCCACGGACGAGAACGCCTATTCCCTCGCCTGCGAGAGGCGCAACGCTCCTCGCGGCAGCATAGCGACGATCGCCGCAAGCGATCTGTCCGCTATCCGCGAATTGTTCGATATTGACCTCAAAGCTCTGTTCGGCAAATTCGCCGACGCGATCCAAGATTATTCTTGCGACAACGATGTCAAGCGCTCGCGCGCAATGGCAGGGACGCGCATCGCCGCCCTGTGTTCCGCGCTAGAATCAGCGCACAGCGCCGCCGAGTTTGCAGCAGCCGTCGCAGACTGGTACCGCCGCTTCGGAGTGGGCGAATATGCGCTCTACAACGCGTTCAGACTGATCAGCCAATCGGGCAGCACTCAGATCGAATTGCAGCACATAACAGACACAGAGACCAAAAAATTGAGCGACCTCGTCGGCTATGAATTGCAGAAAAAACAGCTGCTCGACAACACCCTCGCCTTCCTCGACGGCAAGAGCGCCAACAACGTTCTCCTCTACGGCGACGGCGGCACGGGCAAGTCGTCCAGCATCAAGGCGCTGATGTGCGAATACGCCGACCGCGGCTTGCGCATCATCGAAGTGTTCAAACACCAATTCACCTCGATAGGCGAGCTCATCGGCAAGCTCAAAGACCGCAACTATCGCTTCATCCTCTATCTCGACGATCTCTCATTTGAAGAATTCGAGATAGAATACAAATACTTCAAGGCGATCATCGAAGGCGGGATCGAGTGCCGCCCGTCCAACGTCCTCATCTATGCGACGTCCAATCGCCGCCACTTGATCAAAGAGACCTTCTCCGACCGCAACGATATGCACATCGACGACGACGAAGTCCACCGTTCGGATACAATCGCCGAGAAGCTCTCGCTCGTCGCGCGTTTCGGCCTCACGATCTTCTATCCGTCGCCAGGACAGGAACAATATTTGCAGATCGTCCGCGAGCTCGCCGCGCGCAAAGGCGTGACCATGCCCGACGACGAGCTGTGCCGCCAAGCCCTGCAATGGCAAATGCGCGGCTCGGGCAAGTCGGGGCGTACCGCGGCGCAATTCGTTGATTCGCTCGGCAAATGACGCAAATCGCGGCGCGCGTTTGTCATCATTGCGTTTTTTGCTCAAAAACACTTGACAAATGCCGCCGTTTGTGCGATTATGTGTAATGCACATCGGGGTGTGGCGCAGTTTGGTAGCGCGCTTGAATGGGGTTCAAGAGGCCGCTAGTTCGAATCTAGTCACTCCGACCACTGCAGATCGGCCCTGTTTAGCGGGGCAAAACAAGTGAGCCTTCTTCTTAGGCTCACTTTTGTTTTACCCTCGCCCTTTGGGCCGATCTTCCGTTCCTCTCCGTGACTAGACTGTTCGAAATATGGACGCGAGTGCAGCTCGCTTTCGCTTGCTGTCCCCTATCGGCACTCGCTATTCCGTCGCTTCGCTCCTTACGAATCTAGTCACTCCTTCCGCTCCGCCATTTGGCCAGATTTGCTGTGTTCCTGCGAATTTGAATGGTTGAAATCCTCATACTTTTGGTATATAATATAAGAAACGGAGGACAAAGTGAACAAAGAAACACGCAATCGCATCGAATACACCGTCATATGCATAAGCGAATTTGCGCAAAAACATCGCATTCCTTCCAAAGACGCCTACCGCTATCTGAAAGAGTATGGCGGACTTGCCTTTTTGAAAGACTGCTATGACGCCGAGCACTTGTTGTCCGTCGATGACGCGATCGACGACCTGACCATTGTCTGCAAACGGAACGGAGGGAAGATCGCATGCTCTTGTACCACGGGAGCAATACCGATTTTGAAGAGATCGATCTCAAAAATTGCGCGCCCTCCAAGGACTTCGGCAAGGGATTTTACACCACTACCATATTCGATCAAGCTCGTGCCATGGCAGTACGCAAAAGCCGAATATATGGCGGCGAGCCGTGTGTGATCACCTATGAAGCTCCGAATGATATTCTTGAAAGAAAAGATTTGACAACGAGAGTCTTTCCAAACACATCAAAGGATTGGGCGATATTTGTCATCAATGACCGAGATCGTACTTTTGCCGACCTCGCCTCACCCGAATGCAACACAGATAACAAATATGACGTCGTATTCGGCCCCGTAGCAAACGATACATTGACAACGTTGCTCACACAATACCGCCGCGGCTTTATCGACAGCGATATCTTGCTTAAAGAAATGGAGCATACCTCTCCGTCCGATCAATACTCTTTCCATTCGCTCAAAGCTGTTAGGCTCTTGAAAAAAATAGGTACCCAATGGATAAAATAAACTTCTTGATCGAGCAAAATATCCAAGACATCATCGCTTTTATCGTTGAGGATGAAAATATCGATTACGACAAAGCGATCGACCTCTTCTATTCTTCTCGCACTTTCGACAAGCTGAGCGATCCTTCCACGGGGCTGTATCTCGAAAGCGCGGCATACGTCTACGAAATCTACAAAGGCGAACGCCGACACGGTGAGATCGTGCAGATAGATCTCTAACTTCTTATTTTACATATGGTGCTCAAATCATTGACAGCGATGACTGATTGTGATACACTTTAAGCATAATGAATGTAGTGATATGCGTTTCGGACATCAGCACCTATCCCGACATTCGGCGTCATATGGCGACCGAATTCCCGGGCACGGAGTTGCAATTTATCCCCGTCGAAAAGCTGCCAAAATGCGCAAAGAAGATCGACTTTGTTTTTGCGGATGAGGCGGCGTTTTTATACCTTTGGCGGCAGACCAATGACTATTATGACTATATGATCCTCGGCGCTCGCGCCTATCCGATCTTCATCGAAGGCACTCCCAAGGTCTTCTTCCGGATGCAGACGTCGTACAGCATAAGCAACGGCATGGCGCACAACCTCGTCGAGACGACTTTGATCCCCCTGTTCACCAGCCTGGACGAGATCACCGAGGACGGCTCCGCCAACGATTGGCTCACCTATCACGACATTATGGGCCCGACCATCATGTTCGCTGTCCGCCACAACGGCGATACCCTGATCGCCGACTACGCCGACAAGGTCAAGAGCGGCTCGCGCGTCATCGTATCGATCGCGGGCAAGCGCTACTACGGCAGGATCCATATCTCCAAAAACGGCGTCAGCTTCGGCGGCAACAGATATACGATGCAAGAGTGCGAAGACTTGCCGATCTTCATCATTGCGAGGATAAGGAGAGTGTTGAGAGGGAGATCTTGAGCTTGCGCTCTTTGAGGGGGCGCCCGACGACCTGATCCCCTGAATCAAAGATCTGTCACTACTTGGTGGCGGCTCCTTTCAAACACGGCGGCCTCGGGTTCCTCCTCTATTCAGCCCCTCCGTCGGGCTATGCCCCCGCATACC
>CALWKR010000068.1 GCA_944381315.1 uncultured Christensenellaceae bacterium
TTTTGGACGGATCTTGTTCCGTGTCGGCATCGACAATTGCGCTATCCCAAGCAGCGCCGTCGACGATGTAAGTTATCGTTGTTTCGGTGGCACCTGGATTATCGGAAGAGCCGGGATCATCGGGATCAATCGGGTCGTCGGGATCGACAGGATCGTCGGGATCAACGGGAGAGGAGTCTTTTTCAAATTTCGCATAGACAGAGATATCTTGCCTGTCCGCATCGGCGGCATATGCGCCAAAGTCGAACGGCTCGGAAAAAGCTCCGTCTTTGTACCACCCGACGAAAGTAAAGCCCGTCTTGCTCGGAGTGATCTCGGGATCAGCCATATCGGTACCGGTGACGGTGACTGTCAGATAGACTTCGCCGTCCACATAGTAGGTGATCGTGGTTTCTACCGTACTCCCGCACACCGCAAAGCACGCGCCGAAGAGCAACAAAGTCACGAGCATGATCGCCGAAAAAGTTAAAACTTTTTTGCTGTGCATAAGAATACCCCTCTCTTATGAATTTGTCATGTAATAATATATTCGCAAACAAAGTAAGCTTAATGAAATCAAAACATCGACAAAACTATTCGTGTCATGCGGTTTTAAGTATCAAATGTAAAATAACGGGTAATTTATTGACGAAAATTTGCATAAAGAGTATAATTGATTATGAAAAATAGTCATGGAATATATTATTCCGTGACAAATTTATATCTCAAAAAGCCCGAAAACATTGACTTTTTGTCATTGAGTGTAAAAATTCATAATTGCATAAACGCATCGAATGCGATCCGCTCACGATCGCTGTTTTTGCGATGATTTTGTCGCAAAAACAACAATATTTCTTCATCGGCAAAATAAAAATTTTTTCGCCTCGTATCGAGTCAAGCGTCTATGACGCACTTTTTTGCTCCGCTCAGAATTTTTCCGTCCATGCCGCCGTCACACGGTTGTCAAGTATTTGTGACTCACTTTTTGCTTCGCACAGATTTTTAACTATGCCGTTGTCGCACGTCTGTCAAGCTTCTGTGACACACTTTTTGATTACATTCACAGGGCAGTGCTCTCAAATTCCACTGCCAACTGTCTCAACTATAACTCTGTCATCAACCGCAACAACATTAAATCATCGCGACAAAACAACTCCCGAACCACAACTCTAAACAGCTACACAACAATCAGCAAACAGGCAACATTTCATCCAAAAATCATTCATATTACAACCAATACAGAATTACCAATTCAAAATACAGCAGCAAACAAACCAACAACAACCCCACCCAAAAATCTACAAAGCTCTTCATCAAGGCTTAGATATCTTCTTAAATTTATTTCATAATATTTATCCCTTCGCATATTATTTTCGTTTTAGCCGAGTTATGACTAAAACACTGCTTGGCAACCTGTCAAGCTTCTGTGACAACTTTTTTGTTGTGCTTAGAATTTTTTCAAATATGCTGCCGCCACGCGGCCGCGACCACAGCTGTCAAGTATCAGTGCCAACTTTTTTTGCTCCGCTTAGAATTATTCCAAATATGCTGCCGTCACACGGCCGTCACATGACAGCTATGCGCTTTTGGGTTGCAACGGGATCGCAACATTGCTTGCGCGGCTTTAAGTCGGCCCATATAGGGACATGTGTAGATTATAGGACAGTTTTCCATAATTTTGTAACGGCAAAGAATTTACGGCGAGTGAAAGATTGCGTTTAGGGACAGAATATGATATAGTAAGGTAGATCGCGAGGGCAACATGAAGAGGATACACTTGTTTTTGATCGTAATACTTGCATTGATCGTGACGATGGCGCTTTGCACCGTCATCTTTGCGGCGTGCAACGCGCCCACGTTGGAGGAGTTCAATCAAATGCAAGACGAGCGTCGCGAGACGGAGGACGAAAGTCTGACTGCCGTGTGGCAGGACGAGGCGAGCGTCACCGAGTTGCTTTGAGTTATCGCACCGCGCAAGCGGTGTTTTTTTGTCCCATATTGTCCCATATTTGTTGGATCTTGTCGCAAAATATCGAAATATCGCAGCGTCGTCGTGCTATAATGCAGTCAAGCCGATATGGCGGGCGGAGGGAACATGACGATTGCGAAATTGATCGAGAGGTGGGAGATCTTTCACCTCAACGGCAGGGTGAAATTGCGCACGCGGTATCGCTACACGATGATCGCGCACGGGTACATAGAGAGCTATTTGGGGCGAGAGCAGCTCGTCGCCGAGGTCACGGAGGAAGAATTGAATACGATGGTGGCGTGCGCGCGCAGCAGGCGCAGAGGCATGGAGGGGATGCCGTTGTCGCGCGCGACTCTGAACTTGATCATAGCGGTGACAAAGAGCATATTCGGCTATGCAAAACACATCGGCACGATCGTCAACGATCCCTCTCGCGGGCTCAAACGCTACAAGCCGCGCAACCGCGTGATCGAGGTGTTCACTCCGCTCGAACAGCAGCTTCTCGAAGACTATGGCAACATCAATTTTAGCGCGCCCGTGTCGGTTGTGATGATTTGTCTCTATACGGGGATGAGGATAGGCGAGGCGCTCGGACTGCGCTGGGGAGACATCGACAAGCACGAGCGCACGATCAGGGTCCAACGCGAGAGATGCTACGCGCTCGGAGATGACGGCAAATGGCAGGTGTTCACCGACACGCCCAAGACGTTCGCGTCCGCAATTTCCACACATTGCGGCACACATTCGCGACGCGGCTGCTCGAAAGCGGGGTCGTCTTCAAGACGCTCAGCGAACTGCTCGGGCATGAGAGCGTTGCGATCACGATGCGGATCTATTCGCATTCGCTGATGCGCACCAAGCGCCTCGCCGTCGCGACGCTGGACAAGCTGTGAGAGAGTGCGCAAAAATCGTTTACGTTTTTTTGCGCTTGTGGTACAATATCGTTATGAACGCAGTGATCTGGCTGACCATAGACTTGACGGCATTCGTGCTCTATGTGCTCGCAGGAGTCATGTCCATAGCGCGCAGGCACGATCTGCCCACATTGGACAAGACGCGCGCCTTCCCCGATTCGGACAAGACCGACTTTGCGCCCGTGCACGCGTTTTCGCTCGGCGCAGGCATAACGGCGTTGGCGATGGCGGCAGTGTTTTTTGTCGTCGTACCGCTCGCGCTTTGGCTCGCCGACGTCGCCGACTCGATCATCACCGGAGCAGTCTGCGGCTGCGCCGCCGTCGGCGCCGTGATATTGTTCTTTGCGGACAAGATCTTCCTCGGGACCGCAAAGGAGGAGAACAGATGAAATACTCTTTGACAAAGTACCAAAAGACTCTGTGCGCGCTTGCTGCGGCTTGCTTCGTCGTTTGGATCGCCACCGCCGCTATCCTCGGCGGACTGACCGACATCGGAGACAAGTGGCCCTGGACGCTTGCGGAGAGCATCGTCTTTACGGTGGTGCTGTGCTTTGTCATCGCATTCCCGGCACGCGATCGGCACAAGAGCTTTTCCGAGCGCGTCGAGCGCGACTACATCTCGTTGCGCCGAGACCTGTGCTGCCGCCTGTTGTTGATCGAGAACGTGTTTTGTTTCGCGATGTGCATTACGCATATGACGGGCTTGACCGAGGACGGCACCGTGATCGCCAAAGTCGGGATCATCCACCTTTTGGGCATGATCATGATGATCGTTTGCGCCGTCTGCGTCGTCGTGTTCGCCCGCAAGGCAAAGCAATTGAAGTTTGCCGACGCGATGGCGGCGAGCAGGGAGCAGGGCGGTCGCTGAATTTGTGCAAGAGAATTTTGCAAACTTGCACAAAACTCTTGACAAACCGACTCGATTGTATTAATATTATCTTCGCAAAACGACGAAATGCCTTTATAGCTCAGTCGGTAGAGCATGCGGCTGTTAACCGCAGGGTCGTAGGTTCGAGTCCTACTGAAGGCGCCACAGCAAAAAGGAGAGGTAAAAGCCTCTCCTTTTTGCTGTGGCGCCTTCAGTAGGACTAACGAATCTACCGCGCACGGCGCAGTAGGTTCGCCTGCGCAAGCGGATCTTCGCTTAACGAACAACGTATCGCCGCGCAGGTTTTGGCACTCCGCGCCAAGCCCCTACTGAAGGCGCGAGGAAGCGGAGCAAAAGTAGAGAACGGGGTAGAACAATATAGAGAGGTCAATGCCTCTCTCTTTCTGTTTGGCGCCTTCAGTAGGGCTAACGAATCTACCGCGCACGGCGCAGTAGGTTCGCCTGCGCAAACGGATCTTCGCCTAACGAACAACGTATCGCTGCGCAGGTTTTGGCGCTCCGCGCCAAGCCCCTACTGAAGGCGTGAGGAAGCGGAGCAAAAGTAGAGAACGGGGTAGAACAATATAGAGAGGTAAAAGCTTCTCCGTTTCCCTTTTGGCGCCTTCAGTAGGACTAACGAATCTACCGCGCACGGCGCAGTAGGTTCGCCTGCGCAAACGGATCTTCGCCTAACTAACAACGTACGCCGCGCAGGTTTGCTAGCCACCTTCGGGAGTGCGGCTTTTGCGTATAGGAGCCTCATATACAAGCCGCGATGTTTTGAGTTGCGACTGCGTGCATACTTTGCGGCAAGTCGGGTTTGCTTTCTCGCGATCGCTCGAATGTTTTGTCGCCTTATTCGAGTTTTTGTCGAGCCGGGGGAGTGCGGAATCGGGCGAATAACATGCTTTTTTGTCGAACTTACGGCGATGTTTGGAACTTCTTTTGAGTTTTGTTTCGCATACTATAAAATTTTGCTTGAAGGCAAACGTAGTGTTATGCTAAAATATAGTTATCATGAACACTATCTTGACCAGGGATAAGATCAAAGAGCTTCGCAAGCGCTTCGGGATGTCGCAGGACGATCTCGCGCGCAGACTCGACGTGAGCAGGCAGACGGTCGTCAATTGGGAGACGGGCAAGTCTGTGCCGGCGCCGAGCTATATCGCGCAGATGTTCAAGCTGTTCGGGATCGAGTATGCCGAGAAGGATCTGCTTTTTGGCGAGACTGCAACGGAGCTGACCGAGCGCGACGAATTGATGGATCTCGTCGAGAAGACGGCTTCGCTCGGCGAAGAGGACAGGCTTGCGTTGAAGAGATCGCTAGGCAGAGGCAAGGCGATGCTCGCCTATCTCGAACATCGCAGGCGGTTGAAGACGATCGCGATGTTGTGCGTAGCGGTGCCGTTGTTGGCGGTGGCGGTCACGATCATCGTGATCTTGCTGACGGCAATGACTGCCGGCAACGGTGTGCCTTCCGAGAGCTATGATGTCGTGTTTAGACTCACGGGTACACAAATTTTCACTGTCATAATGTTCGCCGTAGCGGCGATGATCGGAGACGTCGGACTGTGGATCTTGGCAGACGAACTTGGCAAGAGGCGCATCTACAAGAAGTACGGCGACACGGGCGAACCCGATCGCAGGAAGAGGTGAGCATGGACAGCGAGAAGATTGGCAACAACATAAAATACTATCGCAACAAGCACAAGATGTCGCAGGACGAACTCGCGTACAAGCTCAACATCGCGCGCCAGACCATCTCCAATTGGGAGAACGGCAAATCGGAGCCGGACGCGGATTACATCGCCAAGATATGCGAGCTGTTCGATGTCGACTATGCCGACTTCACAGGGATAGAGGCGTCGGAGCGCGACGGCGGCGAGGCGTTGGCGAGCAGACTGGAGAAAAAGCGCGTCATCAGCGAGTCGATCGGCGAGATGTCGAGCAAGGACCGCGAATTGCTGCGCGACGCATTGGAGTATGTCGAAGCAATGGTGCGGGAGCAAAGCATGCGCGCCAAAGTGCGCAAGCTCATCGTGACGGCGATAGGAGTCTGCTTTGTGCTGTGCTTGATCGGCTTGGTCGTGCTGACAGCCTTTATCTTTGGACCGAGTTTGTTCAGCGACAACCCATGGGCGACGTGTGTGATCATCTATATCGACGACTATGACAAGATGGCGTTGGCGGCGATAATATGCGCGATAGCGGCGGCGATCTCTCTTGCCGTTATTGTCTACGAAATATACAATATAAAAACATGGAGGAAGAAAAAATGAAAAGAAACAGACTTATTATAGCGTCCGTTCTTCTCGTGCTCAGTTGCACGATCTGCGCGTTCGGAGTTGTCGGCGTCGTCGCCGATTCGGAGAATTACGAGACGTCTCCCAATTCCATATTTGTGAATACGACTCTCAACATCTATGGCAACGGCGACGGCACCGTGTCGGCAGTGTTTGCCTACACCCACAGCCTGTTGGGCGAGGATATCGATCGCGTCACTGTCTATCTCTATCGTCACGAGGGCGCATATGTGGAAGACGTCGAGAATATGGAGCTTGTCGGCTATACTACGAGTCGCAATGTCGAGCTCTATTCGACGGTCATAGCAAGCGCGAGCACCAACGGATCGATGTGCTATTGGTATGCCGAAGCTCACTATTATGTCGACGACAATGCAGAAGTGATAGTAAAGGCCGTCTCAGCCAGCACGGACGCCGCAGGCAACATTATATAACGACGATATTCGCACAAAGCGAGCCAACGCAGCTCTGTTTTCGGAGCTGCGTTTTTTGTTGCGCGTTCCGCCGTGCTCGCGATCGGACAGGCGAGCCGCAAAATTCGAAAAATCAACCAAAAGCAATGCCATTTGTGTATTAATTATTACAGATTTTGAAATGTCAAAAAATTTGTACAAAAATGTCAAAGATTTTTGACAGACAAATTTTGAAATTCGTGGTACTATATTCAAGGGAAGGGCGCGAGGCACTGTTCCGAGGCGCTCCGCCGTGGACGCACGGCGACGGAAGAGGGTAGCGGCCCTGTGCGCCGCATGAAAAGGTTTGGCGACGGGCGTCGTCCCTCGCCATTCTTCCCACCGCCTATACAGCCGTGTTTGCACGGCAATACTCTCTGCATGGGCGCTCCGCAAGGGGCGCCTCTTTTATGCGATCGTTTGCGCGAGCTTGCGGCGTGTCGGAGGCGCAGCGCGGTTTCATGCTCCGCACGACTTCGTTGCCGCGAAGCAAAGGATGCGTGTGAGCAATTGACCGCCGTGAACGCTTTGCGACTGCGGCGCGACTTGCGAAAACTACGGACGTGTTTTGAGATATTCGGCAAGTCGCGAACCATTTGCGACCGCGGTGCGGAAAAACGAGCGTGTTTTGCAACATTCAAGGAGCTGTCTGCTGCGCAAATTTTGCTCTTTACTCGTGCGCGCGCATGTGTTATAATATTGATATGAAATATACGCTAAGAGAAGTAACGGACAAGGTGAACGGCTGCCTGCTCGGCGGCGCGCTCGGCGACGCACTCGGCTATCCGATCGAGTTTGATCCGCTGTCGCGCATCAAAGCGCGCTACGGCGCGAATGGCAGGACAGATTTCGACGGCGACTGCGAGCTCGTCTCGGACGACACGCAGATGACGCTGTTCTCCGTCGACGCGATCGTCGCGTATTTGAGAGGCGAGAGCGAGTTGCTCGATCTCGCCGCGCAGGCGTATCTGCGCTGGCTGCTCACACAGCGCGTCTCTCCCGATTCTCCCGAGGCAAAGAACTCGTACATCCCTCGCGAACTGTTCGCGAGGCGCGCTCCGGGGACGACGTGCGTTACGTCTTTGGAGAGCGGCGACATAGGCACCGTCGACAAGCCGATCAACAGCAGCAAGGGCTGCGGCGGAGTGATGCGCGCCGCGCCGGCAGGCTTGTTCGCGCGAGTCTATGCCGACGAGAAGATCGCGGCAGAGCACGGCGCGATACTCGCGGCGATCACGCACGGACACGAGCTCGGCTACATCCCTGCCGCGCAGCTCGCGTGCATAGTCGCGTTGTCCGACACCGCCACTCTTGCGGAGGCGGTCGACGAGTCGCGCGCCGTTGTCGGAGAGATGTTTGCGAGCGCGCGCCACATCGCGGAGCTCGACGCTCTCGTCGCCAACGCCCGAAAGCTCGCCGCGTCGTCCGCGAGCGACGAGGACGCGATCCGCGCTCTCGGCGAGGGCTGGGTCGGAGAAGAGGCGCTTGCGATCTCGCTGTTCTGTGCGCTCAGATATGAGGACGACTTCAAATCGGCGATCGTCGCCGCCGTCAACCATTCGGGCGACAGCGATTCGACGGGATCGATCACGGGCAATATTTTGGGCGCGAGGATGGGCGCGGACGCGCTGCCGCAAGATCTGAAAGCGCGCGTGGAGATGACTCGGCTCATTTGCGACAAAGGCGAGGAGCTGGCGCTCGAGATCGCGCGCGTGGGGGATATGTTATGAAGGTTTCGCACAAGACCAAGGCCGCGGCGGCGGAAGTCAAGCTCAACTTGATGGAGAGCTGTTTCTATCCGCTTTTTTACAAGCGGCACAAGGACGTCGAGTCGCGCGAGGGCATACGCTACGGGCAGGGCAAGAGGCAGCTGCTCGACGTCTACGCCAAGGACGCGATCGGCAAGCCGCGTCCCGTGTTCATCTACATCCACGGCGGAGGCTGGATCTCGGGGCTGCGCACCGCGCGCCGCTACTACTGCCGCCGCTGGGCGGAAGAGGACTACGTCGTTCTCAACATCGGCTACGACTACGGCGCGGAGATCAGACATCCGTCCCACCTCAGGGACGTATTCAAGGGCATAGACTACGCGCTTGACAGAGCGGAAGAATGGGGCTTGGACACGTCGCAGGGCGTCGTCGTCGCGGGCGAATCGGCAGGCGCCTATCTCGCCGCCTACGTCGCCGCGGCGAGCGTTCACCGCGAGATCTACGACAAGTTCGGGATAGACTTCGCCCATGCGGACGACTTCAAAGTCAACGCGTGCGTGCTGCTGTCGGGAGTGTACTCGATGTCGCGCGTCGCGTCCTGCAAGTTCCCCGACATAGACGTGATCGCCAAGACCGTCTGCGGCATGGACACGCATGAGATCCGTGCGCTCGACGACGAGAGCAGACGCAGGGCGGACGAGTTGTTTTCGCCCGAGATCTATGCGGACGCCGACTTTCCGGCGGCGTTCGTCGTCGGTTCGGACAGCGATCCGCTCAAAGGCGAGTCCGAGGGCTTTTTCGGCGCGCTGCACGAGTCGGGGGCGGACTGCGAGTACTTCCTCTGCACGGGGCTCAACGGCGTACATGCCGGAGCGCTGGCGTGCGACCTTGCCGAATCCGGCAGACAGTGCGTCAAGAGCGCGGTCGAATTCGTCGCGCATGCGCTCGGGCGCGGCTCCGTACAGCCAAACGGTTGACAACCGCCGCCGCTTGTGTTAATATTTTGACGGTTGGGGAAGAGTAGAACAAGAAAACCGCGCTTTCGCGCAAAAGGTGGAATATGTCAAAGAAAGATTGGATCTATGGTCGCAATGTAGTTCTGACCGGTTGTTCGACCGGTATGGGCAAAGAGATCGCCCTCATCCTCGTCAAGCAGTACGGCTGCAACGTCATGGGCATCGCCCGCAACAAGGCCAAGCTCGACGCGCTCAAAGCCGAGCTCGGCGACAAGTTCAGCTATCGCCGCATCAACATCTCGGACAGGCAGGCCTGGCAGGACTTCGGCAAGGAGCTCGAAGATATGGGCTTCCAAGTCGACGTGATGATCAACAACGCCGGCATGATCCAGCCCTTTATGCAATACAACGACATGACTCCCGATCAGATAGACAAGGTCGTCAACACCAACTTGATGAGCGTCGTCTATGCCTGCAAGGAGATGCTGCCCTACATCAAGAAGAGCAGATTCGGCTACATCTGCAACGTGGCAAGCGCGTCCGCGATCCTGCCCGTCGGCGGCGAGAGCATCTATTCCGCGACCAAGGGCGGCGTGTGGGCTTTGACCGAGTGCCTCGCCCAAGAGCTTCGCGGCTACGGCATCGGCGTGTCCTGCGTCATGCCCGGCCCCGTCAAGACCGACATCTACAAGGCTCGCGAGAGCGAGGGCGAAAAGGGCGACAAGGCGGACAGCCTCGTCGAGAGCATAGGCATCACCGCGCAGACCGCCGCCAAGCGCATAGTCAAGGCGATGCGCAAGCGCAAGACCAGAGTGGTCACCGACGGCGTCGCGAGATTGATGGACTTCGGCATGAGAGTGTGTCCGGCGTTCACCTGCAAGGCGACCGGCGTGCTGATCAAGAAGTTCTGCGGCACGGTCAAATCCTTCTATCCGATCTATCAAGAACAGATAGAGCACAAGGACGAGCTCGACAAGATGCTCAAAGACCGCAAGAAGGAGATGTACAAGTCTCTCGACCAAGTCCCCGCGGCGGGCGCATTCGCCAACGATCCCGTAGAGGACAAATAAGCTCGGCTCATCGGATGCCCGAACGCGGCCTGCGTTCGGGCAGTTTTGCCCCAAAACGGGCATGCGACGGACAAAATGCGATATTTTGAAGATAGCGCATATTTTTGTTTGACATGCTTGCATTGCTGTGCTAAAATGATATGGCACCAAAAAAGGGTGTAATTTTTTTGGAGGTGTTTACTGTGAGAACAAGAATTACCTTGGCTTGCACCGAATGTAAACAACGCAACTACGATACTTACAAGAACAAGAAGAATACTCCCGACAGATTGGAAGTAAAGAAATATTGCAAGTTCTGCAAGAAGACCACTCTGCACAAAGAATCCAAGTAAGTTCATCGAGGGGAATATGGCAAAGAACAAACAAGTCGACAACGGCGAAGACGTGATCATCAACAAGTCTCTCGGCGACGCTCAACTCGACAACAAGGAACAGGCTTCCCAAAAGCCTTCCAAAAATCAAAAAAAGAAGAGCGACAAGCCTTCGATCTGGTCGAGGATCAAGACTTTCTTCAAAGAGATCTTCTCAGAGCTCAAAAAGGTCAATTGGCCGACAGCCAAAAAGGTCTTTGCGCAGCTCGGTACCGTGCTTGTCGTCGTTGTGATCTTCGTTCTGCTCGTCATGGGATTCGATTCCCTTTGCGCGTGGCTGCTCGAGCTTCTTGTCGGCGGCGGCGCCGCTTGATAACGGGAGGGCACTATGATTGATATGTCCAAACCGCAATGGTATATCATATGCGCGTCTTTCGGCTATGACTATATCGTTCGCGACAATATATTGAGGATGGTTGAGAGCTCCAACTTGCATGACTACATCTTTGACGTCGTCGTTCCCGAAGTGGAAGAAGTCGTCGAGACCAAAGAGGGCAAGAAGAAGTTCGTCATGCGCCGCAAGTATCCCAACTACGTCTTCATCAAGATGATCTACACCAAGCAGATCTGGTACATGGTCCGCAACACCCGCGGCGTCAGGGACTTCTGCACATCGGCGGACGGCAAGCCGCTCCCGATGTCTCCCGAAGACGTCAAGAAGGCTCAGCTCGAAAAGGTGAAAGCGGAAGATCTGCAAGTGTCCGTCGGCGACCAAGTCCACATCATCAGCGGACCGCTCCAAGACTTTTTGGGCGAGGTCAAAGAGATCAAGCTCGATACCCAAAAGGTCAAGGTCAACGTGTCGATGTTCGGCAGAGAGACCGCAGTCGAGCTCGACTTCGGACAGATCGAAAAACTCAATTGACAATACCCCCGCAAGGGGTTGGGAGGATCGCAAAATCTTTCATTGCGATCCGCTAATACCACGATTGCATAGGAGGCAACTATGGCAAAGAAGATCTCGGCGGTCGTCAAGCTTCAGCTCCCCGCCGGCAAAGCAACTCCGGGTCCCCCGGTCGGTTCCACCTTGGGTCCGCACGGCATCAACATCCCCGGATTCACCAAAGAGTTCAACGAAAAGACAAAGGATCAAGCAGGTCTTGTCATCCCGGTCGTCATGACGATCTATGCGGACAGATCTTTCACCTTTGTTCTCAAAACTCCTCCCGCTCCCGTTTTGATCAAGCGCGCTTGCAAGATCGAGAGCGGCAGCGCGAAGCCCAACAAAGAGAAGGTCGCCACGATCACCATGGCTCAGGTCAAGGAGATCGCAGAGCTCAAGATGCCCGATCTCAACGCGGGCAGCATCGACGCCGCGATCAGCATGATCGCAGGCACCGCACGCAGCATGGGCGTGACCGTCACCGACTGAGGAGGATCGTATGAAAAGAGGAAAGAGATACAGCGAGGCAGTCAAGCTCGTAGAGAGCGGCAAGGCATATGAAGTCGCCGACGCGATGAAGACGGTCGTCGAGACCGCCACCGCGAAGTTCGACGAGTCCGTCGAAGTCCACGTCAAGCTGGGCGTCGACTCCCGTCACGCCGACCAGCAGGTCAGAGGCGTCATCGTTTTGCCCCACGGCACCGGCAAGACTCTCAAGGTCTTGGTCATCGCCAAGGGCGTCAAGGCGGACGAGGCTCAGGCTGCGGGCGCCGATTATGTCGGCGGCGAGGACATGATCAACAAGATCAAGAACGAGAACTGGTTCGACTTCGACGTCTGCGTCACCACTCCCGATATGATGGGCATGGTCGGCCGCATCGGCAAACTGCTCGGTCCCAAGGGCTTGATGCCCAACCCCAAGTCGGGCACTGTCACGATGGACGTCACCAAGGCTGTCAACGAGATCAAGGCAGGCAAGGTGGAGTACAGACTCGACAAGACCAACATCATCCACGTCGCGATCGGCAAGAAGTCCTTCGGCGCAGAGAAGCTGACCGAGAACTTCAACGCGCTCTATGACGCGATCCTCAAGGCGAAGCCGGCGGCTGCCAAGGGCCAATACGTCCGCAGCATCACCGTCGCCAGCACGATGGGTCCCGGCGTAAAAGTCGCGATCAAGGCGTAAAATCGTTGACATATCACCTGCGCGGTGATATAATGACAAAGCAAACAACCCAAAGCCACAGACAGCAAGTGCGTCAAGCATAAATCTTGCCGAGGCGGAGTTTTCAGGACCACTGTCCCTCCGTGTCTGCGCACGGAGGGAATTTTTATCGGAGGTAACAATGGCAGAAAAAGAGAAGAAGATATCGGAAGCTCGGATCGCAAAAGAGGCGCACATCGCCGAGATCAAGTCCAAGATCGAGAAGTGCGGCGCTTTCGTAGTCGTCGACTACAAGGGCATCTCCGTTGCGGACGACACCAAGCTCCGTTCCGACTTCCGCAAAAACGACGTCGAATATCGCGTTCTCAAAAACCGTCTGGTGCTCCGCGCTCTCAACGAGCTGGGCATCGCCGGCTTTGACGGACATCTCGAAGGCCCGACCGCTATCGCTTTTGCTTACGGCGATCCTCTCGCCGCCGCGAAAGTCGTCAGCGAGAACGCAAAGACGGTCAAGGCGATCGAAGTCAAGTGCGGCTTGATGGACGGCGCCTACATCGACGCGGCAACAGTAGAAAAGCTTGCGGCAATTCCTTCCAAGGAAGTCTTGCTCGCGCAACTTCTCGGCTTGCTCCAAAGCCCCATCAGCGGACTCGCGAGGGCATTGCAGCAGATCGCGGAGAAGAACCAATAACCAATCCACAAAAATACGATCAATCGGAGGAAATCAAAAATGGCAGATATTGCAAAGATAATCGAAGAAATCAAAGGCATGACCGTTCTCGAGCTCAACGACCTCGTCAAGGCTATCGAGACCGAATTCGGCGTGAGCGCCGCCGCTATGGCTGTTGCCGCTCCCGCTGCCGGCGGAGCTGCTGCTCCCGCTGCTGAGGAAAAGACTGAGTTCGACGTCTACCTCAAGAGCATCGGCGCCAACAAGATCGCCGTCATCAAGGTCGTCAGAGAGATCACCGGTCTCGGCCTCAAAGAGGCGAAGGACCTCGTCGACGGAGCTCCCAGCAAGATCAAGGAAGGCGTTGCGAAAGAAGCTGCCGACGAGATGGCAAAGAAGTTCAAGGACGCCGGCGCAGAAGTCGAGCTCAAGTAACTTCATACAAGACATCAAGGGACGCCGCAGGCGTCCCTTTTTGTATGCTGTTTTTGCGATATGTATCGAGTTTTCAGGCGTTTTCGAGCGCTTTTTGGAATCCTGCATGGTCGAGCAGTCCCGACTGCTTGATCGCTCTCAGCAGACTGTCGTCCTGCAACAGCGCCGCCGACAGCGACACGACCGCGAGCAGCTTGTCGGGAGTGATGTATTCGCTCAGCCAAAATCCCACGTCTCCGTATATGCGTTTGAAGCGCCTTATCAATTGCTTCGGCTTGCCGAACGACGCATTCAGCGTCGCCTTGATCTCATTGCGGTATTCGCGCGCGACATACAGTTTTTTGGCGCAATTCTCCCCGCGCTTGACGCGCGCGATGGCTTTGGGCATATCCGCTCCGCACAGCTTGGACAGCACTCTGAGATCCTCAAAGTATCCGCAGGGGACGAACAGGTCGTCGGGCATATGTTCCAGCCACGCCGAGTAGAGCAGCGCGATCGTCAGCGTCGCGAGCATCGCGTCCTCGCCGATGAGCCGCTTTTTGCCGCCGAAAGCGGACAGCGTGCACGCCGCCGTATATTCTTCGCGCTGCAAGTAGTCGGGCTCGGGACAGCACTGCGCGATCAGTCCCACCCTGACGAGCGTCCGCGCTATCCGCACCGCGAAGTTTTCGCACGACGACTCTTGGAAAAAAGGCGTCAGATTTGCGTCCAGCAGCGCCGCGATCGCGTTCTCGGAGTGCTCGGTCAGCTCGTCGCATCTCAGCGAGAAGAGCACGAGCAGTTTGGAGCACAGCGTCCCGAAGCCGGCGGCGGTGCAGTTTTCGGGGGACGCCGCGATCGCGCCCTCATCCGCGATCACCGCGATCGGCGGCACGCACTCGGCTATCCTGCGCTCGCCTTGCAGATATTCGGCATAAGGGTAGAGCGCGCTGTCGCTCGACGCGCAAGTCATCAGATATATCCATTCGCAGCCCAGCTTTGTCGCGGCGATCTTGACTGCATTTGCTGCGCTGCCGCCGCCCATCGCGACGAGCAGCCGCACGTCCTCTTTGAGTTCCAACCCGCTCTCGCCGTTCTCGGTGACGATCGTGTCGACGAAGTATCCTGCCTTGCGCAGCAAGTCCGCGCCTATCTGCGCGCATTGCTCGACGGCGGCGTCAAAGCAGAGCGCTACGCGTCCTGCCGCCAATATCTTTGCCGCGATCTCGGGCAGGGCTTTGAGAGCTTCTGTGCCGAAGAGCAGATATCTCGTGTATGCGCTCTTGCCGCTCGCGCACGGCGGAGAGTAGTCGGCTGTGTTTATCAAAAGATCTTCCATGCCGTCATCATAACATCGGCGATGCAGAAAAAAACGGCACAAAATGCCGCGATCCGGCGACAAATGTCGCTTGCAAAAATATTCAAGAATACGCCGCCGTTCGGATCATTCGAGCGCGGATTCGGGCAGATCGTGAACGGGTCGAGTTTCGCAGTCGCGTTTGGTCAGACGCAAGCGTTTTTCGCAAATTTTCCTCTATGCATATATGCGTTTTATCGACACGGGTGCCAAATTATAGCTTGCCTTTGACGATTTTTGAGACCTTGTCGAACAGCGTCTTCATCTCTTCGTGCGTGCCTATCGTGATGCGGACGAAGTTGCTTATCCTGTCCGACTTGAAGTGCCTGACCAGCACGCCGTTCTCTTTGAGGCTGAAATAGATCTCGCTTGCCGGCACGCTCTTGTGCGATGCAAAGATGAAGTTGGTGTCGGACGGCAGCACCGTGAAGCCCATGCCTCTGAGCACATCGGACGCGAGCTCGCGCTCCTTGATGATCTTGTCCGCCACGGCGGCATAGTAGGCGCTGTCGGACAGCGCCGCGACGGCGACCTTTTCGGTCATCGCGTTGACGGTGTAGGAGTTGAAGGAGTTCTTCATCGTATTCAGCCCCGCGATAAGTTCGGGCGAGGCGAACGCAAAGCCGCATCTCGCGCCTGCGAGGGCAAAGGCCTTGCTCAGCGTTTTGACGATGACGAGGTTGGGGTGCTCGGCGAGCACGCCGATCAAGCTCTCTTTGCCGAAGTCGCAATAGGCTTCGTCGACGATGACGAGCTTGTCGCGATTGGTCTCTATGATCTTGATCAGATCGGTGCGCGGCAGCGACATGCCCGTCGGCGCGTTGGGATCGCAGATGACGATGCCCTTGACGTGCGGCGGCAGCGAGAGATAGTCCTCTGCTTTGATCTTTAGTTCGCCGTCGACGGGGACGATCAGCGCGTTCAGTCCGAACGTGTGCGCCCATACCTTATAGAAAGTGTAGGTGACGTCCGCGAACGCGATCGTGCTGCCTTGGTCGAAGAAAGTCGGGAAGCACAGCGCCAGCACTTCGTCGCTGCCGTTGCCGACGAATATCGACTGAGTCGGCACTCCGAACTTGGCGGACAGCGCGGCTTTGAGCGCAGTGTTTTCGGGATCGGGATACAGTCTCAGCGCGGACGCGTCGAACTCGCGCAACACGCGTTCGACCTCGGGCGATGGCGGATAGGGACACTCGTTGGTGTTGAGTTTGACAAAAGATCTGCCGCGCGGCTGTTCGCCGGCGGTATACGGAACGATCGATCTGCAATGAACCGAAAGATAATTCATAATAGCCTCTTGTTCAATATTAGCACATTGCGCGCCGTTCGTCAACAAACGGCGGCGTCGCAGGTATAGACTGCCCCAAGTCTGTCGATAATTCCGTCCGACGGAGGTGAGAGCATGAAACAATTCGCAATGTTGGCGATAGCGGTGCTCCTGATGGCGGCGGCGACCGCGTCGGGCATAGCGTGATCGCAGGTATAAACTGCCGATGAGCAGGCAACAATACGATACGCCGTGCGCCGAGATACATAAGCAGGCGTGCAGCAAAACGAAACAATACGGAGGTTTTTTATGAAAAGAGAAAAGCAGGAAGGATCGGCGGCGAGCAGAGTCGCGATGTTCTTCAAGCGCAACATCTACTTTGTGTTGATGATAGTGTGCGTACTCGCGATCGGCGCGATAATCACGGTGGCGGCGGTCATGAATTCGCAGGACGACCAAACCATCGATCCGCCCACGGCGGTCACGCCCGACGACGATGACGACGATGACGCCGACGTCACCCCCGACGACGGCGACGACGCCGATGACGGAGACGCGGACGACGGAGACGACGAGCAGCCGCAAAAGACATTCACGCTCGACGGCGTCCTTGACGAATATGTGATCGACATCGGCTTTGCCAACACCGAACTCGTCTTCAACCCCACCCAAAATCACTGGGCGACGCACGAGGGCATAGATCTGATCGCCGAGGCAGGGGATCAAGTCAAGTGTTCGTACGACGGCACGGTCAAGTCGGTGACGAGCGACAGCTTTGACGGCACGACCGTCGTCATCGAGCACGACGGCGGCTACGAGACGACCTACAAGCTGCTTGCGGACGTCACGCTCAAAGCCGGCGACGCGATCGCAGAGGGCGACGTGATCGGCACGGTGTCGGACAGCGCGCTGTCCGAGATAGCGCAGGGCGCACATCTGCATCTCGAGCTCAGCAAGGACGGAGCCAAGGTGGATCCCGCCGCGTATATCACCGAGATCGCGGACAAATAAAGAGGCTGTTCCTCATTCTTCCCCCGCACGGAGCGGGGGATATTTTTTTGCCGAAAAAGAGCGGATCGGGGATCGCGATCGCAGAAAATATGATATAGGTCTTGACATATTGCATATAAATAGTTAAAATATATATGTACGGAGGCAATATGAAAAAGACGCTCAAATTGATCGATATCCTCACATTGGTATTGACGCTTTGTTTTGACCTGACGTCGTTCATCTACCTTGTCTTTTCGTCGGCAACGATCGGCAGCACGGAGGGGCTTGTAGGAGCGATCGTGTTCTCGGTCGTAGTCGCTTGGTTCGCGTTCGCCGCGGCGATAGTGTTTAGCGTATTGGTGTTCCGCAGACATCTCAAGGGCGGCACTGAGAGAGATCTGAAGATCTTGATCTTCTTCTCGCTCGCGCTGTTCGTCGTCGGCTTTTTCGTTCCGCTCGGAGCGACCACGTTGATGTTTGTCATGTTCGCGCTCTTCTTTGTCGAGTATATGCTCAGAGAGAAGCACGACGACTCGTCCGCAGACAAGACCTCGTCTTCCGAACAGAGCGACGCCGCCGAGCCCGACGCCGAGCGCATGCCCGAGGCGGTGCCAATGCCCGAAGCCATGCACGAAGCTCCGCGCCAAGACGCTGTACAGCACGCGCAGACGCCCAAGCGCAAAGTCATCACGCCGCTCCGCAGAGGGGATGAGGCGCTCCACACCGACGACTCTCCGCGCGACAAGGACGACAGCGAGATCTGAGATCGGCCCGACCTTTCGGTCGGGTCTTTTCAGTCGGTGCGCTTGGTGAAACAGCGCGTTCGCAACAGCGCGTCGCCGACGTTTATGCCGTCGCAGGCGCAGACGCGGTTGCGGTTGTAGGTGCAGTCGGTGCAGTCGCACTTGACCAGCACGTCCTGTTCGACGCCGAGGTCGAGATCTTGCGCCGCTTCGATGGCAGCCGACTTTTCGCGCGGCAGACCGCCGCGTTTTTGACGACTTTTGCAAGCGCCGTGTTTGTCGAAGTCGACGATCCCGGCAAGGCAGCGGCAGCTGTGGTTGTGTTCGCAGTTGCATGTCGTACAAACAAGTCCTTTCATGATATCCTCCGAGGATATTGTGAGCAAAATCGCACGAGGTATGCGCGCTATCGGTTGTCAATTTTGCGCCGATATGCTATGATGGACAAGGAGGGCAACATGAAAGTTTTACTTTTGCAAGACGTAAAGCCGCAAGGCAAAAAGGGCGAGATAGTCGACGTCAACGACGGCTATGCGCGCAACTTTCTGATCCGCAAGGGATTGGCGAAGGAGGCGACCGCCGCGGTGATAAACGAGACCAATCAACGCCGCGCCGCCGACGAAAAGCGCAAGGCGGAAGAGCTCGCCGCCGCCAAGGCGACGGCTCAAGAACTCGAAGGCAAAGTCATCGAGATCGGCATCCGCTGCGGAGAGAACGGCAAGCCGTTCGGCGCCGTCACGTCCAAGGAGATCGCCGACGTGCTGACGAGATCGGGCTATGACATCGACAAGAAGAAGGTCGTGCTCAAAGATTCGATCAAACTTGTCGGCAACTATCAAGTGGAACTCAAACTCTACACGGGAGTGAGCGCGACGATCACCGTCGCCGTGCGACCGCTTTGAGCGACCGCCGATCCGCCGCCGTTCAGGCGGCGATTTTTTATGTCCCGATCGGGATGATATCAGAGATCGCGCCGTGCGAAGTCAAGAATTTGAGCTTGCGAGCGCGGCAATATCCGCCCGTCCGCTTTGCGACGCAGACGACTCCCGGCATCGCGCGCTCCATGTCGTCGTCAAATACGCAGTCGAAGTCCCCGATGCGGCTCGGCGCGTCGGGAGGGCATTGAGGCGCGAGCAGGCTGCCGCAGTCGGGATCGCGGTAAAACGCGCGCCGCAGATACAGCTGCCCCAACAGCGAGTCGGGATAGCGGTGCTCGTGCGCACAGCAGAACTTGCGCTCTGTCTCGCAAAATCTGCCGCCGCGGAAGACCAGATTGCGCTCTATCGTGCAGCCCGTCATGCCTCCTACGCAGTCGCGCGCGACGACGCAGCCGTCGTCTATGGCCACGCTGTCCGCGCGCAGGACGAGCAGAGGGCGATAGTCGCCGTCATAGAACAGGATGCAGCAAAAGTCGGCGTCGCCGCAGACCGTCACGCGCAGCAGACAGCCGCGGCTCAATTCCGTGCATGCGGCAGTCATTCGCTCGGCGCGCACGGGACACGGAACGCTCCAATATTCGCCGTTCGTCTCGACGGCGAGCATCGCGTTGGAGCCTGCGTTGCAGCTGATCAAGTGCCGAGTCTTGCCGCATTCGCATACGCATTGCAGCGTGCGGGCGGGGAACGGGGGCAGAGGGACGGGACTGAGCGAGAGCAAGAAGTGTCCGTTGCCGAAGTCGATGACTTCAAGCCCGTCCGCGCAGGGATCGCACGGATCGACGACGGCGCAGGCAGGCGCGCATCCGTGCGCCCATGCAGTCAGCGCAAAGCGGTCGCGTCTCTCGATCGGAGCCGGCGTCGGTTTGCCGTCCACGGTGTAGCAATAGTCGTTGCAAAAATGGAAGATCGCCATATTTCACCCCAAGCAGTATATTCGCCCGAGGCGGCGGATATGAAAAAGCCCCGCCGATCAGGCGGGGCGAGATGACCGTTGTCAATCGGCTGTCGGGATCTGCGACGACGCAGTGCGCAGCGTGTATGTCGTCGCGCCTTCGACTATCTTGACGACCATATGCGCGAGCTTGGTGCCGTCGTCGAGTGCGTAGTCTCCCGACGCGACCGAGCAGAGCAGCGGAGTGCCGCTGCCGGGGAATGTGCGCGACAGCGTGACCGTGACCGCATTGCATGCGACGGTCGGAGCGTCCTCGCCCTCGGCGACTTCGGCGCCGTTGGAGAAGGGTTCGTTGACTACCGTGGAGGAGAAGGCGATCCTCGCCGACTCCTTGCTGCTTTGGATGAAGTTGGGCACAGAGAAGCTGAGCGACGTCGCGACGTCGGGCAGACATCTGATCAATTGATAGAGGAATGTGTTGTCGATATAGGCGGAAGTGTCGAAGTTGCCCATGCCGATCGTGCCGCTCTTGGAGTCCTCGACGCCGTTCTCGGTGCGCGAGTAGGTATAGGTGCAGTCCTCGTCCGCATATTTTGCGGTGTAGGAGGTGAGGACGCCGTTGTCGAGTTTTTCCTCTTGGCCGAACACGGGGTGTATGTCGGGCGTGACGACGGAATCGGAGACGATGTAGTCGCCGTTGTCCATCCTGAGCTCGGAACGGACATGGTAGCACGGCTCGTCGTATGAAAAGTCGCCGATCGTCAGCGTTGCGTCATCGTCATAGCCCTTGACCGCAACGGTGTAGGTGCCGGTGACCTCGCTGTCTTCGGTCGGGGTGTACGACACGTCGTAGACGAAGTATTCTTCGACGTCGACGCTTTCCCACGGACGGGAATTGAGCAGCAGGCGTTGGGCTGCGACGTTGTTGCAGCCGGTGAGAGATATTGCCGCGACTGCGATGACCGCGATCACGGCGACAACAGCGATGATTCTCTTTTTCATAGCACTATTATAACACAAACGCGCACGATTACAAGCCAAACGCGCGCAGTTTTTGTTTTTATATGACAAATAGTGCGTTGTACCGAAAAAGTATTTACTTTGCCGCCGCGAAAAGTTAAAATATAGGTATGGTCGAATTTTTCGTCACCGACACATTGGATTGCTCCGCGGTGTTCGAGCGCATCCGCGCCGCGCGAGGGGACAAGCGACAGATCTTGCTTGTGCCCGATCGTTTTATGCTCTATTATGAGAAAGCGGTCATGGAACATCTCGGCGAACAGGCGTGCTTTGACATCGAAGTCGTCAGTTTCGCGAGACTTGCGACCAAGACGCTGGGCTTGACGGGCGAGAATTTTTTGTCTCCGCAGGGCGCGGTCATGCTGCTGCGCAAGGTCATAGAGGACAACAAGGACGAGCTCGTCTGCTTTCGCAGCTCCTACGGCAACGTCAACTTCGCGTCCGAGATCTATGCCGTCATCTCGCAGATCCGCAACAGCGGCATCTCCACCGAGATGATCGCCGAGGCAGCCAAGACCCTGCCTGCCAAAGTCGCCAACAAGACCGCCGACATATTGCGGCTGTATCGCGGCTATGTCGACGCGCTTCGCGACGGACTCGTCGACGGCACTTCCAAGCTCGCGCTGCTGATCGAGGCGATCGAGCGCGACGGGCTCGAAGATGCCGACGTCTACATCACGGACTATCTCTATTTGACCGGCACCGAGCGATCGGTGTGCGAGGCGATATTCAAGCGCGCCCACTCGACTTGCGTCTTTTTCGTCGGCGCGGACGACGGCGCGGAGAATGGGCGCATTTTCTCCAAGTCGTGCCTGTCGTCGCTGATCGACAGGGCAAGGCAGGCGGGCTGCGCGGTCAAGATACATCGCGTCAAGAGCGAGCTTCGCGGCGACAAGGCGGCGATCGCTTCGCAGCTCTTTTCGTACAACGGCTTTGTCGCGCCGTCGGACGGGACCGTCAGGCTGTGGTCGTCGTCGGGCGTGGAGCAAGAAGTCATGCGCGTCGCGCGAGAGATACGCGCCAAGGTCAACGACGGAGCGCGCTACCGCGACTTCGCCGTCGTCTGCTGCGACGCCGAGCGTTATCTCCCCGTGATCTCGCGCGCTTTCGCTAGGTGCGGCATCCCGTGCTTTGCCGATCGCAAAAAGCAGCTGTCCGTACAGGCGGTGCCGCGGCTCGTGCTGTCCGCGATGCGCGCCGTCGCCAAGGGCTTCCGCCGCCGCGAGGTGTGCGAGTTCTGCCGCAACGGCGTCCTCGGCATAGACCGCAACGACGCGGACATATTCGACAACTATTGCTTGAAATACGGCATAGACGGCTTTTCGCCGTCGTCCGAATTTTCGGCGGGCAAGGGCGTCGACCCCGATCGCGAGATCGCCGAAAAGGTGAGGGCAAAGCTCGTCGGCTATCTGCGTCCTTTCAGCGACAAGACGGGCGACGTCGCGTCGTTTGCCGCAATGACCGAGGAGTTCTTGCGCGGCTGCGATATTGACGCAAAACTCAATACATATGCGCAAAAAATCGCCGAGCTCGACGATCCGTCCGAGCTGTCGTGCCTCAAACAGAGCGTGCACAAGTTCAAAGATCTGATCGATCAGAGCGTGAGGCTGATGGGCTCGTGCCGCATGAGCCTGTCAGAATATTGCAACATTCTCGCAGGCGCCGCCGCAGGCGAGACGATATCGATGGTGCCGCTGTCGGCGGACTGCGTCTTTGTCGGCGAATCGCGCGAGAGCCGTTACGACAACATCTCGCACATGTACGTCGTCGGCGCCGTTGCAGGCAAGCTCCCTCCGGAGCACGGCGAGGGTGGCATCTTTGCGACCATGGAGAGCCGCGAGTGGAGCAAGGCAGGGCTTGAAGTGGAGCCGGACACGCAGTCGCAAAACAACGCCGAGCGCCTCAACACATTGATGTTTTTGCTCAAACCGAGCGAGAGCCTGACGATCTCCTATCCGTGTTTCGGCGACGACGGCAAGGCGAGTGCGCCGTCCGCGGTGATAGGTCAGCTGTCCGAGATGCTGGCGATCAAAGTCGACCGCGAGAAGGACGCGCCCGAGACGATAAACGACTTTGCCTACAAGTTCGCCGACGTTTCCAACGCCATGCGCGAGCTTTTGCTCTACAAGGCGGAAGCGGAGCGCGGCGGCGCGGCGGACAAGACGGGCGCCTATTCCGCGCTCAGACTCATCGCGGAGGAGCACGAGGGCGCCGATCGCGTACAGGCGCTGTTGTCGGCAGGCGAAGTCGCCGCGCGGCTCGACACGCGCGCCGACGGCGTCGAGGTATGGCGCGGCGGCAACACGAGCGTCAGCCAATTCGAGAAATACTTCAAATGTCCGTTCATGCACTATATGGATCACATACTGCGCGTGCGCGCGCGTGACGAGGCGAAGATCCAAGTCGCCGAGAGTGGCTCGATCATTCACGACGTGTTGCAGCGCTACTTTTCGCTGCCCGACTATGCGCAGGGCGACAGGGAGACGGTCCGCCGCCGTGCGTCGCGCTGTGTGGATATGGCTCTCGCCGCAGAGGAATACGCGAGGATATGTTCCATCCCCGAGCTGCGCGGCGCGCTTGCCGAGTTGCGAGGCAGATGCGAATTTTTGATCTGCACTCTCGTCGAGCGCATGGCGCACAGCTCGTTCAAGCCCTATCAGACAGAGCAGTCGTTCGGCTTCGGCGAGAAGTACGGTCCCATCGTATTGAAGTTTGACGGCAAGCAGGTCAACATCCGCGGCAGGATGGACCGCATAGACAGATGCAAGGACTACGCGATCATCCTCGACTACAAGTCGGCAGGGAGCGTCAAGTTCGCTCTTCCCGACGTCTACTTCGGATCGAGGATACAGCTGCTGATCTATATGAAAGCGCTCGCTGAGGCGGAACACTTCACTCCGGCAGGAGTGTTCTATCTGCCGATGAACAACAGCTATGTGCGTCCCGACAGCGACGGCAACAGATTCCGATATATCGGTTTTGCCAACACGGACGGCGAAATTCCCGAGTTGCTCGACAGCGGATTGCGCGAGCCTGATCACAAGGGAGAGCTCTTCCCGATTGAGAGCGCCTATGCCAAAGAGGCGGACGAAGACGGCGAGTATCCGACCATATTCAAGGGCATAAAGGATCAGGGCACGGCGGTCGACACGCTGCGCTTCCGCAAGCTGTGCGACTATGCCTTCGACCTCGTGACCAAGGCTGCCAAGGAGATGGACGGCGGCTTCATCGCGCCCGTCGCCCAGAGCCCGGCTGTCTGCGAATATTGCGCCTACGGCCACATCTGCGGCAAGGAGCACATGACCGCGGCGCGCACGGCGAGCGACAGGAAGGACTTCGAGAAGTATTCATATTTTGCGACCAAGGAGGCGAACGATGGCGATCAAGTGGAATGAAGATCAGACAAAAGTGATCCAAAGCGTCGACGCCGACACCCTCGTCTCCGCGTCCGCAGGTTCGGGCAAGACGTCGGTCATGATCGAACGCGTCGTCAGACTTATCAAGAGCGGAGTGCCGATAGGCAGCATCGTCATGCTGACTTTCTCCAACGCCGTCGCCGCCGAGTTGCGCGAGCGCATAGCCGCCGCGCTGATGAAAGCGATGCGCGAAGACGGCGCGAACAAGGAGGAACTTCGCCGACAGATCGACGGCATCGCGATGGCGGACATAGGCACCGTTCACTCGTTCTGCGGCAATTTGATAAAAGAATTTTCGGAGCAAGCCGGCGTCGATCCGTCCTATTCGATAGTGACCGACGACGAAAAGAGCGGGCTGATCGACAGGGCGATCGCCGAGGTGTTCGCGAGCTACGGCGAGAGCGCCGACGAGGACATCGAGGCGCTCAGGCTGTACTTCGGCGGCGAGCGCAAGTTTGCCGCTGCGATAGTGCGCGCGCTCAACTATGTCGCCGCACAGCCCGACCGCGACGGCTGGCTCGCGAGGGCGGCGGACGGCTATTCCGTCGACGGGCGCTGCACGGACGTCTTGATGGACGAGCTGCGCGTCATTGCGCGGAGATTGCGCGCCAACGCCGCCGAGGCGGCGGAGCTGATAGAGAGATTCGGCTTTGACGAGGGAGATCTGGGCAGCTACCGCGCCGTTGTCCAAGGTTGCGACGCCGTATTGTCGGCTCAGGATCTCTCCGATCTCGGCGCGGCGAAGCCCGCCTTTTCCGCCGACAAGTTCGTCCTCTCCAAGCGCAACTCAAAGCTCAAAGGCGACGGCGCCTACGTCACGCTCCGCGAGCTTGGCGGCAAGTGCGTCAAGGACTATTCCGCTCTCGCGGCGCAAGTCGGCGTGCTGCTGTCGTGTAGCGAAAGCGAATGGCGCTCTCGCGGCGAAAACGCGCGCCGTTACACCGTCAAATTCATCGAGGCGGTGCGCCGCGTCGCTCAGAGCTATGACAGATTGAAGCGCGACGACAACAAGCTCGACTTCAATGATTTGGAATATTATGCGATCAAGATCCTCGACGATCCCGACGTGCGCGAAGAGCTGCGCAGCCGCTATCGCTATGTCTGCATAGACGAGTACCAAGACACCAACTACGTCCAAGAACATATCGTCAACGCGATCTCCAACGGCAAAAACCTGTTTATGGTCGGCGACCCCAAGCAGAGCATATACCGTTTCCGCCTGACCGAGATAGGGATCTTTGTCGACAAGTTCGACCGCTATCTCGCACATCCCGAACAGGGCAACGCGCTCACGCTCAACGGCAACTATCGCAGCGACAAGCGCGTTCTCGACTTCGTCAACACGATGTTTTCCGTGCTGATGACCAAGGACAGAGGAGGGATAGACTACGCCAATACGTCGCTCTTGACGACGACGGCACAGCCGTTCGGCGACCAAGACGGCGAGACTGTGGAGATCTTGCTCTTTTCGCGCAAGCGCAACACGGCTCCGCAGTACGAACCCGAGGACGGAGTGTACAGCGTCGCCGAGGACGTCGCCGTCGACAAGGACAGCTCCACGCGCGCCGAAGCTCTCGGCGTCGCGAAGAGGATAAAAGAACTCGTCGGCACCGACATCCCCGAGAAGGACGAAAAAGGCGACCTCGTCACGCGCAAGGCGCGCTATTCCGACATCGCGATCTTGTGCGAAAAGCGCTCCGCGGCAGTCTTTTCGCTGCTGCGCTGCCTTGCCGACAACGGCATCCCCGTCGACTGCACGATGCTCGATCAAGAGAACGAGAGCGAGGCGGTCGAGCGGCTGTCCGACTTCTTCGCGGTGATCGCCAACCCTCGCGACGACGTGCGGCTGACGTCGGTGATGCTGTCCGTGTTCGGCGGTTTCACGCACGAGGAGGCGGCAAAGATACGCTCCGCCTACCGCAACGAAAAATTCTTCCACGAGGCGGCCGCCGCCTATCGCGACGGCAGAGAGGACGAGCTCGCACTCAAATTGCGCGCGTTCTACAAGATGCTCGACAGATACGCGCTGATCGCGTGCCAAAACGACGCCGCGACGCTCGCCGACATCGTGATCGCCGACTTCGATTATGACAAGTACGTCACCGCCGCCGACGGCGACGAAGAGGCGGCGATGCTGACGCTGTTCGTAGACTCGCTTCGCGGCAAGAGCTACGCCGCGACGTTGCAGAGCGTCGTCGCCTATCTCGAAGAGACGGGCTACAAGTCGCCCGCGTTGCAGAACGCCGCCGACGGCGACTGCGTCCGAGTGATGACCATCCACAAGAGCAAGGGCTTGGAGTTTCCGATAGTGTTTTCCGTCTGCTCGGACGGCAGATTCAGATCGGACAGATCGGACATCATGTTCGATCGCGACGGCGGCATAGCTCTCCGCGCTCTCGACAGAGAGGGCAGGACCAAGCCCGACACATTGAAGTTCATCGCCCTTGCCAAGACGGAAGAGCGGCAGAATCTCGAAGAAAAAACGCGGCTGCTCTATGTCGCCTACACTCGCGCCAAATATCGTCTTATCATCACGGGCACCAAAAATCAAAAATTCCCGAGGACGGACGTCGAACGCAAGAGCGCGCTCGAATGCATAGAGGAAGTCTGTCAAGCCGTGCCCGAATTTATGTCGCGCTACGTCAAGATCTGCGACGATGACGAGGGCACCGAGAGCGCCGTCCCCGAGAGCGGCGGCGCGCTGTTCTCCGAGCCCGATCCCGACGTCGTCGCCAAGCTCAAAGAGCGTCTCGCTCGTCGCTATCCCTATCAAGAGAGCACCGAGATCGCGCTCAAACACACCGTCACCGGCATCAACGCCGCCCAAGACGAGCCTGCGCGCGAGCTGTTCGCCGAGGTCACCGAGACGGGGTGGTTCGGCGGCGAGAGCGCGGCGCGCGGCACCGCCTACCACAAGGCTTTGGAGAGGATAGACTATGATCTCGTCGACGAGAGCGAGATCGCCGATGCGCTCGATGAAATGTGCGATGGCGGCTACCTGACGATCGCCGAACGCAAAGAGTTGGACGAGTCCGTCATCCTCGGCTGTCTGCGCAGCGAGCTGATAGGACGCGCGCGCGTCAGCGAGCATTGGCGCGAGAAACAGTTCATGCTCTGCGTACCTGCGGACAAGCTGTTCGGCGGCACCGCTACCGACAATGTGCTCGTTCAAGGCACGATCGACTTGATAGTCTTTGACAGACAGCGCGGGGAGACGCTGCTCGTGGACTTCAAGAAGACCAACAAGCCGACCGAGCAGCTGCGCCTGCGCTATTCGCGTCAGCTCGAGCTGTACGCCTATGCCGTCGAGCACGGGCTGGGAGTCAAGGTGGACAAAAAGTTGCTGTACGTCCTCGGCAGGAATGAGGTCATCGAGATCTGATCCGCATGCGGCAAGCGCCGACACGCCGACGGCACGGCAAACATTGCATGCCAAGACAATGAGACGATACGTATGCGGCAAGGCGCCGACATGCCGATGACGCGGCAAGCCTGCACGCCAAAATAATATTGATATATTAATATATATATAATATTTACGCGCGAGCGGCGGCCGCGCGTATTTTTTTCGCAATTTTGCGGCGGCGCGATTAAAAACTTTGACAAAAGCAATACTCATAGGGACGAGAAGAGCGGATACATAAAATCAAAGGAGTACAGTCATGGAAAATTTTGTCAACAAGGCTGCCGCGTTCTTCTCGGAGATCCTTGCCGAGGTGCGCCCCGAGTATGCATTCGCGGCATGCGCCGCGCTCGCGCTTATCGCCCTTGCCGTCCAAATGCTCGCCGCAAAGGCCACGACGCCCACGATCGGCGACTATCGCCGCGTCAAGCGGTTCGTAGTCAAGAGGGGCGAGATCGTGTCGTCCAACGCGCACAGATTCTACAAGAAGTGCGTCGTTCACATGGGACGCCGCGTGCGCCGCGCGTGGAAGAAACACACGCTTTCGGGCAGAGAATATGCCGGCAGCGCGCTCAAATTCGAGATGGATCGCCACATCGCGCGCGATCGTCGCATCCCGTCCGTCTATCTGCCGTGCGCATTCGCGGCGGTGGCGCTGTTGCAGACGATCTTGCTCTGCAAGGGCATGCAATGGACCGAGGCAGTCGCCTATGCGGCGGCAGGCGCGGTGATCTGGGCGGTGCTCGCGATATTGCCGGCGATCTACTGTTCGATACGCAAGAGCGCTTCGCGCAAGGCGGCGGCAAAGCTCGCGACCGTCATCGACGCCAAGCTGACGCTGCGCCCGTCCGAGGGCAAGCTCTATCTCTATCCCGAGCAGGCGCCTTCGGCGGTAGTCGTCGCTGCGCCCAAGGCACGCACATTGGCGGACGCCGTCGACGAATATCTCGCGGCTCATCCGTCCAAAGAGGTCGCCAAGGTGGTGCAGAGCGGAGTGGAAAAGGCGGGAGCCTGCGCCTGCAAGAACGCCGCGGAGAGCGCCGCGCTCGGCGAAGCGGCAGGCAAGCTGAAAAAATATACCGCATAGCGGTTGCAAAAAAGGCGCCCGAGGTGATATGATTAAGGTACGCTCAACAGGAGGTACCGTCAATGATAGAGATGTTCAGGACGAATTCGGAAGGCAAATTCGAGACGTTGCTCGAAGACGTATTCACCGCGGACGGTTTCACTCCCAAAGATTGCTGGATCAATCTCGTCAATCCCAGCGACAAAGAAGTCGCGTTCATCGCGTCTTTGACGGGCATGGAAGAGGACGTTCTCAAGACGCCGCTCGACGACGAGGAGCGTTCCAGATTCGAGAACGAGGACGACTACGGCCTCGTGCTCGTCGACATCCCGGTCATCGAAGAAGAGGCTGCATATTACAGCTACTTCACGATACCGTTGGGCGCGTTCGTCAAAGATGACTGCATGATCACCGTGTGCCTGAAAGACACCGCGGTGCTTCGTGATTTCGCAAGGGGGAGGATCAAGAACTTCGCGACGTTCAAAAAGACTCGCTTTTTGTTCCAGATCCTCTACAACCTTGCGACCAAGTACCTCGCCTATCTGAAACAGATCGACAAGGCGTCCCAGCGCATCCAAAACGAGCTGCACAAGTCCACCCGCAACAAAGAGCTCATCCAAATGCTCGATCTCGAAAACTCGCTCGTCTACTTCTCGACGTCGCTCACCGGCAACGACGCCGTCATCACGCGCATCTTGTCGGGCAAGAATCTCGGCACCACGATCAAGATGTACGAAGAGGACAGGGATCTGCTCGAAGACGTCGCCGTCGAGACCAAGCAGGCGATGGAAATGTGCTCGATCTACCGCGACATTCTTTCGGGGACGATGGACGCCTACGCCTCCGTCATCTCCAACAACCTCAACATCATCATGAAGGTGCTGACCTCGGTCACTCTCGTCATCTCGGTACCGACGCTGATAGCCTCGTTTTGGGGCATGAACACGGGCGTACCGTTCGAGTCGCAGGGCTGGGGCTTTTGGATCGTGCTCGCGATCAGCGTAGTGATCTCCGCCGTGCTCGCGATCTTTTTGCACAAGAAGAAGTTGCTGTGACGGCGTCAACGGCTATGCGGCGCAACGCGCCGCTTTTTTGTCGCCTGACGGCGTCGGACGAGGGCAGAGAGGCGCCCAAAAAATTTTCTAAAATGTCGGCAAATTCGTTTGACATCACGAGGGTGTAATGGTATGATATTAAAGCTGTCGAAAAACAGTACCCGATTCACGGGGGTGTAGCTCAGTTGGCTAGAGCGCCTGCCTTGCAAGCAGGAGGTCAAGGGTTCGACTCCCTTCATCTCCACCAATACCCGTCATGGGCTCATAGCTCAGTTGGTTAGAGCACACGCCTGATAAGCGTGAGGTCGGTGGTTCGAGTCCACTTGAGCCCACCAAGGTCCGAAGGACCGTCGCACATTGACAACTGCATAGTAGAGTACGAAGTTTGCCGCAGGCGCGAGTCTGAGGGAGACGGAGTACAGGTATGGTGAAAGACATACCAAAGATTAGCTTAAATATACGAGTGATATGCTTGTATATATTACAATAGCTGAGGACAGAAACAAAAGGTCCGGAAAGGATTGATTGAGAGAAAGACG
>CALWKR010000069.1 GCA_944381315.1 uncultured Christensenellaceae bacterium
CGGCTCCGTCGTCGCCTTCGAAGACGGCGTGACGACGGCTTACGGACTGTTCAACGCCCAAGAACGCGCCACTCTGTTCGTCGGTCCCGGCGTCGCCGTCTACGGCGGAATGATCGTCGGCGAAAACTCGAGAGAAGACGACCTCGTCGTCAACGTCTGCAAAAAAAAGCAGCTGACCAACAACCGCGCCGCAGGCAGCGAAGACGCGCTCAAGCTCGTCACTCCGCGCACGCTGTCGCTGGAACAGTGCCTCGAATTCATCGCGGACGACGAACTCGTCGAGGTCACTCCCAGGAGCATCAGACTGCGCAAGACCATCCTCAATAAGGAACAACGCCTGAAAATGCAGGCAAAATTGAAAAAAGAATCGTGAACCGGGGCGCGGCGAGTCCGCGCCTTTTTCTCAACGGAGGGAACATGCTCGCCTATACTTTCCGCGGCGTCGGAGATCTCGCTCTCGTCGAAAAGCCGCTGCCTCGTCTGCAAACGCCCGACGACGCGATCGTCCGCGTCACTCTCGCGTCCATATGCACGAGCGATCTGCATATAAAACACGGCAGCGTGCCGCGCGCCGTACCCGGGATCACTCTCGGTCACGAGGCGGTCGGAGTCGTCGAAGAAGTCGGCTCCGCCGTCACCAAATTGAAACGCGGCGACAGAGTCGCGATCAACGTCGAGACCTTTTGCGGCGAATGTTTCTTCTGCCGCCGCGGCTGGGTCAACAACTGCACTCTCCCCGACGGCGGCTGGGCGCTCGGCTGCCGCATAGACGGCGTTCAAGCGCCGTTCGTCCGCGTGCCTCACGCCGACAACGGGCTGGATATCATCCCCGACGGCGTCGACGATCTGCATGCGCTGTTCGTCGGAGACATTCTCTCGACAGGCTATTGGGCGGCAAAGATCGCCGATATCTCCGAGGGCGGCAGCGTCGCGATCATAGGCGCCGGACCTACGGGCATATGCGCGCTCCAATGCGCGCACCTGCACGCTCCGTCCGAGATCGTCGTATGCGAAAGAGACTCCGCTCGCCGCGACTTCGTGCGTCGGCACTATCCGTATGCCAAAGTGTGCGCTCCGTCGGAGCTTGCGGCGATCTGCTCCGCTCTGCCGCACGGCGGCGCGGACAGCGTGATCGAAGCCGCAGGATCGAACGACTCTTTCCGCATGGCTTGGGAGTGCGCACGCCCCAACGCGACGGTCGCCGTCATCGCTCTCTATGACAGCGCCCAAACTCTGCCGCTGCCCGAAATGTACGGCAAAAACCTCACTTTCAAGACGGGCGGAGTGGACGGCTGTGACTGCGCCGAGATCTTGCGGCTCGTCGCCGACGGCAAGATAGACACTGCGCCTCTCGTCACTCACACGTTCGCGCTCGAACAAGCAGACGAGGCGTATGAGCTGTTTGCCTCGCGCCGCGACGGCGTCGTCAAGGTGGCCTTGAAACCGTGAAAAAAGGACGGCTCAACGCCGTCCGTAAACACGTTTTGCCAACACAGGCACCAAAATTCAGATCTTGTCTTTTATATACTCGATCAGCGTCTTAGCCACGTCGATGTCGGAGAGGCTGTAGAGCATCCTCGCCCCTACGGGGTCTTCGAGCTCGTTGAGCACCCATCCGCCGTCATGCGGCAAAAAATCCGCTCCTATCCAATCATATCCGAGACGCTCGAACAGCTTTTGCGCCGAGGCGAGCATTTCGGGCTCGGGCGAAACGAGCGCGGCGCTGCCGCCGAGAGAATAGTTGCTGCGAAAGTCGCCGTGGCTCTGTCTGCGCGCGGCGGCGACGGCTCTCCCTCCGAGAAGGTAGACTCTCACGTCCACTCCCGGTCGCGAACAGAACGGCTGAACGATGAAGCGCTCGGGCTCGCCGCCGACGATCGCCGCCAATTCTGCCGCGTTGCGCGCGGAACAGACCTGCTTGCCGCCGTGTCCGTCCCTCGTCTTTGCGACTACGGGGAACGCGAACGGAGCGTCTTTCAGACAGCGCGCCGCAGTGACCGTGGGCAGGACCGATATCCCGAGCTCCCTGCACAGCTCGTATGTCGCGAGCTTGTCATTGCTCACGGCGCAGGTCGCCGAGTTGTTGAACACCTTTATGCCGAGACTTTCCAAATGCGCGTTGATGTGAGCGTTGCGCGTGCGCGCTATCGCAAAGTCCATGCCGTCGCAATTCAATTGTTGCGGAACGTCTGCGACTTGGAGCACGAGCTCGATCGCCGCTCTTTCCGCCGCCGCGCAGATTTCATGCGCAAACCATGCGTTGCGCTCTGCGTCCTCGCTTTGGTAGATCAGCGCGCCCCTTTTCAAATCACGCCTCCGATATAGTCGACGATGCAGTCCGCCATGTTGACGCCGTTGCACTCCAAACTGCTCTTGAAGTTGGGGTTGGAATTGACTTCGCAGACGAGCGGCTCGCCGTCCTTGCCGAACAGCAGGTCTACGCCGCAGAAATCCAGGCCGATCGCCCGGCTCGCAGCAAGCGCCGCACGCGCCTGTTCGGGAGTGACTTCGTGAGGGCGCATCTTGCCGCCGAGAGTGATGTTGGATCTGAAATCGTGATCGTTGAAGCGGTACATCGCCGAGACGATCTTGCCGCCGACAATGTTGACTCTGACGTCCCTGCCCGCGCTCGACGACACGAATTCCTGCATCAAGAACTCGCGGCTGCCTATCTTGTCGACGATGGAGTGCGCCTCGTCGGGCGTGCGCGCAAGATAGACCTCCCATCCGAAAGATCCGCACGCTTCTTTGACGATCATCGGCATGCCGAGCAGCTGCGCAGCCTTTGCGACAAAGCCGCGGTCGCTGTATCCCACGCCGTCGAACGTCTTGGGCGCGAACACCGTGCGCGGCATCGCGACCTTGCCTTCAAGGCATATCGCAGTGTCTATCTTGTTGTCGCAGACGGCTATCGCGCGCGAGCTGTTGAACACTCTCGCGCCGGCGCGCTCGAGCATCGCGGCAAGGTGAACGTCCTTGTCCCAAAAGATGACGAAGTCGGGAAGATCGCGTTCTCCGAGAGCGAACTCGACGCAAAGCTCGTCCGTCTTTTTGAGCGTCAATTGCATGCCTCGGCGCGCCGCCGCCTCTTCGAGATAGCGGTAGACGTCCAAAAACTTGCGCGTCTTCAAAAACGCATTTGCGACAAGCCAACCTCTTTTCATATATCCTCCGATCACGGATAGAATAGCACAATCGCGCGAAAAAAGCAATCGCGTAGGCGCACGGCTTGAGCTCTTGCAAAGAATTTTGGCGATATGTTTCGACTTTTGCGCCGATTTGTCGACGCGGCGATGCCGCGACCTTGACAAGCGCCGCGCACAGGGATATACTGATATTGAAAAATTTTTCGCGCTCTCCAACAAAAGCGCTTCGAGGATTGTTATCAATATGAATATGGGGACGGACAAACGAAAGCTGGAATCCAAAGTCGCGGCATTGGCTCGCGGCGATTCGCGCGCGTTTGATTTTGTCTATGAGCACACCAATCGCCCCGTCTATTTCGCCATCCTGTATATCGTCGGCAACAAGCACGACGCCGAGGACTTGTTGCAGGACACATACATACGCGCACTCGGCTCTCTGGACAGCTACCGCGAAGACAATTTCGTCGGCTGGCTCGTCAGGATCGGCAAAAACCTCGCGCTCAACCATGTCAAGCGCGTGAAAAGAGAGGTCGCGACCGACTTCGACGAAAAAGCATGGAAGTACGGCTCGACTCGGCAGGAGACGCCCTATCTGTTCGATCTGGCGGCAAAGACGCTCGGCGAAGACGAATACCGCATCTTGATGCTGTGCCAAGTCGCAGGCTACAAGCGACGAGAGGTCGCGGCGATGATGGATATGCCGATCGCCACCGTGACATGGAAGTACAACGAATCACTCAAAAAATTGCGAAAGATACTCGAAAAGGAGGGCATATGAAAGACGTAAAAAAACTGCTCAAACAACAGTCGCGCGACATATTGCCCGACGACTCCGTCAAGGAGAATATCCGCAAGAGCCTCTGGCCCGACAACGGCGCCGAACGCCGCGCCGCGACTGCGCACGGCGGCTCGATCGCGCTCGGCAAAACGTCCAAGATCGCCATCGCCGCGGCAGTGATCGTCGTCGTGATGACGCTGTGCATAGCGCTGCCCGTCGCGCTGTCCGGCAACGACTCCCCCATCGTGCCGGATCCGCCGACTATCGCGTTCAACGGCGACTTCTATGCTTACAGCGCTATCGCCGTGGGAGCGATGCTCTCGGACGGCACGTCGTCCGCGCTCGCCCTCGCGCTCTCACCGTCCGAAATGCAGGAGATCGAAAATACCACTCGCGAATATCTGCGCCTCGTCGAAGGGCTGCTCTCCGAGGACGCGATCTCGCACACGCAGGCGCAGGTGCCCGAGCGCTTGTCCGACTATCAATATGCAATGTCGGTCAAAAGCCGCGGCATAGACGGCGACGTCGTCACCTTCTTGCTCTGCTACAACGAGAACATCGCGTCGAGCTCTCAGGACGACAATGAGATCGAAACCGACTTCGATATCGAAGGCGTGCTTGTGACGCCCAACGGCGACTTCAAGGTCTATGGTGGCAGGCAGTCCGAACAGGAAAACGACGGCGGCGAGACGGAAAGCGAACAAGAGCTGTGGTTCATCGCTTACACCGGCGAAAACTCGTATATCCGCATCGATCAGGAGTCCGAAGAGGAGACCGAGCACGATTCCGTCGAGACCGAACGCACTCACCGCATCAGCGTATATCAAAACGGCAGATGCGTGGAGTCCACAACGATAGACCTCGAACAAGAAGACAACGAAACCGAAGTCAAGCTGTCGATCGAACGCAATGGCAGACGCGACTCCCTCGAATTCACCGTGCGCGAGCGCGGCGGCGTCAAAGTGATGGCGGTCCAAGCCGACTTCGGCTCCGACAATGCGGAATTTTTGATATATATAGAAGACGGAGACTATCGATTCGACTTCTCCGCCGTCGATGACGACGATCATGACGATTGACCTATGACGTTTCGCCGCGCAATGCGGCGAAATTTTTTTGCAAAAATTTTTGCGCCTTCCCAACAATTCGCTCTTTTTGATTGTTGTATAAGTACAAAACCGATCACAAGGAGGAACCGATCATGAAAAAACTTTCCATAGCTCTCTTGCTCATCACCGTTTTGACACTGGGAGCCCTCGGACTTGTCGGCTGCGACTTCATCGGCAACGATCCGACCACCGTCTCTTTCGGCGACTTTGAAAGCGAAGAACAGATCTACGGTTTCAGCGCTGCGTCGGCTGCCACCCTCATCTCCGCGATGAACGGCGGACAAGCCGCAAACACCTCGCAAGCTAAGGCTCTCGCCCTTGCAGGCACCGAGGTCGACGACGAAGCGACGATCAACGAGCTCAACGAATATATGATGCTCGTCGAGAGCTTGCTCTCCGAAGGCAAATTCGGCTTTGAAGTCACAGAGTCCGACGTCGAGGGCTACGCCGCGGCGATGCGCATCTCCTACGTCGACATGACCGGCGAGACCATATCCTATCAGATGTACTACAACGAGACTGTCATCGACGAGCACCGCGACCGCGATGACGACGATGACGACTTCTTCGACGAAGAAGAGATCGAGACTACGAGCCGCATCGACGGCATCCTCCGCATCGACGGAGTCGACTACCCGATGAGCGGCAGATCCGAGTCCTCCGTCGAGGGCGACGAAACCGAAACAGAACACTCCCTCACCGTCACCCTCTCCGACACCTCTACCCTCAGAGTGGAACAGAGCGTTGAGAACGAGCGCGGCGAAAATGAGCAAGAGTATTCTTACTCCCTCTATGAAGGCAGGAACTTGATCGAGCGCAGCGAATTCAGCTTTGAGCAAGAACGCGACGAGACCGAGATCGAACTGACGATGCGCTCGCGCAATGAGTCGGGCGGCTATACCACCAACGTGTTCACCTTCGACAAGGAGATCGAGCGCGGAGCAGAAGTCATCCGCATCCGCGTCGGCACCAACGCAAGCTCCGACGTCTACATCGTGTCCATCCGCACCAACGACGACGGTACGACCGAATACGTCTATACCAACGCTCGCGGATCCTATCGCATGGACCGAGACTGACAAGATAACACAACTTCAAATAGCGCGCATTCGGTACCCGCGCGCAACAAGAAGGCGGCAGCGATGCCGCTTTTTTGCTGCGATAAATACGAGCCGAAAATTATCGCATGGGCAACTGTTGTACGCCGGACTCAAAACAATCGAGTTGTCAAGCCTCACGCAAAGGGAAGAATATTGCCCGCAGTCGGATATCCCGTTTTTAAGGTGTTCCGAAAGCCTTCGCTGTTTTCCATCTTGACTACCGCTGCTGCACCTTCAGAGGGCTTCGCCTAAGGCGAAAGCGGCTTCGCCGCCGAACTCTACGCCTATCGGCGTGAGAGTTCTCTTGTAGCTGAAGGTGCACCACAAGCCAACAGGCACAGCAT
>CALWKR010000070.1 GCA_944381315.1 uncultured Christensenellaceae bacterium
CTTGAACCTCAAGTCTTGTGTTATACTTGCCATAGCGAACGAGTCTCCTTTTTGTTTTTTGGTTTCAATTAAAGTTTAACATTAAAGAGACAAGTTCGCTACTTTTTTGCCCGATTTCGCGCGCCTCCCCCTCGGGGGAGGCAGACTGCTTTCTTTCACTTAAATGCTGCCTTGCTTCGCTTTTACCTCCTCTTTCGTTAACATCATGACTTTGTAACAATTGTATTGTAAACCTACATATTACGCTAAAAGAATGGGCGCGATAGGGTTGCTTTTTCCTTCGATCGACTGTATAATATTAGCTATGAAAAACACTATACTGACTCCGACTCAGCTGTGGCAGGACTACGATCCCGCCGACGCGCCGCTCTGCACCTCGTTCACCAAGTATGACAAAACAGGCGGCGCATTCGATTTCGGAGCGTATTTCAACGCGCTTGACACCGAAGACGGCGTCGTGCGCATCTATGCGACAGGGTCGCTTCGTCCCGACGCCGCAAAGACGATCGTCTTCGTCGGCGAGCCGTGGGACAAAGGAGTCCCTGCTCCGTTTGTAAATCTGATCTCCGAGATCCCTGCAGGATACGTCTATGCCGACTACGCCGCACAAGGCGCGGACGGCGGAGCTTCGACCTATCCCGTCGCGCTCGACTGGGGCATCTACCGCAAGGACAACGCGCATATGGATCGCGCGGATCCGTCTGCGGAGCAGTCTTGCCAATTCTTGTGGAGCAAGGTCGTCAGACGCACGATCACCTTTGTCAAGAGCCTGCTCCCCGACACCGAGATCGTGCTCGTCGGCGCAGGTCTCGGCGCGGATATGGTTTGGCAATGCGCTGCGATGGACAGCCGTGTCGACTCGATGGTCGCGATCTGCAACGCCGGATGGCGCGAGTACAAAAACATCTTCCGCTATGCCGACAAAGAGGAGGCCGAGCGCGCCGACGACGAGCAAGCCGATGAACGCGAGCGCTGGCTGATGGGCTGCGCCGCGCAGAGCTATGCCAAGTTCGTCAAGTGCCCGTGTCTCTATGTCAGCGGCACCAACAACGTCATCACGAGCATAGACAGAGTTTCGGGCACGCTGTCGCTGCTGCCCGAAGGCAAGGCGTTCACGACGCTCTACCCCAACTGCAACACGATCTTGCCGCAGTCGTGGCTGACGACGCTCGCCGCGTTTTTGCGCAACGCCAACGCCGAAGGCGGCTTTGATTATGCCTCCCCCGAGGTGGAGCTCCAACAGCGCGACGGCTACATCGGCGCCAACATAAACTTCCGCAGCTCGTCGCCCGAAGTCAAGCTCACGCTCTATTATGCGTACAACGAATACGACTCCACTTTGCGCAATTGGCACCCGACCGAAGTAGACCGCAGCACCGCGCGCTGCATAGTGCCGATGACCGATTTTGCGCAATGTGTATTCTGTTATGTGACTGCCGAATATCCGGACGGTATAGCGCTGTCGTCCTATGTCAGCTATCTGCGCGCGGACGACGAGACGGTCAAAGAACCTGTGCGCCGCAGTCACGTCATCTATGAACGCAAGATGGGGCTGGGCGAATTTTCGGCAGATAATCCGTCCGACTATCTGACGGGCGAAAAGCCCTATCTCAAAGAGGGGCCGTTCGGGATCCCCGGGATAAGCTGCGGCAACGCTAATTTGGTCACCTTCGCCGTCGGCGAAGACAGATATTCACGCGAAGAAGGCAGCTTGCTGCAATTCGACGCAAGCTCGGACGACGACCGCGAATTGCGCGTAGAAGTCATCTCCAAGGAGATCGGAGACGCAAAGCGCTATCACGCGACCTGCAAGCTCAAGGGCGGCGAATGGACCAAGTGCTCCATCGCGCCGTCGATGTTCAAGACCGACGAGCTCAAGCCTCTGCGCGACTGGTCGGGAGTGAAATGCCTCATCTTCGACAAGATGAACGGCTGCATTGTCAAGAACATTCTTTGGGTATGATCTTCTCACTCGGCGACACCGTGATCACGCGCAAAGCGCACCCCTGCGGCGGCAACGAATGGACAGTCGTCCGCACGGGCGCAGACATACGCATGCAATGCAAGAAGTGCGGTTCGTTCGTGATGATCGACGCACTCAAACTCGAAAAGCGCGTCAAGTCCATCGTCCGCGCCGAGGCGAAAAATGACTGACGCAGGCAAGAAGACCAAGTCCAAGCCGGGCAAAGCCTTCGACATCACGCTGAGCGTGATCATAGTGCTGCTCGTGGCGCTGATCGTGGTGCTGCTGTTCGTCGCGACGCCGATGACGGTGTCGGGCGGCTCGATGATCCCCACCCTGCACGACGGAGACAAAGTCGTCGTACTGCGCGTGGGAGAGACGATCTCGCGCGGAGACATCATTGTCTTCGAGCGCCCGGGAGGGACGGATCCGCCCGTCAAGCGCGTGGTCGGGATGCCCGGTGACAGGATAGAATACGATCTTGCGGAGCGCACTTGGTACATCAACGGCGAAGCATATCTCGACTTCGCGCCCGAGGGAGGCTATCCGAGCACGTACTTCAAAGACTCGTATGCGCAAGTCGTAGCGGCATTGACGAGCGGCGGCATCGTCGTCGGAGAAGACGAATATTTCGTGCTGGGCGACAACAGAGCCATCTCCAAAGACAGTCACGACTACGGCTGCATAAAGTCGGATTGGATAACCGGAAAGGTAATATTGCAATATTGAGGTGAATATGAAAGCGATCGTTTCCGTGCTCGGAAAAGACAAAAAAGGCATCATTGCGCGCGTTTCGGGCGCGCTCTATGAGATGGACGTCAATGTCGAGGACATCTCCCAGACCATCCTGCAAGACTGCTTCACAATGATCATGGCGGTCGAGACGGGCGCCGACTCCCCCAAGTTCGACGTGATCAAGCAAAGTCTGCGCGCGCTCGGCGAACAGATCGGCGTGCAGATCAACATCCAGATCAAGGATATCTTCGACGCGATGCACCGCATCGACACCCCGACCAAGTGATTATGTACTCTACCAAAGAAATTCTCGAAACCATAAACATGGTCTCGCGCCAGCACCTTGACGTGAGAACGATCACGCTCGGCATCTCGCTGCTCGACTGCATCACGGACGACGCCGACCGCACGGCAGCCAAGGTATATGACAAGATCATGCGCAAGGCTGGCGACCTCGTCGCGACGGGCAACGCGATCTCCGAAGAGATCGGCATTCCGATCGTCAACAAGCGCGTCTCGGTGACGCCCGTCAGCATAGTCTCGGCGGCGAGCCGCGGACATATGCAGATCATACGCGCGCTCGACAGGGCGGCAAAGGAGATCGGCATCGACTTCCTCGGCGGCTACACCGCGCTCGTCCACAAGGCGATGACGCCGTATGAGCGCGAATTCATCGAGAGCATCCCCGAGGCGCTCGCGGAGACGGAAAAGGTATGCTCGTCCGTCAACGTCGCGACGTCCAAGGCAGGCATAAACATGGACGCCGTGCGCTTGATGGGCAAGGTCTTCAAGCAAGCGGCTTATTTGACGCGCGATCGCGACAGCTTGGCTTGCGCAAAGCTCGTCGTCTTTGCCAACGCCGTCGAGGACAACCCGTTCATGGCAGGCGCGTTCCTCGGCATGGGCGAGGACGATTGCGTCGTCAACGTCGGCGTCTCGGGCCCGGGCGTCGTCAAAGTAGCGTTGGAACAAGTGGACGGCGATCTGACCGAAGTCGCCGAAGTCATAAAGCAGACTGCCTTCAAGATCACGCGCGTAGGTCAACTCGTCGCACGCGAAGCGGCGGCAAGACTCGGCGTGAGCTGCGGCATAGTCGATCTGTCGCTTGCCCCCACTCCGGCAGTCGGCGACAGCGTCGCGCATATCCTCGAAGAGATCGGTTTGGAGAGCGTCGGAGCCTGCGGCACGACGGCTACGCTCGCGATGCTCAACGTCGCCGTCAAGAAGGGCGGCATCATGGCGAGCAGCCACGTCGGCGGACTGTCGGGCGCATTCATCCCCGTCTCCGAAGACGCCGGCATGATAGCCGCGGCGAAGAGCGGCGCGCTGACGATCGAAAAGCTCGAAGCGATGACCGCGGTCTGCTCGGTGGGGCTGGACATGATCGCGATCCCGGGCGACGTCTCCGAAGAGATCATCTCGGCGATCATAGCGGACGAGATAGCGATCGGCGTCGTCAACACCAAGACGACCGCCGTGCGCGTCATCCCCGTCTGGGGCAAGAAAGAGGGCGACACGGCAGTGTTCGGCGGCTTGCTCGGCGAAGCTCCGATCATGCCCGTCAACAGGAGCGATCCGTCCAAGTTCATACATCGCGGCGGCCGCATCCCTGCGCCGTTGCACAGCAACAAGAACTGAAAAAAGACAAAAAAATACCGCCGCGCAACGTCTGCGCGGCGGTTTTTGTCAACCGAACACCACTTCCGAATTCAAGAACTCAAGCGCAACTTGCACGATCTTGCCGTCCTCGACGAGTATCGTCATGTGCTCGAAGTAGCCTTCAAGCATACTCACGGCAAATTGATAATAGTAGTCGCCGTGTTCCTCCACAGCCTCCTCGAACGCTTGGTAGAGCTTTTCCGCCAATCCGTCGATCTTGCCGCTCGACACGAGCAAGGGCTGAGTCTTTGCCGCCCAAACTCCGTCTCCGAGATCTTCGAACGCCAGCGCGTCCGACTCCGCGTACCAATCGACCGCCGCGAGCACGACGGGCACGATCGACGACGGGAGCGACATATAGATGAGCATGAAACTCTGCTCTTCCTGTATTCGTTCGCCATCCTGTTCTGTCGCGAGGACGATGCCGTCGTCCTCTACGCCGATCTCATAGATCATCCCTGTCGAATCGACATAGACGTAGGCGTCGCCGTCGATGTCGATCGTCCCCTCGTCGCCGTCAAAGACGACATCCATCTTCCCGTCGAAGAACTCGCGGAAAGCTCCGATCGTCTGCGACGCGCTCGCGTCGGACGGATCGAATTTGCCGTTTCCGCACGCACAGAAAGCCGTGAGTGCGAAGACGCAGACCAAAGTCGCGGCAACTGCCGCAAATAGCTTTTTCATAGCAATACCTCTTATGTATCTATAATAACATTAAAATTTTTATATGTCAACTGCGTGAAATATCTATTTTTTTGTGCCCGTGTTTGTTTTTCAATGTTTTATTTTGTTCTGCGAAAATCTCGGAAAATGTTTCAAAACAGTCTTCGGGGTCAATACTTGACCGAGGAGGTATCGATATGCAACTCAAAAATTCTCAAACCTATCGCAATCTCGCTAAGGCATATGCCGGCGAGTGCATGGCAAAGGCGCGCTATATGTTCATAGAGTACGGCGCGCGCAAACAGGGCTTGAAATGCCTTGCCGAGATCGTGGACAAGGTCGTCTACAACGAATTCAACCACGCTCGAATGTTCTATTCCTTCATCCAGACGGCGGACAAAAAGCCTATCGACGACATCGAGATCGAGGGCGGCTATCCGTTCAAGGAAAAGTGGGAGCTCGTCGACAACCTGCGCTTCGCCGCCGAGGACGAGGCAAAAGAAGCGGAGGAGATCTATCCCGCTTTCGCCAAGGTCGCGCGCGACGAAGGCTTTGAGGACATAGCCGGCTTGTTCGACAACGTCGCCCAAGTCGAGAACTGTCACAAGATGCTCTTCACCGATCTCTATGAACAGCTCAAAAACGACACTCTCTACAAGCGCAAGACTCCCGTCAAGTGGAAGTGCGCGGACTGCGGCTATGAGGCGACGTCCAAAGAGGCGTGGCAAGTCTGCCCTCTCTGCCAATCCAAGCAGGGTTCTGTGATGCTCAAACTCTCGGACGGTCAATGACGCAGAATTAGTATTGACTTGACGCGCGCGCGGCTGTATAATGGTGATATGGAACGTATGAAAGGCAGCAAACGCATCGGCTTTATCGCTGCAGCCGCAGTCGTCGCGATCGCTGCGGCGCTCGTCTGCACCACATTCGCCGGATGCGCCGACATCCGCAGCATCTACACGATCAACAGCACCGACTACGGTCTTTTCGCCAACTACCATTACAGCAACGGCGATGATCGCAGCACGTTTTCGCTGAGCGGCAGCGGCGGCGAATGGGTCGAGATCTCGTGGGACACGCAAGTCAAATTCAATACGCTCTTGATCGAAGAGAGCGGCTCGCACGTCACCGAATTCGAGATCACTGTCGGCAACTCCGCCGCGCCCGTCTATCGTCAAGACGAGATCGGCGATCTTCGCCTGATCTATCTCGGCACGACCAACGCCGACAAGATCCGCATCACCGTCACAGAGTCGGACGGCGACTTCAAACTCACTCGCCTCGGCGTCTACAACGTGCCGCGCGACCGCGACTTCGTCACGACGGATCTGTACTTTACGTCGACCGAGTCGTCCAACTATCTCGATCCCGACGTATCTCTCGACGCTTTCGCAGATTCGAACAGCATCATCCTCAGCGGCAATGATTTCAAATACGACGCGGACGGCTCGATCGGCGTGGACAACGACAAGCTCGCCTCCGCCGTTTCAAGGCTCAAGAGCGTCAATCCCTTCGCCGAAGTCTATGTGCTCTTGACCGCGGCAGACAATGACGACGATCCCGTCAAAGTCCGCAACGACGCCATGGGCGACAACAAGTCCGCGCTGGGCAAAAACATCGTCCGCATGCTCTCCCATAGCGGCGCGGACGGCATAGTGTTCGACTTCACGGATCCGGGCGATATGTTCTCGCACAACACCTACAACGACTTCATAGAATACGTGCGTGGTCTCATCCCCAGCCCGAGACAGCTCGGCGTCTATGTCAATTGCGACGACTCCATCTTCAACGACGCGTCCAAAAGCTATATCGACACGTTCTATGTTATAGCCCACAACGAGGACTCGTCCGACGTCAACCCTGCGTCTTTCAACGTCGTCTGCCATGCGTTTGAAAAGATGTACGAACACGACATCCCGACATCCAAGGTCCAGATCTCCATTCCGCTCTTCGGCATGGCTGCCGACAGCTCCGAAGACGCGCCCGAATACTACCCCTATTCGCAAGCAGGGCTCGGACAATTCGACAACGCGGCGACGATCGACGGGACCAATGTCTATTTCAACGGCTATACCCTCGTCCGCGACAAAGCCGCCTTCGCCTATGGTTACGGAATGAAAGGCGTCGTCCTGATCGACTACGCCGGCGACGCAGGAGCGTCGTATCCGTATTCTTTGCACAAGGCTATCAAAGCCTCTCTCCTATAACTACTACGTTCTTTGAGGGGGCACCCGAAAATTTAACGCATCGAATTAAAAGGCGTCGTCGCATCGCGACGGCGCTTTTTTCATACTCGCTATTTTCGTGTTCCCCCTCAATACTCCCCCTCCCACGGGACAAGCGCTCGCTCACCGCTCGCGGTCCCGCAAGGGGCACTCGGCGAAAAGTGTCATTTCCGCCGAGCGCGTTATCGAGTCGCGGTCAAACGCGGTTGACCGCGACGCGATGTGTAACTTTTTCACTATTGTTGCAATTGTCTAAGCAATTAGTTCGCCGCACCTCTCGCTTTTGTACGGCGCAAATCTGCACCGCTCTCCGCGGTGTGGAAACTCGATTATGCGCCGAAATTTCGATACATTAAATTTTCGAGTGCCCCTCAAAGCGAAGCAATCAGCACCGCCATTGCGGCGAGAGGGCAAGCAGAAACAGTTTTAATTGGTTTATTACTTGCATTAGACGGAGCAATGCTCACACTTAGCACCGCCATTGCGGCGAGAGGGCAAGCAGAAACAATTTTAATTAGTTTATTACTTGCATTAGACGGAGCAATGCTCACACTTAGCACCGCCATTGCGGGGAGGGAGTGAGCAGAAAACTTCCGACAGCATTTTTGCTGTCGGAAGCTTTCTGTGCGTAGCAGTTTTGAGCTGCGTATTTTGCGCGAAGACAAGTCGCGTCCCCGAAGGTCAATACCCTCAGTGGAAGTTTTCGCGCAAAAGCCGCGCAAATCTCGCATTAGACGGAGCAATGCTCACACTCAGCACCGCCATTGCGGCGAGAGGGCAAGCAGAAAATTTCCGACAGCTTTTTGCTGTCGGAAGTTTTCTGTGCAAAGCAGTTTTGGCTAATGTATTTCGCCCTCAAACAAGGAGCATCCTCGTGGGTC
>CALWKR010000071.1 GCA_944381315.1 uncultured Christensenellaceae bacterium
TCCTGTCGCGCTGTCAGCGCTTTGATTTCAGGCTTGTGCCCGTCGATATGATAGCAGGACTTTTGGCAAAAATATTCGACAAGGAGGGCAAGGGCTATCAGAAGGAGGCGCTCAGGCTCATCGCCGAGGCAGGCAGCGGCTGCGTCCGCGACAGTCTGTCTCTTGCCGAGATGTGTCTGTCGTACAGCGAAGACGCGGTGACCTATGACGATGTGCTCGAAGTGCTCGGCGCAAGTTCTCCGTCCGCGGTGCTGTCGCTCGCGTCCGACATCCTTGCCGGCAATGCCGACGGCGCGCTGACGGCTGTCAAAAAGCTCGTCCGCGAGGGCAAGAGCGCGAGCGTGCTCGCGTCCGATCTCTGCACCGCGCTGTCCAATATGATCTATTGCCGCAGCAGTTCGCGCCCGGGAGAGATTCTCAATCTGCCCGAAGATCTGCTGGACAAGACGATCGAGATCGCGCGCAAGTACGACAACGCGCAGCTGACGCGCTGTCTCGAGATCTTTGCCGCGACGGACGGAGATATGAGATACAGCTCCAACAGAGCTTTGGTGCTCGAGACCGCCGTCGCCAAGGCGTGCGACAGCTATGCGTCGCTCGATCTGAGCGGCGTGCTCGTCAGGCTCAAAAAGCTGGAAGAAAAGCTCGCGTCCGGCAGTTTTGCCGTGCGTTCGGCGCCCGTCGCGAAGAGCGCGTCCGAGATCGTCGGACAGGTGCAGGCAAAGCTGTTGCAGACGGGCAAGTTCGTGTCCTATACCTATCTCAACCACGTCGACGCAAAGGCGTTCGAGATAGACGGCGACGCGCTCGTATATTGCGCTCCCAACGAGGGGCAAAAGAAGTTGTTGGAATCTTGCAGGGCAGAGCTCGAAGAGGCGCTTGCCGCAGTCGCTCCTTCTTTGAAGATGGACTTCAAGGTCAAGGAGAAACAGAGCGATCCCGCGCAGGAGAAGATAAAGCACGCCGAGGCTATGTTCGGCGCAGAAAAAGTAAATGTAAAAGGAGACGACCAAAATGGGTAAATTCGGAGGTTTCGGAGGCATGGGCAATATGCAGCAGCTCATGCGCCAAGCTCAACAAATGCAGCAGGATATGGCAAAAGCCAAAGAGGAGCTCGCCGAGCTTCAAGTCACCGCGGTTTCGGGCGGAGGTATGGTCGAAGTGACGATGACGTGCGAAAAGAAGCTCGTTTCGCTCAAGATCAAGCCCGAGGCAGTCGATCCCGATGACGTCGAGATGCTCGAAGATCTGATCATCGCCGCGATCAACGAGGCGCAAAAGCTCGCCGACGACGAGACCGAAAAGAGAATGGGCGCCTTCGGCGGCTTGGGACTGTGAGCAACATCAAGGCGCTCGACAAGCTCGTCGCGCAGTTCACCAAGCTCCCCGGAGTGGGCGCAAAGACCGCGCAGCGCTTTGCCTACCGCATCGTCAACATGAGCGAGGCAGAGGCGCGCGAGTTCGCGCAGGCGATCTTGGACGCCAAGGAAGACGTGCATTATTGCAGCGTATGCGGCGGCTATACCGACAAAGACGTCTGCGACATCTGCGCCAAGCGCGACAAGAGCGTCATCTGCGTCGTAAAGGAGCCCAAGGACGTCGTTGCAATGGAGAAGACCAAGGACTTCGACGGAGTCTATCATGTGCTGCACGGCACACTCAATCCGCTGCTCGGCATAGGCCCCGACGACATCCGCATCAAGGAGCTTCTCGGCAGGCTGGACGGCGTAAAAGAGGTGATCATGGCGACCAATCCCGACGTGGACGGCGAGGCGACTGCCGTCTATATCGCGCGTTTGATCAAGCCGATGGGCATCAAGGTGACCAAGATCGCGAGCGGCATCTCGATCGGCAGCGACATCGAGTATGCCGACGAGGTCACGCTGTCGAGGGCGTTGCAGGATCGCAAGCCCATTTGATAGCTCACGATACTACAAAATATATCTTTGGGGATGAACTTGTCCTGCCGTTCGCATTTTGACAGCAAAAAACGGACAGCATGACAAATTTTGTTTGACTTATTACTTATATATATTTATAATAAGTAAAGCAGGACATCGCAGGAGGCACACAAAGTGATCAACAAGAAAGCACGAGCAATTTCCGCGGTAGTACTCACGATCTTCTCGATCGTGGTGGTGCTCGGAGTTGTGTTCGCGTTTGTCAGTCTTGACGACGGGGAGCTCGGCATCCGCAATTACATCGCCTATCCCAACGTCATCAAGCTCGGCCTCGATCTCAGCGGCGGCGCGTATGCCGAATATTCCGCCGATCAGCCCGAGGAAATGACCGATGATGAATTCAACGCAGCCATAGAAGGCACGCGCCGCAGTTTGGAAGACCTGTTGTTCTCCAAGGGCTACACCGAGGCTCAGGTCAGCAGTTACGGCAACACGATCAGGGTAGAAGTCCCCGACGTCGACGATCCCGAGAGGATCTTCGAGCTCATCGGCAGACCGTCCACCCTCGAGTTCAAAGAATATACTTCTTCCGACACCGTCAACGAGACGTTGATGACCGGCGACGAAGTTGCTGCTGCCGGCGTCGTCTATAAAGACGGTCAATATCTTGTCGCGATCGAGTTCACGGATGAGGGCGGCGAGCAGTTCGGTGAGATCACTTCCGATCTCGTCGGCAGTCAGCTCGGCATCTACGTCAACGGCGAATTGCTCACCCAAGCCACCGTCAACGAGGCGATCACGGGCGGTTCGTGCACGATCAGCGGCAACTTCGACTACGACACCGCGTACGACCTCGCGGTCCAGATCCAGGCGGGCAGCTTCCCCCTCGATCTGCATATGACCAACTCCAACACGATCAGCGCCACGCTCGGCGACTCCGCGCTCAAAGCGGGCGTCATCGCCGGCATCGTCGGACTCGCGCTCATCGTCGTCTATGTCTGCATCTTCTACGGACTTATGGGCGTCGCGGCGAGCATGGCTTTGATCTATTATTCTTGCACCTACATCTTCTTCCTCGCCGTCTTCCCGTGGGTACAGCTCACGCTGGCAGGCATCGCGGGCGTGCTGCTCAGCATAGGCATGGCTGTCGACGCCAACGTCATCATCTTTGAGCGCATCAAAGAAGAATACGCCGCCGGCAGGAATATGAAGAATGCGACTTCGATCGGCTTCAAGCGTTCGCTCGGCGCGATCATCGACGGCAACGTCACTACGATAATCGGCGCGATCGTCTTGATGATCGTCGGCACTTCGACGATCAGAGGCTTCGGCGTAACGCTGTTGATCGGTATCGTGCTGTCGCTGTTCAGCTCCCTCGTCGTCACGCGCGTCTTGCTCAAATGCATAATGGCTTTCCACGACGAGCGCCATGCGAAGTTCTATATGCTCAAGCGCTACGCAGTCGCCGCAGACGACGACATCTCCATCCTCGTTGAGGCAGAGGACGCCGACGCGCGTCAAAAAGCGGAAGAAGCGGAGGCTGTCGCCGTCGGACCCGAGATCCTTCCCGACAACACGGGCGACGACTTCACGATCAAGCAAGCCCCCAAAAAACCTGCCGCAAAACCCGTCTACAAGTACAAGAGCTCGCGCGGCAAAGGAGGTAAACGCAGATGAAAATGACCGACAAGAACATCGCCAAGATGTACAAGATATGGTTCACGGTCCCGGCGATCATCATCCTTGTTGCGATCATCGTCTTTGCCGGATTTGCGATCGCGGGCAAGGACATCAACGAGGGCATGAACATCGGCACCGACTTCGCCGGCGGCTCCATCGTCACCGTCGTGCTCGGCGAGGACGCGATCGGCTCCGATGAGGGATTCAACGATCAGCTCCAAGTCATCACCGATGTGCTCAACGACGACGACATCGCCGCTCAGATCGTCGAGCTCGCTTCGAGCGAGTACGGCATCGAGATCGGCGCCGAAGCGGTCAAGGCGTCCGTCAGTTACAGCCAGAGATCGGACTCGGGCGCCAATATGTCCATCATCGTCAAGTATGACAACATTTCGTCCACCTACGATCCCGACAACGCGCTGACCAATGCGCGCAACGAGTTGATCGAGGCGGCTCTCGAAGAGCATTACGGCGTCACCGAGGACAATGCGTCCATGGTCACGATGAGCAACATCGGCGCCACCGCCAGCCAAGAGATGGTCAAGTCCGCGCTGCTTGCGCTCGCCATCTCGCTCGTGCTCATCCTTGTCTATGTAGTCATCCGCTTTGAGCTGTGGAGCGGCATCGCCGCGGTCATAGCGCTGTGCCACGACGTTGCGATCATGCTCGCGTTCACGATCATCTTCCGCATCCAGATCAACAGCTCCTTCATCGCGGCAATGATCACGATCGTCGCCTATTCTATCAACAACACGATCGTCATCTTCGCCCGCGTCAGAGAGAACGCCAAGGCGGCTCTCAAAGTCAACCCCAACGCGCGCATCGACAACTTCGCGCTCTGCGATCGTTCGCTCAAACAGACGATGCTCCGCTGCGTCAACACGACCGTCACCACGCTGTTTGCGATCGTCATCTTCGCTATCCTCGGCGCCTCGTCGGTCAGAGAATTCGCTCTGCCGGTCATCTTCGGTCTGTTCGCGGGCTTCTATTCGTCCGTGTTCATCTCGCCGGCGCTGTACGCTTTGATGAAAAACTCGGTCGACAAGCGCAAGGCAAAGAAACGTGCCGCAGGTACGTTCGCAGGTCAGAGATCGGCTCAGCAGACCAAGGACTGACGCTCAACAATGCACATCGGGGCTGCTTCGGCAGCCCTTTGTCATATACGGATATGGACAAGGACACTCTCGCCGCACAACTCAATATTCACCCGCTCACCGCAAGATTGCTCGCCGCCAGAGGCATAGACGACGTGCAGTCTGCGCGCGCGTTTTTGCATCCGTCGCTCGACGCGCTGACGCCTGCGGCAGACTACCGCGGCTTGCCCGAGATAGCCGCGCGCCTGCAGAGAGCGGTCGACGAAGGCGAGGGGATCGTCATCTACGGCGACTATGACTGCGACGGAGTCTGCGCGACGTCCATACTCTATCTGTATCTTCGCTCGGTCGGCGCGGACGTGACCTATTTCATCCCCGATCGCCGCGAAGACGGCTACGGCATCACGACGGGCGCTCTCGACAAGATCGCCGAAAACACCGACGCGCACTTGCTGATCAGCGTTGACTGCGGCGTAACCGCCGTCGACGAAGTCGCCTACGCGCAAGACGAGCTCGGCTTTGAGGTGCTGATCACGGATCACCATCAGCCCGGCGAGACTTTGCCCGACTGCATAGTCTTGGATCCGCATCTTGACGGAAACGAGGGCTGTTTCCGCGACCTTTGCGGAGCGGGCGTCGCGCTGAGGATAGTCGAGCAGATGGGCGGTTTGCAGGCGAGCAAGCGCTATTATGACATCGCCGCGCTCGCGACCGTCGCCGACGTCGTCCCGCTCGTCGGAGACAACCGAGTCATCGCGCACTTCGGGCTGATCTTGCTCAACTCGCATTATCGCCGCGGACTGACGATGCTCGCCGAGAGCTGCGTCAAGGGCGAAGTCACTTCATACGACATCGCCTTCCGACTTGCTCCGAGGATAAACGCGATGGGCAGAGTGGGCAACGCGTCCGAAGTCGTCTCGCTGTTCGTCGAGGACGACAAGTTCTTGCTCAAAGGGCTCGTCGACAAGATAAATTCCGCCAACGAGGTGCGCCAACAGCTCACCGACGACTTGACCGACGACTGCTTGCAGAGATTGCGCAACTACGACTTTGACGACTGCAAGATCATCGTCGAATACGCGCCGTATTGGGACGAGGGCGTGCTCGGCATCGCCGCCGCGCGCATCGTCGGCAAGTTTTCGCGCCCGACGATCTTGCTGACCAAGAGCGGCGACAGACTCAAAGGATCGGGACGCAGCGTGCCGGGAGTGGACATCCTCGAATGCGTGCGCGCTTGCGGAGGCTGGCTCAACGGCTTCGGCGGACACAAGATGGCGTGCGGACTGTCCATCGACGAGGACAATTTGGAGTCATTTCGCATCGCGATCAACGAGTACGCCGCCCATCATTACGGCGACGAGCTGTTCGTCCCCGACGACGGCTGCGACGCCGTGATCGACGGCAACGTCTCTTCCGCAGTCGCGAAAGAGCTCAACACGCTTGCGCCGTTCGGAGAGGGAAATCCCGCGCCCGTGTTTGCTATCGACTGCAAAGAGTGCGGATTTTCGAAGATAGGGGACGGCTCTCATCTCAAGGCTAAGCTGCACGGCATGGACACGCTTTGCTTCTTTGCCGGCGACGAGAGGGACTATCTCAACGGCTCCGCCGCAAAGCGGCTCATCGTAGACATCTCGTTCAGGATATTCAACAACGCAGAGCGCGCCGAGGCGATCGTCCGCAAGGTGCTGCCTCGCGAAATGCCGGATCGCGCCGAGTGCGTGCGTTATCTGTTGGAGCAGTCCGCTCTCGACGACGGCGCAGAGGACGTCGAGCTTCGTCCGTGGGACGGCGCTGTCGACAAGCGCGTGGGCGTCGTCTATATCGCGTTCGATCCGTCGGCGGCGCGTGAGTTCGCCGCTGAGCACGATCTGCCGTGCTATTATGGCGGCACGCGCGACTGTATGCCCGAGTGCGCGGTCGTAGTCTGTCCGCGCAAGCCGCTCGTCTATCATCGCAAGGCGATCTTTCTCGACGCGCCGATATTGAGCGCGACGGCGGCGAGACTTGCTCCGAGCGCGGAGCTGTATGTCGCCGACAACGACAAGTTCGCGGCGTCGATAGCAGCCGCGGCTCCGTCCAAGGACGGCTATGCCGAGGCGTACAGAGCGATACGCAGCGCGTGCGCGGCAGGGAATTTTGCGTCCGTCACCGAGCTGTATGCGGCGACGGGCGGCGCAGATCTGAGTTTTGACGGCTTCTGCGCGTGCTTTTATGTGTTTTCGGCATTGAAATTTTTGCGCTGTAATGTTAGAATAGAATGTGTGAGGGCGCAAAAGACTTCGCTGGACGCCAGCGGACTCTATCGCGCGCTCGCAAAGGCGGAACATGGCAATGGATGACGATCAATTTTTGTCCAAAATTCAAGGCGCTTTCAACGAGCAAAACTATGAACGCATCACCAAGGCGTACTATTTTGCCAAGCGCGCCCACGAGGGGCAGAAACGCAAGTCGGGCGACGACTACATCGTCCACCCGATAGCCGTCGCGACGATCCTCGTCGACTTGGGGCTTGATACCGATACGGTGATAGCCGCGCTTTTGCACGACGTGATCGAGGACACTCCGGTCACCGAAGAGGAGCTGGATCAAGAATTCGGGCATTCCGTCGTCATGCTCGTCGAGGGCGTGACCAAGCTCAACAAGCTCAACTTCAAGAGCCGAGAAGACCAGCAGGCGGAATATCTGCGCCGAATGTTCCTCGCGATGAGCAACGATATCCGCGTCGTCATGATCAAGCTCGCGGACAGACTGCACAATATGCGCACGCTGTCTTTCCGCAACGAGGCTGACCAAAAACGCATCGCGACCGAGACCCTCGACATCTATGCGCCGATCGCCGCCAGACTCGGTATTTCGAGCGTCAAAGGCGAGCTCGAAGATCTGTGCCTGCGCTATCTGCATCCCGACGACTACTATACGATCGCCGAAAAAGTCGCTTCTACGCGCGTGGAGCGCCAAAAGACGGTGGACGCGATCTCGGCGGATCTGCGCCGTATGCTCGACGAGTTGGGCATCAAGGGCGACATAAACGGCAGACCCAAGCACTTTTACAGCATTTGGCGAAAGATGCAAAAGGGCAAGAGCTTTGAGGAGATATACGATCTCACAGCGGTGCGCATCATCGTCGACACGGTCAAGGACTGCTACGCCGTCCTCGGCGCGATCCATACGATGTGGAAGCCGCTGCCCGGCAGATTCAAGGACTATATCTCCGTCCCCAAGACCAATATGTACCAATCGCTGCACACGACGGTGCTGTCCAGCTACGGCTCGCCGTTCGAGATCCAGATCCGCACGCACGAGATGCACCGCATAGCCGAGTACGGTATCGCAGCGCATTGGAAGTACAAACAGGGGCTCACGGGCGGCGAACCCGCGACTTTGGACGAGAACAAGCTCGCATGGATACGCAGCGTGATGGAGCTGCAAAACGACGTCAGCGACTCCAAAGAGTATCTCGATATGCTCAAGCTCGACCTCTATGTCGACCAAGTCTTTGTTTTTACGCCCAAGGGCGACGTGTTCAACCTCCCGGCAGGCGCGACGGGCATAGACTTTGCCTATGCCGTTCACTCGCAGGTCGGCAACAAGTGCGTCGGCATCAAGATCATCTCCAAGATGGTCCCCGTCGACACCGTGTTGCAGAACGGCGACGTCGTCGAGGCAGTCACGTCCGCTACCTCGAAGGGCCCGTCAAGAGATTGGTTAAAATTCGTCAAGACGCCTGCGGCAAAGAGCAAGATCAAGAGCTTCTTCAAGAAGGAGATGCGCGAGGACAACATCAAGCGCGGCAAAGATATGCTCGATGTCGCCGCCAAGCACAAGGGCTTGTCCATCGCGGATCTGACCGCCAACCAACAGTGGCGCGACTATGTGTGCCAAAAATACAACATCACCGACATAGACGAAGTCTTCGCGATGGTCGGATACGGCGAGCTGACGACGGCGCAAGTCATGCAAAAACTGCTGGAGTTCAACAAGGTAGAGCGCAAAGATCCGCTCGAAACGCGCGCCAGATCGGACAAAAAACGCAGCAAGAGCGATACGGGCATCATCGTCAAGGGCTATTCGGATCTCAAGATCCGTTTTTCGCATTGCTGCACGCCCGTCCCGGGCGACGCGATCATCGGCTATGTCTCGCGCAGCCGCGGCGTCACGATACACCGCGCCGATTGCCCCAATGTCAAGTACCTCGAGCCCGAGCGATTGATCGAAGCGGAGTGGCCGATCGACCGCAACGAGAACAAGAGATTCGTCGCGACGCTCGGCATAACGGCGATAGACAGGACGGGACTCGTAGTCGAAGTCGCGACGCTGATCGCCAATATGAAGATCACGATGACGACGATCGCCGCCAAGTCGGAGAAGAACGGCACCGCCAGCATAAGCGTAGGCGTCGAGATCAGCAACATCAACGATCTGGACAACCTCATCGCCAAGATAGAGTCGCTCAAAGACGTCACGTCCGTGCGCAGGACGGCGCAGTGAGCAGGGAGAGTAAATGAGAGCGATAGTTCAGCGCGTAAACAGCGCAAGACTCACGGTCGACGACCGCGAGATCTCATCGATAGGCACGGGATACCTCGTGCTTGTCGGCTATAATAACGAGGACGACTCCGCCAAAGTCGACTACGTCGTCGACAGGATCGTCAAGATGCGGATATTCCGCGATGAAGAGGGCAAACTCAACAAGTCGCTCGCAGACGTGGGCGGCGAAGTCATGTGCGTCAGCAACTTTACGCTTTACGGCAACCCTGCTACGGGCAGACGCCCCGACTTCTCCAAGTCGGCGCACTACGACGTCGCAAAGCCTATGTACGACCACACGCTGAAGAGGTTTGAAGAAAGATTGGGCAAAGTCGCCGCAGGAGTGTTCGGCGCGCATATGCACATCGACGCGTCCGTGGACGGACCCGTCACGATAATAGTGGAGAAATGATGAACACGGCAAGACTTGTCGTCGGAGAGCTCGGCACCAATTGCTATATCCTCACAGACGAGGAGACCAAGACTGCCGTCGCCGTAGACCCCGGTGCGGACGGCATCGCGATCGCAGGCGCTCTCGACGCTTCGGGATACAAGCTCAAAGAGATACTTTTGACGCACGGGCACTTCGATCATATCTGCGGAGTGCATGACTTGCAGCGCGAGACGGGCGCAAAAATTTTTATGCACAGATCGGATATATGTATGATCGACGATCCGGCTCTCAATTTTTCTGCCGAGTTCGGAATGGATGCGGAGGGAGGTTTTGAGCCCGACGTGATCTTGGAAGGAGGAGAAACTCTCGAGCTGTGTGCGGGGCAGTGCAGAGTCATCCATACGCCGGGACACAGCGAGGGAGGAGTATGCTTTGACTTCGGCAGAGAATTGCTGTGCGGAGACACGCTGATGCGCGGCAGTTACGGCAGATGCGACGGCTATCTCGGCTCTTTTGAAAAGCTCAAAAAATCGATAAAAATTTTGTTCGATTTGGAAGGCGACAGGATAGTCTTGCCGGGGCACGGCAGGACGTCGACGCTCGCCTATGAGAGAGCCAACAATCCTATCCTTTCGGACAGTGCGGAGTGACAATGATGGATGGCGAAAAATTGAGGATAAAGTTGGTCACAGATTGCGACAAGTTCGCGACCGAGTTCGAGGACGAGATCAAGCTGTTCCGTCACAAGCTGACTTTGGATCAAGACGGCGCGCCGTTTGAGGTAAAAGTGGACTTCGACGAAGCGTCTTGTCAAGTTAGCGTGACGGTAAATTGTTCTGAATTAGCAAAAAATTGTTATCAATTAAGTCAAAAAATAGAAGAGACCAGCCATAAAGTGGCTAAAATTGCTCAAATCAAGCGGATCGCCAAGGGAGCCGTCTACAAGTTCTTGTCCGACGCTTTTTGCGAGCGCGAGCCCTATGGCTCGCTGACAGGGATTCGCCCGACCAAGCTCTATCACGAGTTTGTCGCCAAGGGCAAGGACGTCGACGCGCAGATGAGAGCGCTCTATGTGTCCGAAGACAAGCTGTCGCTGATCAAGTCGATAGTAAAGGCGCAGGAGCCCGTCTATCCGTCCGAGCGCAAAGACGTAGATCTGTTTGTCAATATACCTATATGCACGAGTAGATGCGCATATTGCTCATTTATATCAGCAGAGCTTTTTCGAGTCAAGGACATGGTGCCGCGTTATGCTCAGTTGCTCTGCGAGGAGATCGCCGACGCAAAGTCTCTCATCGACGACTTCGGCTATCGGCTTCGCTGCGTCTACGTCGGAGGCGGCACGCCGACTTCGCTGCCTTACGAACAATTCTCCGACGTGATGAAAGCTCTGTCAAGTTTCGGCGCCAAAGAATTTACCGTCGAGGCAGGGCGTCCCGATACGATCACGGCTCCGCTGCTCGATGTTATGGACAAAACGGGAGTGACGAGGATCTCCGTCAACCCTCAGACTTTTTGCCAAGAGACTCTCGACGCGATAGGGCGCAAGCACACCGTGTCGGACTTCTATGACAAGTTCGCAATGGCGCGCAAATATTCGTTCGACGTCAACGTCGACTTGATCGCAATGCTGCCCGGCGAGACGCCCGACGTCTTTGCGCACTCGGTGGACTGTGCGCTCGATCTTAGACCCGAGAATTTGACCGTGCACACTCTTGCGCTCAAAAAGGGCTCCGCTCTCAAACTCGGCAACTACGACAACACGTCCGAGAGCGACGCCGCAAAGATGGTCGACTACGCGCGCTCCGCTTGCACCGGCCAAGGCTATTTGCCGTACTACATGTATCGACAGAAGTACATGAGCGGCAATCTCGAGAACGTCGGCTATTGTCTGCCGTCCAAGCAGTGCGTCTACAACGTCGACATAATGGAAGAGACGACGTCGATCATCGCTTGCGGCGCAGGCGGCATTTCCAAGTTCGTCGACAGGGAGGCGGGGCGCGTAGAGCGATGCGCCGATCCCAAGGGGCTCGACGTCTATCTCGCAAGGGGCGAGGACGTGTGGCGCAAGCGCCGCGAGTTCTTCGAAAAATGCGAGCGCGAAAGAGGCGTCGTGCGCGACTGAATATTGATATTTGTTTCCGCGCAAATAAATTGAAAATTGCGCCGCAAATCGTTTGCAAAAAGGGCGGCGAAGTGATAATATATAAAAGTACCGCGGCTCGGACGCACGAATCTCCGACGGCGATCTGAGACGACGGCGCACTATTTTTCCAAAGACAGGAGGCAAAACAATGGAAAAAAATCTCACCAAAGAGCAGATCATCGCTCAATACGCACAGCACGAAGGCGACACCGGTTCGCCCGAAGTTCAGATCGCTTTGCTGACCGCAAGGATCGAAAAACTCAACGAGCACTTTGCCGTTCACAAGAAGGACTTCCACAGCATGAGAGGCCTCAAACAAATGGTCGGCAAGAGACGCAATCTTCTCAACTATCTCAAAGAGAACGACATCGAGCGCTATCGCTCCCTGATCGCAAGACTTGGTTTGAGGAAGTAAGACAATCGGGTTGTCGCGAATGCGCAACCCCTTTTTTTTGGAAGCGGCGCGAGCCGCGCTCATCGAGACAACAAAAACGGTATATACAAAAGTACTAATTGGAGGTTAGTAATGGAAAGAAAGATTTTTTCCACAGTCATCGGCGGAAGAGAAGTGACCGTTGAGACCGGCGCGTATTGCGAACAGGCCAACGGAAGCTGCCTTGTCAGATGCGGCGACACCGCCGTTATGGTCAACGCGACCATGGCAAAGGCTCCGCGCGAGGGCATCGACTTTTTCCCACTCGGAGTGGACTTTGAAGAGAAGATGTACTCCGTAGGCAAGATTCCCGGAGGTTTCAAAAAGCGCGAGGGCAGACCCAGCGACAAGGCCATCTTGACTTCGAGACTCATCGACAGGCCGCTGCGTCCGCTGTTCCCCAAGGGCGTCTACAACGATGTCGCAGTCGTTGCGACCTGCCTTTCGGTCGACACCGACATTCCGCCCGAAGTCTATGCGATGATCGGCAGCTCTGTCGCTCTGACCATTTCCGACATCCCGTTCGCGGGACCGACGGGCTCCGTCGTGGTCGGCTATGTCGACGGTCAATATGTCATCAACCCCGACAGCGCGCAGCGTGACAAGAGCAAGCTGCACCTGTCTTTGAGCGGCACCAAGGACGCCATCCTCATGGTCGAGGCAGGCGCCAACGAAGTCACCGAAGAAGAGATGATCGGCGCGATCTTGTTCGGCCACGAAGAGATCAAGAAGATCGTCGCTTTCATCGAGGACATCCAAAAGCAGATCGGCAAAGAGAAGATCGTTCCCGATCTCTATCATCCCGCCGCAGAAGTCGAAGAGGCGGTCAAAGAATATGCGGACAAGAAGATGGACGCAGTCCTCGACCACTTCAACAGACAGGAGAGAGAGAAGGCTGAAGAAGAGCTCGACGAGGATGTCTGTTCTCACTTTGCGGAGACTTTCCCCGACGGCAAGAAGGACATCGGCGAAGTGCTCTATGCGATGAAGAAGCAAAAGGTCAGAGCCAAGATCCTCGATCACGGCGTCAGACCCGACGGCAGAAAGCTGACCGAGATCAGACCCATTTGGTGCGAAGTCGGCATCCTTGCCAGAGTCCACGGCAGCGGCGTGTTCACCAGAGGACAGACCCAGGTGCTCACTTGCTGCACGCTCGGCAGCATCTCCGAAGTCCAAAAGCTTGACGGACTTGACGACGAAGTCTGCAAGAGATACATCCATCACTACAACTTCCCGCCGTACAGCGTCGGCGAGGCGAAGCCGATGAAGAGCCCCGGCAGAAGAGAGATCGGCCACGGCGCTCTCGCAGAGAGAGCTCTCGAGCCCATGCTCCCGTCCGAGGACAGCTTCCCGTATGCGATCCGCACGGTCAGCGAAGTTTTGTCCAGCAACGGCAGCACTTCTCAGGCGTCCGTCTGCGGCTCCACGCTCGCTCTTATGGACGCAGGCGTGCCGATCAAGCGCCCCGTCGCAGGCGTTGCTATGGGCTTGATCAGCAACGAGGACAAGTCCAAGATCTCCGTCCTCACCGACATCCAGGGACTTGAAGACTTCCTCGGCGATATGGACTTCAAGGTCGCAGGTACGACCGAAGGCATCACCGCCATCCAGATGGACATCAAGATCAAGGGCATCAACGAAGAGATCCTGCGCAAGGCGCTCGCTCAGGCGAGAGAGGGCAGACTCGAGATCTTGGGCAAGATGCTTGCCGTACTCCCGGCTCCGAGAGCGCACCTGTCCAAGTATGCGCCCAAGATCGTCACCTTCCAGATCCATCCCGACAAGATCAGGGACGTCATCGGCAGCGGCGGCAAGACCATCAACAAGATCATCGACGAGACCGGCGTCAAGATCGACATCAACGACTTCGGCGACGTCTATGTCGCAAGCGCCAACGAGGATATGATCGCCAAGGCGCGCAAGATGATCGAGTTGATCGCCAAGGATCCCGAGATCGGCTCCGAGCTCGAAGGCACTGTCGTGCGTACTACCAGCTTCGGCGCGTTCGTCGAGATCGCTCCCGGCAAGGACGGCATGATCCACATCTCGCGTCTTGACAAGAAGAGGGTGGAGAAGGTCGAAGACGTCGTCAACATCGGCGACAAGGTGCTCGTCAAAGTCTTTGACATCACCGACAAGGGCATCGCTCTCAGCCTCATCAAGAAGCTGTAACTCAAAAGTCGACGCGGCATTCGTCCGGAATGCCGCGTATTTTTTTTGCAATTTTTTTGCGCCTGTGTCGATCGGGCTATCCTGCGAGCAGTTCCGACACCGTGACCGCGCTCAGTCCGAGCTCGCTCACTTTGGTCAAGATGCGGGGCAGTGCCTCCGTCGTCTTTGCCGTGGGATGGGCGAGGATGAGTTCTCCCTGCGACAGCGACCTCGTCGCGCGAGCAAAAATCGTCGCCGCGTCTTGATCGCGCCAATCTATCGTGTCGCGGCTCCACATGATCACCCTCATCCCGAGATCTTTGCACGTCTTGACCGTCGTGTCGTCCCAGCTGCCAGACGGCGGAGCGAACAGCGTCGGGGCAGTGCCGGTGATCGCCTCGACGAGCGAGTTGAGCGGAGTTATCTCGGCGAGGTTTTGGGTCTCGGTCATCCCTTTGTGATCTTTGTGGAAGTAACCGTGATTGCCTATCTCGTGGCCCGCGTCCGCGATCGCCTTGACGAGCTCGTTGTTGTCGTCCGCCCAGCATCCGCCGACGAAGAAGGTGCATTTGGCGCCGTAGACGTCGAGGACGCGCAGGATCTCGGGCAGATATTCGCTGCCTTGATAGACGTTGAACATCAGCGCGATCTTTCCTTCGGTCTCGGTAATGAAGACGGGATCGTCGCTTGCGGACACCGCGTTTTGATCGCTCGGCGCGGTGAAGGCGAAAGCTCCCAGCGACACGAGCATCGCGAGGATGAGCACGTTTGCGGCGGCTGCCGCGATCTTGGTTTTGGGCAACTTCTTTGTCATGATCTCACCGATACAGATTATTCGCGCGGACGCGAGGATATGCGGCGGCATGCCGCGCGCAGCCCAAGCGCCGAGAGCCGTGCAGAGTGCGTATGGCGTCAAGCGCGCGTTCGGAAAACTTGTGCCGAGCCTTGCGCCGAGCGCGAAACAAAACGACGCGCGGAAAACTTTACTTTTCGCACACAATAAACTATAATTTAAAAGAGGTGAATATGCAGACAAAACTCTTTACATTCGGCGACGGGCTCAGACTCGTGCATGCGCGCATGGACGGCGTCAGATCTGTCGCGATCGGCATTTTGACGGGCGCCGGCAGCGGAAACGAGACCGCGCTCAACAACGGTATCTCCCACTTCATCGAGCACATGTACTTCAAGGGCACTTCGACGCGCTCTTCGTATGACATAGTCAAAGAAGTGGACGCGCTCGGCGCGCAGATCAACGCCTACACGACCAAGCAGGCGACTTGCTTCTATACGATCGGCGTGGACGAGGACAGCGAAAAGTGCGCGGCGATCCTCTCGGACATTTTGTTCGATTCCGCCTTCGATCCCCAAGAGATGGAGCGAGAGAAGAAGGTCGTGCTCGAAGAGATCTCGATGAGCGAGGACGACTATGCGGACGTCTGCTCGGACATGGCGGCGGAGCAATACTTCGGACCCAATGCGCTCGGGATGCCCATCCTCGGCACGCGCGACAACGTGCGCAAGTTCACGCGCGACGACATAAAGAGCTATATCGCCGCCAACTACAAGGTGGATTCCACGGTCGTCGCGATAGCGGGCAACATCGACGAAGACCGCGCCTGCAAGCTCGTCGAAAAATATTTCGCGGGCAGATGGAGCGGCGGCAAGCGCGATTGGCGCGACAAGCCGCACGCCGCAGTCTCGGCTCAAAAATATCTGTTCAAAGACATCGAGCAGTCGCACATCATAGCGACTTTCCCGTCCGTGCCGTACAACAGCGCCGACGATCTGTCCGTGATGGTGCTCAACACCATTCTCGGCGGAGGCATGTCGAGCAGGCTCTTCTTCGAGATCCGCGAAAAGCTCGGGCTCGCATACAGCGTCTATTCCTATCCCGGCACCTATGTTAACAACGGCACGCTGAACATCTATATCGGCACCAATCGCGATTCCGTCGCCAAGGCAGCCGACGTCGCCGCGGAGGTGGTCGCGGACATCCGCAAGCACGGCTTGACCAAGGAGGAATTCGCGCGCGGAGTGCAGCAGCTGCGCGGCGCCTATGTGCTCGGACAGGAGAGCAGCGGCGCGCTGATGCGTCTGCTCGCCAAGCACGCGCTTTTTGCCGACGAAGTGTTCGACTTCGGGCGCAGGATAGACGCGATCTCGGCGCTCGACTATGACGCCGCGAGCCGCGCGATAGAGAGCGAGCTCGATCTGTCCAAGACCTGCGTGTCGTATGTGGGCAGAGAGGTGGATCAAGATCTGCTGCCGCGATTCGTTTCGCGCGCGTGAGGGAGATATGGACGAACAAAAGCTGAAAGAGATCATAGGCGGCGACGGCGATATGCTGGACAAGATCTTTGCGCTTCAAGCGCAGCTCGACGCCGACATTGCAGAGCGCAGAGGATTGACTGCGCAGAGCGACGCCGACAAGGGGGAGTGGATACAGCGCAAGACGCTCGCTATGCTCTCCGAGCTCGCCGAGCTGATCGACGAAGTCAACTTCAAGTGGTGGAAGAATCCGCGTCCGATCGACGACGACAGAGTCAAGTCGGAGCTGGTCGACATCCTGCACTTCTTTGTCAGCATGTGCTTGACCGCAGGGATGGACGCCGAGGAGCTCTATCGCCGCTATCTGGACAAGAACAAGGAGAATTTCGACCGTCAATACGGCAAGAGCGCCAAGAAGGGCTACGACATAAAAGATCGCGGCTGAGTATTTTTTGCGCAAAGACGACAATAATCGAGACAGCGGCCTGTTACATAAAACAAGGAGGTAAAGTATGTCGAGAGTTTGTCAGTACAAGACGGGCGAAAGACCGGGCAAGGGCAGTTATACCTGCTGCAATTGCGGCTTCAATCTCAAATTGAGCGCAGACGACAAGATGCCGCCGTGCCCCAATTGCAACAACACGACTTTCACGAGGGCTTGACCCGAAGTCGGGGAGACGCGAGAGCGTCTCTTTTTTTGTCATTTTGCGCAAAACGATTGCGCGGCGGCGGCTCGCGATGTTATCATAACGTCGGAGGAAGTTATGAAAAAAGATATATCCAAGTCCGAGCGCAAGTCTTCGCTCGCTTCCGATGTCGAACAGCTCAAAGAGACCGCCGCCGAAGTCGGCAAGCTCTACAACATACTCTTTGTAGTATGGAATTTGCTGTACATAGTCGCCTATTCGGTGTTCATCGTCATCACGATGAGCCGCAAGAACGCCGAAGTAGAGTGGCTGCCCTATCTCTTGATAGCGTTCACGGCGGCGTACTTCGTCGCGTTCGTAGTCATGCTTATCCTCGGCAGGAGCAAGGCGAGCATCAAGGCGTCGGTCAAGAACTACAAGAGCACGTTCAAGATCATCAAGCTGTGTTTCAAACTGTTCAATCTGCTGCTCACGATCTCGATGGTGTTCAACGCCGTGCTCAACGACCGCAGTCTGTTCTCGATCATCCTCGCGGCGGTGTCGGTGCCATATGTGATCTGGCAGATCATCTCCGCGATACGCAAGATGGTCAAGCGCAGCCGCAAGGCAAAAGTCGCCGACCAAAAGCGCGATCTGCGCAAGGGCTTGATCGGCGATGTCAAGGGGATAGTCAAGGGCGATACGGCTGCGCCGGAGCAGCAAAATGCCGCACAGCCTGCCGACGCGAAAAACTCGGAGCTTCAGGCGGCGGCATCCGTACAGGAGAGCTCCGAGCCGCAGACGGCGGAAGTCGTCGTCGCAGAGCAGGCTCCGCAGACGCCGGCGCCCAAGAGCAAGGCGGCAGCCAAGCTCGACGAGGCGAAGAAAAAGGCGCAAGCCAAGTTGGACAGCGCCAAGGCAGTTGTCCAAAAGGGCGGCAAAGTCGTGGAGAGAGTCAAGCGATACAAGAGCGACGTCAACGAATTGGAGAGCGGGAAAAAGAAAAAGAAGTAAAGAGATCGGCGCCCCCGAAGGGACGCCGAATTTTTTGCAAGATGTCTCAGCCTTGCAGCCCTTTTTCGTCGAATTCGGAGACGAAGTCGATCGTGATGTCGAGCACCTTTGCAAGACACTCGGGGCTAAGGTTGTCGTAGTTGTCGCGGCGAGTGTGATAGTAGTCCTTGACTTGCGGCGCCATGGCGGCGATGCAAGCGGACTTGCGCCCGGCTTGGGCAAATGCCGCGCTGTCCGTCGCTCCGGCAAAGACGGAGCCGTATTTGAGATCCATCCCGTTTTTGGCGGCGGCGCGCTTGATGAGTTCGCACGTCGGCATGTCCACCTTTACGGTGCCGTTGAGATCGCGGTTGTAGATGACGAGGTGTTCGAGCTCGCGCAGAGTCTCGTAGGTGACGAAGATGGTCTCGATGTCGGGTTCAAGCCCGTACTCGGGATTGAGCTTGCAGAACGCCTTTGCGCCGCGCAGTCCCGCTTCTTCGGAGCCGGTGACGAGAGCTACGACTTCGGTGTGCTCGAAGCGGATGTCGTTGTCGTGCATCAGTTTGAGCATTGCGATCGCCATATAGCATGCGGTCAAGTTGTCGTTGGCGCCGGGGACGACCGTCTTGGTGTCCGAGAACATATAGAAGCACAGCAGTGCAGGGACGAAGATCACAGACGCTATCGCCATATAGAGCACTGCTCCCGCCGGAGTTGCGAATACGCCCGTCGTCGCCATCGCCATGATCGCGACCACGCAGATGTAGATGACTGCGATGATCGGGATGATGATGCTGGTCAAGAAGAGCTTGTAGCCGCCGACATAGTGCCAATGCCATTCGTAGACGGCGTCTGAATGACCGTTGAGGACGATGCGGCGCTTGACTTCGCCTGTCGGCTTGATCGTGCCCATCACGTTGCCGGACGTGCGTTTTTTGAACATAAAGTCTATCGCTTGCTTGTAGAAGACGAATTCGCCGATCATCGGCAGCAGTCCGAGGACGAGCAGCACTATGCTTATGACCGGAGCGAAGAAGAGCGTGACGATCGCGATCAGCGTGCAGGTGGCGGTGATCAGCGTCCATCCGAAGAAAGCGTGGGGAGCGACTTTGAAGTTCTCGCTGTGCACCTCGTCCGAATATTGAGCCATCTGACTTTTCATATAGTCGAGGGCTTTGAGCTCGCCTTCCGAACCGGGGTCGCGGTCGCCGAACTCTTTGATGACGTGTTCGATCTCGTCGCAGATGAACTTTACGCCGTCGTCGCGCTGTTGTTGCGAAATTTCCATAATATCCTCCCAATGTTTTATATATCAATTATATTGAAAAACTCGCCCGATGTCTATCGATTTGAAAAATTTGTCGAGATGTCCGTCATCTTCGTCGCTTGCGGCATGTTGCGCAAATGCGGAAAAAATGCTATCATAAAATCATGAAAGACGATTTTTGCGTTTTGCCGTTCGACTCTCGCTTCGAGAGCGACGTCAAGAGGCTGTTCTTGACGCTCCAACTCCACATCGCCGCACTCGACGGCGGCGACAGATTTTTGCCCAAGCCCGACTTTGAGGACGCGTACTTTGACTATACGCTCCGCAAGCACGCCGAGCACGACGGAGCGCTGTTCGTCGCAGTCCGCGGCGACAGAGCGATCGGAGTCATCGCCTGCGAGATATACTTCGGCGAGGGCGACGACGCTTTTTTGCTAAATCCGCCCAAGAGCGGCTTCGTCAGCGATCTCGTCGTCGCGGACGGGGAGAGGGGCAGAGGTATCGGCAAGGCGCTCTTGGCGGCGGCGAGGCGCTACTTCGGATCCAAGGGTTGCGACCGCATGGAGCTGCACGTCTTTGCGCCCAACAAGTCTGCATACGACTTCTATGTCTCGCAGGGTTTTGCTCCGCGCTCGCATGCGATGCTGCTCAAATTCTGACGCCTTGCGGTATTATTTTACTTGCATTTTACACGTCTGCTCTTGCACGCGCGCGACGATTGTGTCATAATATTGTCGAGGTAAAAGATGAAAAGCGATCTCAAAGAAAAGATTTTGACCAAGTTGCTCACGGCGTTCGTGCTTGCCTGTCTGCTCGCGCTTGCGTGGCTGGGCAGCGTCTGCATCGCCGAAACAGGCGACGGCACCACGAGGATCGGCGAGAGCGGCGACATACTGTTCTATATTATCATCGCAGTCCTTGTCGTCGTGCTGGTCGCGATCTGCGTCATATTCAGCAAGTCCAAGAAGTTCGTCATCCGCGAGAGAGAGCGCATCAACGAGATCAACAAAGAAGTTCCTCCCGCCAAGGAGATCCGCGTCTATGACGAAGAATACGTCAAGGCGCGCGATGCGCTCAAAAAAGCGCAGAGCGATCAGAGCGAGGTCCCAAAGGAAGATCTTCCTTCGAACAATGCTTAAAAAGATATGAAAATTTTGCGCCGATCGGTTGAATTTCACATTTTGCGGTGATATAATCCGGCGTAACCTACAAGGCCAAAGGCAACGCGATCGTTGTCGGCACCGAGGCTGCTCTCGAGTTGTTCTGATAACGAGACAAAGACCCAAAGACGGGCAGTGTGCCCGTCTTTTTTTGTTCCCAAAGAGGGATGCGGAGCAAAATTTGCGACGCGCGGAGCGAAATTTACCAAAACTATTGCCATCGCGCGCGTTTTGCATTATAATTGATAATAGAATATGAAAAAGAAATTGTCGATCTCGATATTGCTCACGCTATGCGTGCTGCTTTTTGCGGTCGCGTGCACGCCGTCCAACACGGCGATCCGCGATCTCTATGCCGAGCAGGGCTTCAACGTCCAAGTCGGGGACATCGGCGAGATAGAGTTGCCGTCCAACGGCATCATACGCTCGCTCGTCACGTCGGCGCAGGGCGAACAAGCCTATGCTTTCTACGCTCACAGGACGGATGCTCTCGGGATAACGTCGTTCGCCGTAGGCATATGTTTTGTTGCAGAGTCGGACGCAGACGCCGCGCTCCCCGATTGGACCGAGGCGATAGGCACGCAGTCCGCCGCGCAAGTCAAGCAAAAGGGCTCGCTCGTCGTGCTTGGCACGGCTGACGCGGTCGCAATGATAGACGGTTACAAAGACAATTTGTTGGGGTAATTTATGAAAAAGAAAATGTTGACCATCGTCGCGCTCTCGCTGCTGATCGTCACGGCGATCGCGCTCGTCGCGTGCACGCCCGGGGCGGAGGCAGTCAGGACCAAGTACGAGAACGCCGGTTACACCTATGTGCCGACCAGCGCGCACACGCTCGGGCTTGAGACCGAGAGCGTGGAGTATGTCGTCGCGGCGACCAAGGCGGCGACCGACGACGCCGCGCAGCAGAGCATTCAAGTCGTGCTGTTTGTCGAAGAAGAAGACGCGATCGCCTATTCCGACGCTTTGGCTGTCGAATACGCCGAGGCGATCGGCGCAGGCGAGATAGTCGTCGCGCTTGACGGAAAATTCGTTTTGATGGGGACGCCCGAGGCGGTAGAACTGTTTTGATGAAGAAGATCTTGATCGTATCCGCGGCTGTCGCGATCGTCTTGACGACGCTCGCGGCTTTCGGCTGTACGGGCGAAGAGGGGGAGGTACGCGAGCTCTATGCCGAGCACGGCTATGTCGCCTATGAGTGTTCGGCGAGCGAATTCGTGTCGGACGGCGACGTCGATTTTGTCTATCACGGCGTGGCAGGAGCCAACACGTCCGAGCCGCGTTCCGTGTTCGTGATCACTTTTTCCGATCTCGATTCTGCATTCCGATTTGAAGAGTTGTACGGCGGCGACCCCGACTATCCCAATTTGAGGCGGTCGGGCAGGGCCATCGTGTTTGGAGACAAAGAGGCGGTGGAACTCTATTGACAGCGTTCCTATCCTTGACTTTCGCGCGCGTCTTTAATATAATATAATATCGTCCGAAAGGAACAAACATCCAAAGGTGGTTTATGCAAAAACAAGACATCGATCTTGCAGAAGACGTGCAAAACACCTCAGAGGAAGCAGTAGTCAAACCCCCTCGCACTCCCGCTCAAAGAGTTTGGGACATTGTCAAAAAGCTTGCGAAGCGCTGGTTCATCGACGCGTTCACGGGCATGGCGCAAGGCCTGTTCGTCACGTTGATCGCAGGCACGATCGTCAAGACGATCGGCGGCCTTATCGGCGACAACGCGTTCGGCAATATGCTCGTGTTGCTGGGCAACATAGCGTCCGTGCTGATGGGCGCCGGCATAGGCGCAGGCATCGCAAGCCATTTGGGAGCAAAAAAATTGGTCGTGTTCGCGTCGCTGTGCGCAGGCTTTGTCGGAGCCTATTCGCAGCAATTCATAGGCGCGGACTTCGCGGGCGGATCGCTCGACGCGATCGCCGCATTGATAGTCAAGGGCTCGCCCGGCAACCCGATAGGCGCATATGTCACTGCGCTTGCCGCGGCGGAGCTGGGCATGCTGGTGTCGGGCAAGACCAAGCTCGACATATTGCTCGTGCCGCTGACTTGCCTGCTGACGGCGTTCGCATTCTCATATGCGGCGTATCCGTTCATTTGGCTGATCGACATGCTCGGCAAGGGCATAGCCGCCGCGACGGCGATAACTCCGTTCTTCATGGGCATTATCGTTGCCGTCGCCATGGGCATACTATTGACGATGCCCACTTCGAGCGCGGCGATCTGGGTGGCGGTGTCCAGCAGCATACTCGCGAGCGGCACGCCCGAGCAGCAGACCGCGATGTACATCGCAGGCGGCGCCGCCGTCGTAGGTTGCGCGAGCCATATGGTCGGCTTTGCGGTCATGAGCTTCAAGGAGAACGGATGGAGCGGACTCATCTCGCAGGGACTCGGGACGAGCATGCTCCAGATCCCCAACATTATGCGCAATCCCTGGCTCATCCTGCCGCCCACCGTCGCGAGCGCCGTCGTCGGTCCCATTGCGACTTGCGCGTTCAAGCTGCGCTGCGGCGCGTCCGGCGGAGGCATGGGCACTTGCGGATTCGTCGGCATAATAGACGCGTTCGACGCGAGCGTGTCGCAGGGGCATATGGAGTGGTGGCTGTTCGCGATCTGCGTAGTGCTGCTGTTCTTCGTCGTACCCGGACTCATCTCGTGGGGAGTGTGCGAACTGCTGCGCAAGACGGGCAAGATCAAGTTTGGGGATCTGAAACTGAACTATGACGATTGAGCTTTGGAGGTAATATGACAAGAGATCAAGTACCCGAGCGATACAAGTGGAAGTTGGAGGATATCATCGCTTCCGACGCAGATTGGGAGAGCGAGATGAGCTCTCTCGGCAAGCTGTGTGACGAGCTGTGCGCCTATGACGGCAAGATAGAGAGCCGCGACGACGTGCTGCACGGCTTGCGCCTGCACGACAAGCTGGATCTGTGCGCGGAGAGACTGTATGTCTATTCCGCGATGCGCCGCGACGAGAACGTCGGCGATCCCGCCGCGCAGGACAAGTGCGACCGCGCCGAGACGGCTGTCGTCCGCGCGTCCGAACGCACCGCGTTCTTCACACCGCAGCTGATCGCTCTCGGCGAAGACAAGCTCGCGGCTTTTGCCGCCGATCCCGACTTCGCGGACTATGATTACTTGTTGCGCACTCTTATCCGCACCGCAAGGCACACGCTGTCGCCCAAAGAAGAAAAGCTGCTCGCGATGACGCAGTCTTTTTCGTCGACGGCGCAGGACGCATTCCGCATGTTCGACAACGCGGACGTGCGCTTTGAGCCGTACACGGACAGCAAGGGCAGAGTGGTCAAGCTCACCCACGGCACCTACGGACTTGAGATGCAGTCGCCCGTGCGCGAGGATCGCCGCAAGGCGTTCGAGAGCATGCACGGCGCTTTCAAAGCCAACATAAACACCGTCGCCGCGCTCTATGCCGGCAACGTGAAGAAGGACATCTTCTATTCGCGCGCTCGCGGCTACCAAAGCTGTCTTGACCGCGCGACGTCCAATGAGGACGTGCCCGAGTCCGTCTATCGCCGTCTCGTCGACTGCGTGGAGACCAACATCCCTCTGTTGTCGCGCTATCTCGAATATCGCCGCAAGAGGCTGGGCTACGACGAGCTGCATATGTACGATCTGCACGTCCCGACGGAGCAAGGCGCGGAGCTGTCGCTGTCCTATGAGGACGCGTGCAAGCTCGTCAAAGAGGGACTCGCGCCTCTCGGCGAAGAGTACGCCGCACTGCTCGACAGAGCTTTTTCCGAGGGCTGGATAGATGTCTGCGAAAACGAGGGCAAGCGCAGCGGCGCCTACTCTTGGGGCGCTTACGGCACCCATCCGTATGTGCTGCTCAACTACCAAAAGACGACGAGCGACGTCTTTACGATCGCGCACGAGCTGGGGCACGCGATGCATTCGCACTATTCCAACACCGCCTTGCCCTATGCCAAGGCGGGCTACACGATCTTTGTCGCCGAGATAGCGTCCACCGTCAACGAGACGCTGATGCTCTATCACTTGCTCGGCAAGTGCGCCGACAAGGCGAAGCGCAACTATCTGCTGTCGTATATGCTGGACATGTTCCGCACGACGGTGTTCAGGCAGACGCAGTTCGCCCAATTCGAGCTAGCCGCGCACGAGGCGGCGGAGCAGGACAAGCCGCTCACTCCGACGACGCTGAGCTACCTCTACTACGAACTCAACTGCAAATATTATGCAGGCGACAAGATCGTCAACGACGATCTGATCAGATACGAGTGGAGCCGCATCCCGCACTTCTACAACTCGTTCTATGTCTACAAATACGCGACGGGACTCGTGACCGCCGTCTGCATTGCGGACAGGATATTGCGCGAGGGCGCGAGCGCCGTCGACGATTACAAGAAATTCTTGAAAGCGGGCGGAAGCATGCCGCCTGTCGAGATAATCAAACTCGCGGGCGTGGATCTGACGACGCCCGAGCCGTTCGAGAAGGCGATGGGAGTGTTCAAAGACTTCCTCGACCGCCTCGAAGGATAAGGAGGGATCATGCCAAAGAGGAACAACGGCGCGGCGCTGCCGGTCAACCGCACTATGCCGCACAGCCAGGAGGCGGAGGACGCAGTCATCGGCGCGTTCATGACAGACTCCGAGCTGTTTTTGGAGTACGGCGACAAGCTCAAAGAGGACGACTTCTATGTTCGTTCCAACAGTCTCGTCTTCGCCGAGATCAAGGAGTTGATCTCGACGGGCAGACCTGCCGACTTCGTGACGATCTCGTCCGTTTTGCTCGCCAAGCACGACAAGGACGGCACGTCCTATCTCGACTTGGTAGGGGGAGTGGACAGGCTCGAAGAATTGACCGAATCCATTCCGTCCGCAGCCAACTGCGAATATTATATCGACATCGTCAAGCGCGACTCGATGCTGCGCAAGATCATCAGGACGTCGGGAGAGATCATAGACAACGCCTATACTCTCGAAGACGCCGAAAAGTGCCTTGCATCGGCACAGGCGGCGATTTTCGATCTGGGCAAAGACAACGACAACGCCGATCTCGTGCCCGTGTCTGTGCCGTCCACCGCGGTGATGAACAAGATCACCCGAGTGATGAGCACCAAAGAAGAGGAAGTCGGCTTGCGCACTTTCTATGAGAAGCTGGACGACATGACGACGGGCTTCTGGCCGGGGCAGATGATAGTGCTCGCGGCGCGCCCGGGCTGCGGCAAGACGGCGTTCTCTATGAGCATCGCGACCAACATCGCGCTCAAAGATCCCGAAAAGGTGATCGCGACTTTCAACCTCGAAATGTCCGCCGAAGAGCTCGTGCAGAGGATGATCGTCTCGCTCTCGGGAGTGCCGCGCAAAGTGCTGCTCAGCGGCACGGAGACGTCCGAGCAGACGTCGGCGATCTTTAGAGCCAACGAGACGCTCGCCAAGAGCAATATCTACATAGACCAATCGACGGGCAACAGCGCGGACGTGATAATGTCCAAGTGCCGCAGGCTGAAAAAAAAGCTGGGAAGGCTCGATCTGATCATCATCGACTATCTCCAATTGATGGAGCCGACCAAGGACCGCAAGGGCAACAGACAGCAAGAAGTCTCCGACACCTCGCGTATGATCAAGTTGATGGCAAAGGAGCTTGAAGTGCCGGTGCTCGTGCTCTCGCAGATGTCGAGAAAGATCGACGACCGCGAAGTCAAGACTCCGCAGCTCTCCGACTTGAGAGAGTCGGGCGCGATCGAGCAGGACGCAGACATTGTCATGTTCCTCAGCGACGCGGGCGACGACGACGCCGATACGGACAAGAAACCGATCGAGTTGAAGATAGCCAAGCAGCGTAACGGCGCGACGGGCGATCTCTATTTCGTCTTCGAAAAGAGCGCAATGAGATTCAAGCCGGCGGCAGGCAAGTGGATCCCCAAGGACAAGCCTGCGCAGGACGCTCCGCAACAAGAAGAGCCGCAGGCTCCGCAGGAAGACTTTGCGCCGAGCTATACGGACGACGACGTTCCGCCCGAGCAGGAAGACAACGACGCGCTGTTCGCGGCTTTGGACGACGCGCCGACCGACGATGCGCCCAAGTCCGTGTCCGGCATCCTCGACGACGACTTGGCGATGCTGCGCTCGGCAGATGTCCCCGAGACGTTCGGAGACGGCGATCCCCAAGCCTGATTGCAAAAAAGCTCCCTTCGCGGCATATATATTCGTAGCGGAGGGATCATGGCTTTCAAACAAGACATTGACGCGGCGCTCTCGTCCGTGCTGAGGCGGCGGCGCGAATATACGGTGACCATACTGTCCGACAGGGCGGCGGTCATAGAGTACGGAGGCAAGCTGCTCTCTATAGATGGCGCGAGCGTCGTCATCGGCGCGGCAAAGGCAAAAGTCGCGATCGAGGGCAAAGATCTGGTCGTCAAAGAGAGCGGCGGCGGACAGATCTTCGTGATAGGCGCGATCGACCGCGTCGAGGTCGTCAGATGAAGACGTACACGCTGTCGATATCCACGGACGACGTCGCAGGAGCGCTCGCCGCGCTCGACGGCGCGAGGATACGCCGCCGAGAGATGACCGCGTCCGCTTGCGGACTGACGTTCGTATGCGACGCCAACGAGGCGCGCAGAACGCGCAAGCTGTGCGAAAAACTCGGCATAGAGTGTTCTTCAAGCCGGCGCGGAGCGGCAAGATATGCCGCAGCCGCTTGCGCCAAGATCGGCGCGATCGTCGCGATCGTCGTCATGATCGCGGCGGCGATCGCGTCGCAGTCGTTCGTCACGCGCGTCGAAGTCACGGGCGCGGACGACGCCACGGCGAGCAAGATCGTCGCGCTGCTCAGATCGGGCGGCATAGACGGCACGATGCCCAAGTCGAGCGTTGACGCAGACGCGATCGCCCGATTCGTCGAGGACAACGTCCCCGAGATAACGCTTGCAGAAGTGAGCACGCGCGGCAACGCGCTCGTTGTCGGAGTCGTGCCTGCGACGCCTACTCCGTCCGCCGCGGCGAAGTATGACAGGATAGTCGCCCAAGAAAACGCAATCGTCACGCGCGTGGCGGCGTTTTCGGGCACGGCGGCAGTCAAGCCCGGAGACATAGTCAAGCCCGGCGACGTGCTGATAGAGGGGACGATCGACATCGGCACCGCAGAGGAGCCGCAGATCGTGGAGACGGGCGCGGACGGGATAGTCTTCGCAACGGTGTTTGGCACAGAGAAATTGTACTTTGCGCCGCAATACATAGTTTCCGAAGAGACGGGGCGCAGCCACACGTCCACGCAAGTCATTGTCTGCGGCAAGACGCTGTGGAGCTCGGGCGAGGATCATGGGTTTGAAGATTGGACGGCGCGTACGACATCGACTCGCATCGACGGCATTTTGCCGATCGAGATACGCAAGACTGTCTATCGCGAGGTGCGCCGACGCTATTGCGACACGGACGAGGCGTATGTGCGCCGCGTAACGGACGAGGCGAGGGAGAGGCTGCTTTCCGAGGCGGAGGGCGCGATCGTCGACGAGGGGATGAATGTCAGACAAAACGGCGACTTTCTCGTCGTCGAGATATATGTGCAGTCAGAGCGGCAGATAGGCCGCGGGGAGGAAAGACCATAGAAAGGACGATCGAAGTAGCGGATTTCGCGAGCGCAGTCGCCGTATTCGGCAACATGGACGCCAACGTGACGTATCTGCGCAATGTGTTCGGAGTCAGGATAGCCGTCACGGACGGCGGCGTCAAGATCTCGGGCGACGATCCCGACGCGGTGAACGCCGCGGCGGATACTCTTGCGCTGTTGTTTGAGAACGGCAAGAGCCGCGAGATCGACAAGACGTTCATAGACATGGCGATCGCGAGCGTCAGGCACGGATGTCCGCACAAGCTCGACGAGCTCATGCGCATCATTTCCTATACCGCCAAGGGCAAGCCCGTGCGCGCCAAGACTTTCGGACAAGCCTGCTATGTCCGCAGCATAATGAAGAACACGATCGTGTTCGGGATAGGCCCCGCCGGGACGGGCAAGACCTATCTCGCGGTCGCGCTTGCCGTCAATGCGCTCAAAAACAAGGAAGTGTCGCGGATAGTGCTCGCGCGTCCTGCGGTAGAGGCAGGCGAAAAGTTGGGATTTTTGCCCGGCGATCTCGGTGCGAAGGTCGATCCCTATCTCAAACCGCTCAACGACGCCCTGCTTGAAATGATGGGCGCGGAGTCGTTCGCCAGGGCGCAGGAGAGGGGAAACGTCGAAGTTGCGCCGCTCGCTTATATGCGCGGACGCACGCTCTCCGATTCGTTCATCATCCTCGATGAAGCGCAGAACGCTACGCGCGAACAAATGAAAATGTTCTTGACCCGAATGGGTGAAGGAAGTAAAATAGTGGTAACGGGAGACGCCACTCAGGTCGATCTGCCTTCGGACAAGCGTTCGGGCTTGCTCCATGCGTCGAGATTGCTCGGCGGCATCAAGGGCATCGATACGGTGACGCTCACGTCGTCCGACGTGGTCAGGCATCCGCTCGTACAGGCGATCGTCGAAGCGTACGACGCCGACACCAAGGACAAGGAGTCTTGATGGACAAAACTGCCAAAAAATCGATCGGCTTCACCATGCTCACGCTCGTCGTGCTCGCGGTCGTCGCCGCAGTGATCTCGACGGGAGGCATGATGCTCGCGCTCAGATCGGTGTACATCACCGCCTATCTGGGCAAGCTCGCAGCCACGGCTGTCGCCGTGTTCGTGCTCTTTGCGGTGCTCTATGTCTACTTGCGTTACATAGTCAATTCCGGAGAAGTAGATTCGCTGCCTTTCTACAAGATGCTGGCGATCGTCTACTTCACGGTCGGGGCCGGAGTGTTGCTTTCGTGTCTTGCCGCCGGGTTCCTCAATTCATTCTCGATGCCGCTCGCTTGCGTCGCGCTGACGGTCGGCGTGCTGATCAAGATCAGGACGGGCTTGATGTCCACGATCGTCGCCGCGTTCGCCGCATTGACGATCGCTTGTGCGTCGGGCTATGCCCAAGAGGGCGCGTCGGTGATGCCCGAGACCATCTTCGGCTGCCTTGCGGCGACAGTCTCGGGATTTGCGATGATCTTCTTGATCAGACGCAGATATTCGCGCTTCAAGCTCACATGGGGAGCGGTCATCGTCACCTTGATAATGGCGCCTTTCAGCGCGCTTTTGACGCTCATCTATTCCACCGACGCGACGGTCGTGCTCACCAACGCCGTCTATTCCGCAATTGGCAACCTCATCTCGATCGCGATCATGACCGCGAGCCTTCCGCTCTACGAGAGACTCGTCAACGTATGGACGGATTTCAGCCTCGAAGAGCTGATCTCGCTCAAACAGCCTCTGCTCAAACGCATGAGCGAAGAGGCGCCCGGGACGCTCAGCCACAGCATGGCGGTCGCCAATCTCGTGGAGAGCTGCGCGATCGCGATAGGGATAAATCCGTTCATGGCAAGAGCGTGCGCCTACTATCACGACGTGGGCAAGTTGAAGAATCCCCAATTCTTTGTCGAGAATCAGACAGACGGCTACAATCCGCACGACGACTTGATCCCCGAGGTCAGCGCAGGCATGATCACGCGTCACACCAAGGCGGGCGCGGAAATGCTCAAAGAGATGCATATGCCCGAGGAGATCGTCAAGGCGGCTCTCGAACATCACGGCGACGCCGCCGTCGGATTCTTCTATATGAAAGCCAAGTTTATCAGCGGCGATCGCACCAAGGGCATCGACGAAAAAGAATATCATTACGACGGACCGATACCGTCGACCAAGTACAGCGCGCTCGTCATGCTGTGCGACATTTTTGAGGCGATGTTCCGCGCTAAGCCGCCCGCAGATCTCGAAGAGATGCAGGAGCAGGTGGACAAAGTCGTCGGCAACAAGATCGCCGAAGGTCAGCTCGACAACTGCCGCCTCACGATGAAAGATCTCAACACGATCAAGCAGACGATCTGCCGCATCGTCCCGTTCACGATGCACAAGCGCATCGACTATGCCAAGGCAAAGGAGAGAAGATGAGCAAGCCGCGAGTCTATGACCAAACATTGCATTTCGACGCGGCGGCGCAAGAGCTGACCGATAGGCTCTATGACGCGCTGCTAGGCACGCTCGGCGTCGACGACGTGTTCGAGACCGAAGTCACGATCACGGACGGCGAGACCATCCGCGAGCTCAATGCCGCCAACAGGGGAGTGGACAGCGTTACGGACGTGCTCAGTTTCCCGGCAATGGACGGAGTATTGCCCTTTCGCGCACAAGATCACGCCGACGATCTCGATCCCGAGACGGGCGAATATATGCTCGGCGACATAATCATATGTTACGAGCGCGCGTGCGAGCAGGCGCAGGAGTACGGGCATTCGCTGACGCGCGAGCTGTGCTATCTGTTCGTGCACGGCATGTGCCATCTGTTCGGCTTCGATCACGAGACCGAGCAGCAAAAGAGCGAGATGCGCGCCGTCGAAGAGCGAGTGCTCTCCGCTTGCGGCATAACGAGGGAAGAGTGAACGAGCTTATCGAGAGAGCCCGAGCCGCCGCAGCGCACGCCTATGCGCCGTACAGCGGAGTCAAGATAGGCGCGGCAGTCTCGGCGTCGGGCAATATATACGTCGGCTGCAATGTCGAGAACGCTTCCTACGGTTTGTCCGTGTGCGCGGAGCGCAATGCGATCTTTGCCGCGATAGCGGACGGTGCGCGCAAGATAGACGCGCTCGCCGTTTGGTCGGACGACGTGACGCCGTATCCTTGCGGCGCGTGCAGACAAGTCATCGCAGAATTTTGCTCTCAATGCGAGATCTTTGTCTGCGGAACACAGGGCGTACAAAAATTCGACGCGGCGCAGCTGCTGCCGCATGGCTTTCAACTCACGGAGGTAGACAAGTGAGATCGGGATTCGTAGCGATCACGGGCAAGCCCAACGTGGGCAAGTCCACATTGACCAACGCGCTCGTCGGCGAAAAGGTGAGCATCACTTCTTCCAAGCCGCAGACCACGCGCAATCGCATCATCGGCATCGTCAACGGCGACGACTTCCAAGCCGTGCTCGTCGACACGCCGGGCATACACAGACCGCGCAACAAGCTGTCCGAGTTCATGATGAAGAGCGTGGACGTCGCTACGGACGGCGTGGACGTCGAGCTCTATATGATCGGCGCCGACAGGCGTCCCGACGCGCACGACAACGACGTCATCGGCAAGTTCGCAGCGTCCGAGATCCCGTTCGTGCTCGTCATCAACAAGTGCGACTGCGTCGAAGAGAGCAAGGTGCTCGAGCTCATCTCGACATACAAGGACATGCAGGGCATCGACGCGATCGTCCCTGTTTCTGCGCTCAAAGGCAGGGGAGTCGACGAGCTGCTCAAAGTCATCTGCGGACTGCTGCCGCAGGGCGAGAGATTTTATTCGGGCGATCTCTACACCGACCGCAGCGAGCGCTTTATGGTGTCGGAGATAGTCAGAGAGAAGGCGCTGAGGTTCCTCGGCGACGAGGTGCCATACGGCATAGGCGTCGCCGTCAACAAGTTCGAAGAGCGCGAGGACGGACTTGTCGAGATAGACTGCGACGTGATCTGTGAAAAGCAGGCGCACAAGGCGATCGTCATCGGCAAGGGAGGCGAGAAGATCAAAAAGATCTCCACCGAGGCGCGCCGCGACATCGAGCGCATGCTGGACGCGCGCGTCTTCCTCAATCTCTATGTCAGAGTCAAGCCCGATTGGCGCGACTCGGGGACCGTGCTCGGCGATCTCGGCTACGACAAAAAGCACATTTGACGTATAATTTGCCGCAAGTTGCCCACAACATGAACGAGGGTAACTTATGCGGAGTTCTGAAGACATATTGCAAGACTTGTTCCGCTCCACAGGCAAGATAGGTTATTACCTGTTGTGGAAGAGGCTGAGGGAGCGATGAACGCAACGAGGTTTTATGGACGTTGTGAGTTTGGATTGCCTTTGTCTGAAAGCGTTGGACTACAAGGACAACGACCGACTTGTTACCCTGTACGCGTCGGGGAAGGGCAAATTGACTGCGCGAGCGATCGGTTGCAAGAGACCCAAAGCCAAGCTAAAATTCGCCGCTTCCCCGCTTTGCTTCGGCAATTATCAGCTCGCGAGCGGCAAGACGGGGCTGGTTGTCACGGGCTGTGACTGCTATGACTCCTTCTTTGGCTTGACGCGCGACATCGTCCTTTTTTATGCGGCAGGCACGGTGTTGGAGATAATGGACAAAACGGCAGTCGAGGGAGAGTTCAATCCCGAGCTTTTCACGCTTGCGTTGTCCACTCTCAACGAGTTGTGCTACAAGTCCGAACGCGCCGCCACCCAAGTGATCAAAGACTTCATAGCAGGCGCGCTCAAATGTCTCGGCTGGGGAGATACCGATCTCTCTTTGCCGCGCTACCGCCAATATTTCGAGAACAAGCTGGGAGTCAAGCTCAATTCGCTCAAAGAGCTGATCGCGCTTTAACGCGCGATTTTTTGATGCGCGCGGGCGAATTTTCGCGCATTGCGCACATTTTTATAAGATCGTCGCAAAATTAACGTCAATTTTTCGGTCAATTGCTTGCCAAGGCGTCGCTTTGTTTTGTAAAATAAAAGCGTAGACTTACTACACTTTGATATCAGGAGGTTTATTATGGCAAAATACGTCTATCTGTTCGAAGAAGCGGACGGCGACGACAAGGCGAAATTCGGCGGCAAAGGCGCCAACCTTGCGAAGATGACTTCGTGGGGCATGCCTGTTCCCGAAGGATTTACGATCACCACCGAAGCGTGCACCAAGTACTACGACGACGGCGAGACGATCTCGGGCGAGATCATCGACCAGATCTTCGACGCGCTCGCCAAGGTCGAAAAAAAGGCGGGCAAGAAGTTCGGCGATGAAGAGAACCCGTTCCTCGTTTCCGTGCGTTCGGGCGCTCGCGCTTCGATGCCCGGCATGATGGACACCATCCTCAATCTCGGTCTCAACGACGTCTCTGTCAAGGGACTTGCGCGCAAGACCGGCAATCCGCGCTTCGCATACGATTGCTATCGCAGATTCATCCAGATGTTCTCGGACGTTGTCATGGGTTCCTCCAAGTCCTCTTTCGAGAAGATCATCGACGAGCTCAAAGAGAAGAGAGGCGTCAAGAACGATATCGACCTCGACGCCGACGATATGCAAGAGCTCATCGCCAAATTCAAGAAGTTCTACAAAGAAGATCAGGGACAGGACTTCCCCCAAGATCCCAAAGTGCAGCTGATCGAGGCGGTCAAAGCCGTCTTCCGCAGCTGGAACAATCCTCGCGCGATCGTCTATCGCCGCATGAACGACATTCCGTCCAGCTGGGGTACCGCCGTCAACGTACAGTCGATGGTCTTCGGCAATATGGGCGACACGTCGGGCACGGGCGTCGCGTTCACGCGCGATCCCGCTACCGGCGAAAAGAGGCTCTTTGGTGAGTATTTGATGAACGCGCAGGGCGAGGACGTCGTTGCCGGCATCCGCACCCCGATGACGATCGATCACCTCAAAGAGACCAATCCCAAGGTCTATGAGCAGTTTGTCGACATCGCCAACAGACTTGAACAAGCCAACAGAGATATGCAGGATATGGAGTTCACCATCGAAGAGGGCAAGCTCTATATGCTGCAAACGCGCAATGGCAAGCGTACCGCCAAGGCTGCCATCAAGATCGCCTGCGACCTCGTGTCCGAAGGCATGATCACCAAGCAGGAAGCGTTGCTCAAGATCGAGCCCAAGCAGCTCGACGCGCTGTTGCATCCGACATTCAACGCCGACGTCTTGAAGAAGGCTCAGCCCGTATCCAAGGGACTTCCGGCGTCCCCGGGCGCCGCTTGCGGCAAGGTCGCGTTCTCGGCGGAAGAAGCCGTCGAGCGCAACAAGAACGGCGAAAAAGTCGTGCTCGTCCGACTCGAAACGTCTCCCGAGGACATCGAGGGCATGTATGCGGCTCAGGGCGTCTTGACCGCTCGCGGCGGTATGACATCGCACGCCGCCGTCGTCGCTCGCGGCATGGGCGCGTGCTGCGTTGCCGGCTGCCCCGACATCCGCATAGATGAAGACAAGAAGCTGCTTTGGATCAAGGACAAGCAGTTCACGACCGAGGACTACATCTCGCTGGACGGCTCCACGGGATATATTTACGGCGAACAACTCCCGACAGAGCAGGCGAGCGTCAGCGGCGATTTTGCCACGATCATGAAGTTGGCGGACAAGAACAGGGCTCTCCAAGTCCGTACCAACGCCGACACTCCGCACGACGCAGAGGTCGCGGTCAAGTTCGGCGCCGAGGGTATCGGTCTTTGCCG
>CALWKR010000072.1 GCA_944381315.1 uncultured Christensenellaceae bacterium
CACTCTCTATGCTTTGATCGACGGCGTCGTCAAGTTCGAGCGCAAGGGCAAGGACAAGAAGCAAGTCAGCGTCAGAGCAATGGCAGAATAAGTTGCTATCAAACCACGCGCGTCCGCAAGGGCGCGCTTTTTTTGTCGCTTCGCATAGATATACTCAACCCTGCCGCCGTCACACGGCTGTCAAGCAAGAGTGACGCAGTTTTTGTTTCGTTTAGAATTATTCAAATATGTTGCCGCCACGCGGCCGCCACGCGACTGTCAAGTATCTGTGACACATTTTTTTATTGTTTCGCTTAGATATACTCAATTATGCCGCCGTCACACGGCTGTCAAGCAAGAGTGACACATTTTTTATATTGATTTGCTTAGATATAATCAACTCTGCTGTCGTCACACGGCATGACAAAGGCTCGGATCGCTCCGAGCCTTGGCGGTTTGGGTATGGGGTGACGTTATCTGAACTTGATCATCACGTCGAGCGTATGCGTGGTGCCGGGCAGGATGTCGTATTGCGGTTTGGTGCAAGCCATTGCCGGGGTGTCGCCTCCGACGCCGCGCTGTTTGCCGTCGATGCAGACGGTGAGGGCGTTCTCTCTGCCCAGCTCGTGCATATGTTGGGCGTCTTGGAGCATGCGGTATGTATAGGGGTGGACGGACATCTCGAAGGGCTTGCAGATCGCGCGCATATCCACGCCTGACTTGGCGCCGATCGAGGCATATCTGACTCCTGTGCGGCTGCCGTTCTCTTGAGGATAGAGGTAGTCGTGGATGAGTTGCTCGGCATTGCCGGACCAAACTCCGAGCTCTGCGCCGGTCGCGCGGTCGCAATAGTTCTCGTGCGGACCCTTGCCGTAGAGAGTGACGCCGTCGACGCCCTCCGCGAGCTTGAACGTGACGCCGTATCTCTCCATGCTGCACTTGACGTTGAGCGACATCGAGATCGTGAGCGCGCCGTCGCCGCCAAAGGTGTAGACGGTCGCGAAGTTCTTGACATGGGGCATAGACCAATGCACTTCCGCAGTGACCGAGCCGTCTTTTTCGAAGACGTTGACGCTCTTGGCGCGCAGGCGCTTTTGGGCTCTTTCGCCCTTGCCCTTGCCCATGAACAGCGTCGCGACGATGGAGGGGACTTGGGGCAGAGCGTCGTTGTCGATCGTCGCTCTCGCGAAGTTGGGACGTATCGGCGAGGCGAGCATCTCGACGCCGTTGACGACGGCGGAAGTGATCGTGCCTTCGCCCGAGAGTGAGAAGACAGTGTCGCCTGCGGTGATCGTCCAGCCGCCGTTGACGCTGGTGCAATGAGCGCCGCTAACAGACACGGGCGCCGAAAAATCGAATTGTTTGACTACGAATTGCGCAGTCGCAGCGACGTGTCCTGCCTTGGCGTAGGGCGCGTCTTGGGTCGTCAGCATACGCACGTTGAGGACGACTTCTTTGCCGTCGGGGAAGACGGGCGTTTCGGGCATCGGCACCACGGCTTTTGCGTCGGGCGCGCAGGAGACGACGCTCTCTTTGGACGCCAGCTCTTCGCCCTCGGCGACATAGGCGGTCACCATCTTGAATGCGGACAGATCGGTGAAGGTGTGGCGGTTGGTGACGACGAGTTTGCCGTCCGCGAGCTCGAAGCCTGCCTTGGCGTATTGGTATTTGACTTCAAACAGCGCAGGATTGGGCGAGCGGTCGCCGCGGACTATGCCGTTGAAAGCAAATCTGCCTGCGTTGGGCTTGTCGCCGAAGTCGCCGCCGTAGAGCCAAGCGTCCTTGCCGTCTATCTTGCGGTGGATGGCTTGATCGGCGAAGTCCCAAATGAAGCCGCCGGCGAGACGGTCGTATTTGCGGAACATATCCCAATAGTCCGAGAAGTCGCCGAGGCTGTTGCCCATGCAGTGCGCGTATTCGCATTGGATGAAGGGCAGATCGCGGTACATCTCGGGAGTGTACTTGGTGCCGAGCGGCGACCACAGCGCGGCGCAATGGCGCATGGGCTTGTTCTCGCCGATGACGGGCATCTTCTCGACATGAGAATACATCTCGCTGAGCACGTCGCCGACTTTGCCGCTCTGATCGGGTTCGTAGTGAATGAATCTGGACTTGTCGCGCTCGAGGATCTTCTCGCGCATGACGACGAAGTCTTTGCCGAAGCCTGCCTCGTTGCCCAGCGACCAGCTGATTATGCACGGATGATTTTTGAGCCTCTCGACCATGTTGAGCGCGCGGTAGACGCATTGGTCCACCCACTTCTTGCTGCTCTTGGGCAGGAAGGCGGCAAGTCCGTGCGACTCCAAATTGGTCTCTGCCATGACGAGGATGCCGATGCGGTCGCACATCTCGTAGAAGGCGTCGCAGTTGGGGTAGTGCGAGTTGCGGATCGCGGTGATGTTGTTGGCTTTGCACAGCAGCAGATCTTTCTCGATCAGCTCCGTCGGGACGGCGTGGCCGTAGTCGGGATGGAACTCGTGGCGGTTGACGCCGTAGATCTTGATCGGCTTGCCGTTGAGCAAAATGAACGGGCCTCTGCCGTCCTTCATGCCCTGTATGCGCACTTCGCGGAAACCGAAGTCATAGGCGCGGCGATCCAGCTCCTCGCCGTTGCGGCTGAGGACGAGCGTCACGCGATAGAGGGACGGGAATTCGTCCGACCACAATTTTATGCCGTCGAGGGACGCCTTGAAGAGAGTCTTGACTTCGCCGACTTTGAGCTTGCCGAGCTCTTGCGACAGAGCGAGGACGTCGTTGCCGCCGTCGGAGAGAGTGAGCGAGAGGGTGTAGTCGCCGTCGTCGGCTTTGCGCGACGAGATCGTGACTTCGGTGGAGAAGTCGGCGTCGCGATAGTCGTTTTTCAATGCGGAAAGAGAGAATGCGTCGATGATCTCGGCATGCGGCTTGGCGATCAGCCATACGCTGCGGAAGATGCCCGACAGACGCCACATATCTTGATCTTCGAGATAGCTGCCCGTGCAATAGCGATAGACGGTGACGGCGAGCTTGTTGGAGCCTTCGCGGACGTAGGGGGTGACGTCGTATTCTTGGGGACTGAAAGTGTCTTCGGAATAGCCGACGAAATGCCCGTTGACGTAGATGTCGCCGCAGCTGTTTATGCCGTCAAAGCGCAAGAACGCGTCTTTGTCGCCGCCGTTCCAATCAAATTCGGTGACATAGCAGCCCACGCTCGTCTTGCGTTCTTTGACCTTGGGGATCGCGAGCAAGTTGAATTGCGCGAGCGCGTAGGGGTACATATAGTTGGTGTAGATGGGGGTGTCATAGCCCAAGATCTGCCATTCGGACGGGACGTCGATCAAGTCAAAGCCGACGGGCGCGACGCCGTCTTTTTCGTAACCCTCGGGGATCTGCTCGGGATCGGCGGCGAATTTGAAATGCCACTTGCCGTCAAGGCATACCGCGGTGGACTTGCCGTCTTTGTCCAGCGGGAAGCCCGCCGCGCTGCGTTTGAGCGAATTGACGTTGTAGACAGACAGAGTTTTGTAGTTGTTCATAATTCTCTCCTTTGCGCTTTTTGCATTATGTGTTCATTATACCATATATCTTCCGTACTTTCAAGAAAAAAACGACAGCGCCGCACTCGCCGTCGCTTTGAGATTGAAAAGTTCGAGCCGATGTGCTATAATTCGCTATGATCGGACATATCCCGCGAAGGAGAATGCGTTGATGAGTGATATAATTGTGGAAAGGGCGGACTTCGACATCCGCAAGATCTTGGACTGCGGCCAAGTCTTTCGCTATGCGTTGGAGCAGGGCGGCTACACCGTCTATTCGGGAGACAGACGCTGTCGCGTCTTTCAGGACGAAGGACGGGCGCGGATCGTTGGCGACTCGGATTACTTCGCCGACTACTTCGACCTCGCGACAGATTATGCCGCGATACGCGTCGAGCTTGCCGACAAGCCGTTTATGCGCGAAGCGACGGAGTACGGAGAGGGGATCCGCATATTGCGCCAGCAGCCGTTCGAGACGCTGATCTCGTTCATCGTGTCTGCCAACAACCACATCCCGCGCATCAAGGGCATCCTCGGCAGACTGTGTGACGCGCTCGGCGAGGATATGGGCGGATGGCACGCCTTTCCGACGGCGGAGAGGATGGCGCGCGAGGACGAGAGCTTTTACGCCGCGCTCGGCGCAGGCTATCGCGCGAAATATCTCGCCGACACGGCGAGGGCGGTCGCGGACGGATTCGATCTGCAATGTGTCGGCGAGATGCCGTCGGAGAAGGCGAACGCCTATCTGTGCAAGCTGAGCGGAGTCGGGCCCAAGGTGGCAGACTGCATATTGCTGTTCGGCTACCACAAGACGGACGTCTTCCCCGTCGATACCTGGATCCGCAAGGTCTATGCCGACGTCGTCGGGGGCGACGCGACCAACGCGCAGATGCGCAAAACTTTGATGTCGATCTACGGCAGATACGCAGGGATAGCCCAGCAGTATCTGTTCTTCCACAAGAGAGAAACGTCGGGACGATAAATCTGATCGCTCGGCATGAAACACGCGAGATCTTTGCCGAGACGAAATATGAATTGTGCCGCATTGATAGACCTGGGCGCAGCCAAGATGAGCGCGACCGCGCTCGCCGAGGCGGAAAGCGCGCTTGGAGCAGATTTTTGCATCGTCAAGTTCTATGGCTACAACGCCAAGAAGAACGGCGATCTTAACGCCTTCATAAAAGAGCGCGGAGCAGAAGTGCTGCTGCCGCTGCACAACCGCAAAAAGACGCGGATAGACATCCGCCAAGTCATCGACGCCGTCGCGATCGCCTGCGTCGAGCCCGTGGACGCGATCTTCCTCGTCTGCGCCCAAGTGGACTGCGCGCCGCTGTTGGCGGCGCTCAAAAGACGGGGCAAAAAGATCTTCGTCGGCAGCGAGAGCGAGAGCGCTTTCGCGGACAGGTGCGACGGCTGTATAGTGCTGCAAAAACAACTGCCGAGCGAGGACGCGCCCGCCCCGATCGAGCCGCTTTCGCAGGATGCCGAGAGGGAGAGCGCCGTCGACGAGTTTTTGCCATTCACGGGCATAGAGCCGCTCGACGACGAGAGGATGCGCGAAGTCGGCGACAAGCTGCGCGACGCCGTAGAAGAGAAAAAGATGCGCAAGCGAGCCACAAAGATCGCCGACGAAAAGGACGAATTGAAGAGATTGCTGTCCAAATATTTTTGAGCATAACTACCGCAAAGCCTGTGCCTTGCGGTAGTTTTATAAATTTTTGAAATTCGGTATTGACATTGCATTAACTTTGTGATATAATATAAATACAAGAAAAAAAGATGCGCCGTTGCGCCGAAGGAGGTATATATGGAAGAAAACAACAAGATCGCCGATCAAGAAGTCGAACGACAGACCGTGCAAAACGACGCGCTCGACCATTCCGACGGCGAAGACAAGAACAGACAGCGCGAGCTCAAATTTATGATCGAGGTGATCAAGAATTTGAGACAGCAGAACAAAAACTTGGACAGGCTCAAACTCTATACATTCTTGATAATGCTCATGGTCGTCGTCATGCCGCTCATTATGTTCTTGCTTATGATCCTCGTGATGTGACCGTGTAATGAAACAGAATACGGATCCGCAAAATCCTTGCGTATTGCGCGCCGAGAGTGTATAATGTGTTGTAGAAAATTCGCGGAAGGTGGAATATGAAACACATCGTTTCGGTAGTTGTCTACAACAATTCGGGCGTTCTCGCAAGAGTGTGCGCGCTGTTCGGCAGAAGAGGCTTCAACATCGACTCGCTGTCCGTCGCGACCACTGACGATCCCAAGATCTCGCGCATCACGATCACCGCTCAGGGAGACGAGAACACTCTCGATCAGATCATCAAGCAGACTTCCAAGCTGGAAGAGACCATCAACGTCACCGCTCTCAAAGAAGAGGACAGCGTTTGCCGCGAGTTGCTGCTCGTCAAGGTCGTCACGACGGGGCAGTTCGACAATTCGATAGTTCAGCTTGCCGACGAGTTCGGCGCGCTCATCCTCGACATTACTCCCAAGTCGATGATCCTCGAGCTGACGGGCACCAGCCGCAAGATCGACAACTGCGCGGCGGCGATCTCCGAGCTGCGCAAGACGCGCCCCGAGATGAGAGTCAAGAACGTCTGCCGCACGGGCATCACCGCGATAGACAGAGGAGTTTGACGCAAACAAAAACGCGCTGCGGTCATCCGCAGCGCAATTTTTTTGTCCTTTTTACGCCTTTTTGAATTGACTGAGATATAGCTCGGCATAAAAGCCGTTGCGCGCCAACAAGTCTTCGTGAGAGCCTTGTTCGACGATGTTGCCGTCGCGCATGACCAAGATGAGATCGGCGTCGCGGATCGTGGACAGCCTGTGCGCGATGATGAACGACGTGCGCCCCTGCATTATCCGCGCGAAAGCCTCTTGGATCTTCATCTCGGTGCGCGTGTCTATGTTGGACGTCGCCTCGTCGAGGATGAGCATGGGCGGATGAGTCAGCATTATTCGCGCGATGCACAGCAGCTGGCGCTGCCCTTGGGACAAGTTGCCGCCGTTCTCGGCGATGACGGTGTCGTAGCCGTCGGCGAGCTTGGAGATGAATCCGTGCGCGTGCGCCGCCTTTGCCGCCGCGATCACCTCGTCGTCGGTCGCGTCGCGTTTGCCGTAGGCGATGTTGTCGCGCACCGTGCCTTCGAACAGCCATGTGTCTTGCAGCACCATGCCGAATTGCCTCCTCAGCGAGTTGCGCGTGACGGACTTGACGGGCGCGCCCGACACTCTGATCTCGCCGCTGTCGACATCGTAATAGCGCATCAACAGATTGATCATCGTCGTCTTGCCGCATCCCGTCGGGCCGACGATCGCGATCTTTTTGCCCTTTTCGGCGTGCAGATCTATGTGTTGCAGCAGCGGCTTGTCGGGTGAGTAGCCAAAGCATACGTCGTCGAATCGCACCGTGCCGAGACACTCGCCGAGCTCGGGGAGATCGGCGTCAGAGCTCTCTTCCGGCTCGTCCAAAACGACGAAGACGCGACGCGCGCATGCGAGCGCCGTTTGCAGCTCGGTGATGACGCCCGTTATCTCGTTGAACGGCTTGGTGTATTGGTTGGCATAGATCAAGAACGTGCTCAGCGTGCCCGGGCTCATCGTGCCGTAGATGACCGCGATCACCGCGCCGACGATGCCGACCGCCGCATAGACGAGATTGTTGACGAACCTCGTGCAGGGATTGCTCAACGAGCTGTAAAATTGAGATTTGACGCCATAGCGATAGAGCTCGGCGTCTATCTCTTCAAAGCGCTTTTGCGCCTCTTCTTCATAGCCGAACGCGGCGACGATGCGCTGACCTTCGAGCATTTCTTCGCTGTAACCGCCCAGCTTGCCCTGCGTGTCCGACTGCTTGCGGAACATCGAGTTGGAGTGCTTGGCGATGAACGTCGCGACAAAGAGCGACAGCGGCGTGATCACGACGACCACGAGCGCGACTTGCCATTGGATCGCGAACATTATCCCCAGCGTGCCGACGATCGTGAACACTCCCGACAGCAGTTGGGAGAAGCCTTGCAGGATGCCGTTGGAGATCTGCTCGATGTCGTTGCCCATCCTCGTGATGATGTCGCCGTGCGCGTGCGAGTCGATGTAGGACAACGGCAGGCGGCTGATGTGCGCAAACAGCTCTTTGCGCATTTCGTTTACGGCGAGGAAGGCGAGTTGATTGGTCGCAATCGACAGCGTCCATTGGAATATCCCTCCGACGACGATCGTCGCGCCGATCAGCATCATGAACACCGCCACCGTGTCAAAAGCGACGTTGCCGGGACCGATGATGTAGTCGATCGCCTTGCCTATGCAGACGGGTGCGGCGAGCGTTGCAGCGACGGACATGACCGCCGAGATCAGCGACAGCGCGACATAGCCCTTGAACGGCGCGATGTATTTCAGCATCCTCTTGATGACGATCTTGTTGTTCATGCCCGTGTACCTCCGTCTGTCTGCGAATTGTAGATCTCGCGATAGACATCGCACGACTCGAGCAGCTCGTCATGGCTGCCTATGCCGCAGACGACGCCGTTGTCCAGCACGACGATGACGTCGCAGTCTTTGAGCGAAGTCGCGCGCTGCGAGACGATGAAGATCGTGCGTTCGCCTTTGCTCCGCGCGATCGCGCGTCTCATCGCGTGATCGGTCGCGAAGTCGAGCGCGCTCGACGAGTCGTCCAGCACGAGGATGGACGGATCGGCGGCGAGTGCGCGCGCTACGGCAAGCCTTTGACGCTGACCGCCCGAGAAGTTTTTGCCGCCCTGCACGACGGGAGCGTCCAAGCCGCCGTCTTTGGCGCGAATGAAATCCGCCGCCTGCGCGATCTCGAGACAGCGCCACAGCGTTTGATCGTCGGCGTTCTTGTTGCCCATTGTCAAGTTGGAACGCACCGTGCCGGCAAAGAGCATCGTGTTTTGCGGTACATATGCGATCAGCTTGCGCAGCTGCGAGAGGGGATAGCGTTTGACGTCAGTGCCCATCACTTTGACGCTGCCCTGCGAGACGTCGTAAAAGCGCGCCATCAAGTTGACGAGAGTGGACTTGCCGCTGCCCGTGCCGCCGATGACTCCGACGCTCGCGCCGCGCGGCACCGTCAGGTTCAGATGATCGATGGTGTATTTGCCCTCGTTGTCGCCCAAGCAGACGGCGTCGAATTGCACGGCAGGGCTCGGCCGAGAGACGTTGATGATCTCGTTGCCGTCGTCGGTGATCGACGACTGTGCGTCGAGCAGCTCTATCACGCGTCCGCCCGAGGCGATCGACTTGGTGATCGTGACTACGAGCTGAGCAAGCACGACGAGCGCGAGCGAGATCTGAGTCATATAGTTGACGAAGGCAAAGACGTCGCCCTGCGACATCTCGCCCGTGTTGACCAGCTTGCCGCCGAACCAAAGTATCGCGATGATCGCCGCGTCGGTGATGGCGCAGGACGGCGGCTTGAGCGGCGCGGGAATGTGTCCGACTATGACCTCGCTGCGCGGCAATTCGTCCGCCGAAGCGTCAAAGCGCGACTTCTCGTTTTCCTGTTCGGCAAAAGCGCGGACGACGCGCACTCCCGACAAGTTCTCGCGCGTGACTTGCGCCACTTTGTCCAGCTTTTGCTGCACCTTGCGATAGAGCGGAATGCTGCGCGACATTATGAAGTAGAGCACGAGCGCGATGATCGGCGTCGCCGCGATGAAGACCAGCGACAGCTTGAGGTTGATCGTCATCGCCATGACCGCCGCGCCTATGACGAGGAAGGGCGCCCTGATCACAAGTCGGATCAGCATCGCGACCATGTATTGGAGTTGGTTTACGTCGGCGGAAAGTCTGTTGATGACGGACGGAGTGCCGAAGGCGTCCAGCTCTTTGAAAGACAGCGAATTGATGTGTCGGAAAAGATCGTTGCGCAACTCTGTGCCAAAGCCCTGCGAACACTTGGCGGCGAGATATTGGCACGTCAGAGCGCATCCAAGCCCCAGGACGCCCAGCGCGACCATGATCGCTCCGTGCGTCAGGATGTACTCGACGCCGCCGTCGCCGTCTATGCCGTTGTCGATGATGTCCGCCATTACGAGCGGCACGATCAGCTCGAACACCGCTTCCGTCAGCTTGGCGATGGGACCGAGGATGAGATTGAGTTTGTAGTTTTTGAGATACTTGGTCAGTTTGCGCATTTGCGTTCCGTCTGTTGACAAGCCGAGCCAAATAAAATACAATATATTGTGTATTCGGCGAGGGCAAAGTCAGATATTCTTTTGCCCGTGCGGCATAATATTTATACCATTATAAAACACAATGCCGACAAAAGCAAATGTTTGACCGCATCGCGGTCGGGAGTCAGTTATGAAAGACGGATTCGTCAAAGTCGCGGCGATCACGCCGCCGTGCAGCGTCGCCAACCCCGTTGCCAACGCAAGAGAGATCGTTCGCCTCGCACGCAGCGCGGCAGAGCAGGGCTGCAAATTGATCGTGTTCCCCGAATTGGCTGTCAGCGGCTATACCGCCGCCGACCTCTTCACCCAAGACGCGCTTCTCGACGCGAGCGACGACGCGCTCTTGACGATAGCTTCCGAGCTGTCCGAGCTCGACGCTGCCGTCGTAGTCGGTTCGCCGGTGCGAGCGGACGGCAAGCTCTTCAATTGCGCCGCCTTTGTATGCGGCGGCAAGATCGTCGGCATTGTTCCCAAGTCCGCGATCCCCGATTATGGCGAATTCTATGAGGGCAGACACTTCTCGCCTGCGTCCGCGCTCGTCTCCGACAGCGTGCGCGTCGGCGGTGTGTCCGTCCCTATCGGAGCCAACCTCGTCTTCCGCTGCCAAAGCATGCCCGAATTGTGCGTGGGCGTCGAGATCTGCGAGGATATGTGGATCGCGTCCTCTCCGTCCGCGCGGCTTGCGGAAATGGGCGCGACGATCATCTGCAATCCCTCCGCGAGCAACGAACTCATCGGCAAGGCGGAATACCGCCGATTGCTCGTCAAGGCGGCGAGCGGCAAGGCGCTTTGCTGTTATGTCTATGCGGACGCAGGTACGGGCGAGAGCACGACCGACGTCGTCTTTGCAGGGCATGACATCATCTCCGAGGATGCGACCGTGCTCGCAGAAAGCAAGCCGTTCGGAGAGGGCATCGCCGTTGCGGAGACAGACGTCTTCAAGCTGACGAGAGAACGCCGCCGTCAAAGCACTTTCCGCACTCGCGGAGGCGCGAGAGAGCTCGGCTTCGATCTCAAGATCACGGACACGACTTTGACGCGCCGCATCTCGCGCACCCCGTTCGTCCCCGACGACGCAAGCGGCAGAGCGGACAGATGCAAGCTGATCTTGGACATCCAATCGAGCGGACTTTGCAAGCGAATAACGCACACGGGCGCCAAAAAAATCGTCGTAGGACTTTCGGGCGGACTGGACAGTGCTCTCGCGCTTCTCGTCGCCGTCGAGGCGGCGCGCAAGGCAGGCAAGAGCCTCGGCGACGTGTTGGCGGTGACTATGCCGTGCTTTGGCACCACGTCGCGCACGCGCAGCAATGCGGAGCTGCTCGCCAAGGGGCTCGGCACCGACTTCAAGGAGATAGCGATCGGCGAGGCGGTCAAGGTCCACCTCTCCGACATAGGACATCCGCTCGACGTCACCGACGTCACCTATGAGAACGCGCAGGCGCGTGAACGGACCCAAGTCCTGATGGACGTCGCCAACATGACCGGCGGCTTGGTCGTCGGCACCGGAGATCTCTCCGAGGCAGCGCTCGGCTGGTCTACCTACAACGGCGACCATATGTCTATGTACGGCGTCAATGCGTCCGTTCCCAAGACTCTCGTAAAACACGTCGTGCGCTACTACGCCGACGAGTGCGCCTCGGGCGACGTCAAGCGCGCTCTCTATGATATCCTCGATACGCCGATCAGCCCCGAGCTGATCCCGGCGCAAAACGACAAGATAGTCCAAAAGACAGAAGAGATCGTCGGCTCTTACGAGCTCAACGACTTCTTCCTCTACTATGTGATGAGATGGGGCTTTGCGCCGCGCAAGGTGCTGCGCCTCGCCTCGCTCGCGTTCGACGACCTTCCGCGCAAGACCGTCGAGCAAAGTCTCGACAAGTTCTATCAGCGTTTCTTCGCACAGCAATTCAAGCGCAGCTGTACCCCCGACGCTCCCAAAGTCGGATCTGTCGCACTCTCTCCGAGGGGAGATTGGCGCATGCCGTCCGATGCCGATCCTTGGGTGTGGCACCGCCATTGACGGCGAGAGGGCAAGGTTTTGGCTATGTCTTTCGCCCTCACACTGTGTCGCACCTCTCGCTAATACTCTACGAGTATTGACCCACGAGGATGCTCCTTGTTTGAGGGCGAAATACATTAGCCAAAACTGCT
>CALWKR010000073.1 GCA_944381315.1 uncultured Christensenellaceae bacterium
CGTTATGTCAGTAGTTTGTCGCATGCAGAAAAATTTATTCGCACCGCCGCATTGGCGTAGAGTGACTTATCGCAAAGCGGACGCCGCAGTCAAAGCGAACGCCGCAGTCAAAGCGAACGCCGCAGTCTGAGCGGACGCCGCGGCCTGTCATAAGCGTGTGCCGCAGCCGTATTGCGTTAGCCGCGCTCATTCCCTTGCTGCGCTTCGGTCATAGGCGCTTTAACGCAATACGGCTGCGGCTGTATGCTTGGGCGATGCGCCGTTTCTTGTTACCATTCACGGCTGCGGCTATATTTTTGGACGACATCCTTCTTCTTGCGATGCTATTGCGGCTGTTGATCTGTTCCGTGACTATCGAGAGACGACAAACAACTGCAGCTGTCTGCGAGATGCGATCACGGCGGCGCTGCTAATTTCCGCGCGCGACAAACTACGCAAAGCCAAGGTGTGGCGAACGGGGCGGTGCTCGTTTGAAACGGGCGAGGCCCGTTACCCCTCAACCGCTTTGGGGAGACAACAACGCTCCGTCTAATAGCGCCGCCGTGCAAGAAAGCCGTTTTCTCCCCAAACCCCTCTTTCGGCGGATCTGCTCGCAAGCTCGCAGATGATATCGGCAAAGGAACGGATCTACTTGCGAGACCGCATGGGTATTATCGAATAGTTGTTTTGTACAGAAGAACGCAGATGAAAGCATAAAAGCATAACAAAAGTATAAACGAGGTGCAAACAGCTGACGACAAGTTACTTGAATTTGGAAAGCAAATAGTTGCCTTGCCGAATTGCGTCAGCCGCGCTCACTCCCTTGCTGTGCTTCGGTCATAGGCGCTTTAACGCAATACGGCTGCGGCTGTGAGCTTGGGCGATGCGCCGTTTTCTGCTCGGAATGATAGTGGGGTGTGTGTTGCGGTGCTATCTGTTTGCTCATAAAGCACTTTCGGCGGATCTGCTCGCAAGCCCACAGATGAAATTACGGTTTGGCAATGGCTTTTTCACGAAAGAGGCGGCGAGTAGTTTTTTCAGGGCGATCTGCATCGATCTCGTGTTCGTTGTTCGGATCCCTTAAATAGCATTGGAGCTTTCGGTGCTTTGGATCTTTGCGATCTCGACTAGCTTTTCAAGTTTTTTTGGGTCGCTGTTTGAGATACGGCTCTTGCTTCCCGACTTCTTTATAGATGGCCGCGATCAAGCCGAGGATGTCGTTGCCCCGCTATATTTCTTTGATCGTCGAATAGTCAAATCTTTTCATATCCTTTATCCTCGCTATTTATCTTTTATATTATAGTATTTAATGGAAAAATCAACAATTTGCGTCAAAGGCTATATCGATCGCAAAGCCGTTCATAGTTGCCGACAGGCATGTCAGTCACTGAATACGATCGATTTGGGCGGAACGGGCTGCGAGTTCGGATGCAGAGCGCAGGCAGAGAGAGCTATTAAAGGTGTCGAGAGTCTGGATAGTTTCCAAGCGCTCGGTCGTGTCGTTGTGTGCTCGGCACAGTTGTCCGAAAGGAATATTGATGTCGCATATCGAAAAGCGAGGCCGCGATCGGCGGCAAAGCCGTCACAGCAAGATCAAAGATACCGCCATGACCGCCATGCCGACGATGAGCCCGTAGATCTCGATGTGATGTTCGCCAAAGGCGCGTGCGGACGGCAGCAATTCGTCGAGCGCGACGAAGACCATTATCCCCGCGACGGCGGCGTAGATGATGCCGAACACCGTCGGCGTCATGAACGGCATGAGAATGAGCCATCCGACCAACGCGCCGAACGGTTCCGCCAAGCCCGACAGCAGCGCGAAGAAGAAGGCTTTCTTTCTTGAGCCGGTCGCGCGCATCATCGGGACGGCGACCGCGACGCCTTCGGGAATGTTGTGGATCGCTATTGCGGCGACTACGGGCAGTGCGACTTCGAGTTCTTGCAGCGCCGAGACGAACGTCGCAAGCCCTTCGGGGAAGTTGTGGATCGCGATCGCGACCGCCGACAGCACACCGGTGCGCATAAGCCTGCGCGTGCGCACAGTTTCTTCGCCGTCGTCTTTTTCTGCAAGCGATGCCGCTTCGTGCGGGTTTTCGCGTTCGGGGACCAGCTTGTCGATCAGTGCGATGAACAGCATACCGCCGATGAACGCCGCCGCGCATACCCATGCGCCTGCGCCGCCCATGCCTTGCGCTAGCGATTCGCCGGCTTGCGTCAAGATCTCAGTCATCGAGACATAGATCATCACGCCGGCAGAAAAGCCCAATGCCGCCGACAAAAATTTCTTGTTCGTCCCTCCGCGGAACAATACAGCCAAGCCGCCGATCCCGGTGCTCAGTCCGGCGATCAATGTCATCCCGAATGCAAATAGTATATCCATATCTTTGTCCTATTCAATATATTCGCGCGATCGTTCGCCGAGTGACGTAATTTTGCTCCGACGCCGTGCGACGTCAATTTCTCTTGATATGTATCGAGTTTTGCGCATTTTTCCATGCTGTCAGCCTCGATCGTAAGATGTTTCCGCCGCTCGCCGTCGCCGCGCATCGGTCTGTCCCGATCCGAATTTTGTTTTAGAGGATATCATATCACAGATCGCGCCGAGATCGATCGAGTTGCCCGAGGCATACGCGAGCGCAAGCATTTCCTGTCTTTCCGAGTTTGCTTTGCTGAGCGAGCGGTCGCTATGAGAGCAGCGAGCTGTACTTGTCTATTGCGAACGAGCATGGTGTCGAACATTTATTGTTGATGCTATCGAAAAAAATAGGAGAGAAGCACAAAAACGCTGAACGCCAGCATTAGAGTGCATTGTCAGCGAAGGCATACGATTTTGGAAGTGATAGTTGAATATATAAAGCGTTATATTCGCAAGTGTTGCAGTGGATCTGTGTGAAAGACTATCACCGTGATTTTGGCAGAAACGTAAACTTTCAGGCAGAACTGCGTGAGGACATCTGTTTTATCCCTCCGAAAGTGGCGCCGTGGCGCTTATTTCGCTAAGATAATTTCTTGTGCGTCTCGGTTGAATTTATCTCATACATTGGCGGATCGTTCAAATAACGTTTGTCAACAAAATCGGCATGATGATAGAAAGAAAAAGTCAGCCCGCGATGTTTGCGAACTGACAGGTGGTGGAGATAAGGGGAGTCGAACCCCTGACCTCTTGAATGCCATTCAAGCGCTCTACCAACTGAGCTATACCCCCATAGACAAGGTGTATTATAGCACGAACGGAGTCAAAATGCAACGCTTTTGCGCGACTATTTGGCGGAGGGCGAAAAATTCCGAAAGGCGCGCAGACGGCTGTGAGAGGTTGATCGCAAGTGCACAATTGGGCGCGGATGGGCTTTTTGGTGGGGAAACGGCTCTTTTGCGCACTCGATCGGCTATGGGCGGCAAAAAGGTTGACACGCTCACCTATATATAATACAATAATCTCACCTTGCCTTTTGTGCAAAACAGGGAGAGATGTAATGACAGAAGAAAAAGATGCGATGTCAGTCGGCGAAGACGCCGTCGGACAGGGCGAAGCGTCGGCGCAAGGCTCCGATTTGCCCCACGCGCACAAGCGCGGCGGGTTTTCGTCCAAATTGGGATTCGTATTGGCGGCGGCAGGTTCGGCAGTGGGACTGGGCAACCTGTGGCGCTTCCCCTATCTCGCGGCAAAGTACGGCGGCGGGATGTTCTTGCTCAGCTATATACTGCTGGCAGTGACCTTTGGATTTTGCCTGCTGGTGTTGGAGATCGCTATCGGACGCAAGACCGGCAAGGGCGTCATCGGCGCCTTCGCCGCGCTCAACAAGAAGTTCAAATGGTTCGGGTTCGTATGCCTTGTCGTGCCGATCATCATCATTCCGTACTATTGCGTCATCGGCGGCTGGGTAGTGCGCTATATCGTCGCTTTTCTTGAAGGCAACGCGCAGCTCATCGGCGACGCGGCGAACGCGGATACGTCAGCGCTGTTCTTCCAAACCTTCACCGCGGATCCGTGGCAGCCGCTGATCTATTTCTTGATCTTCGGCGCGGCGACGATCGCGGTCGTCGTCTTTGGCGTGCAGAAGGGTATTGAGCGCATAAGCAAGATCTTGATGCCTGCATTGGCGATCTTGGCGCTGTTCTTGATGATCTATGTGCTGTGCCAGCCTGGCGCGATCGAGGGCGTGAAAAAGCTGTTCATCCCCGACTTCGGCGACTTCACATATGAGACGCTGCTCGCGGCGTTGGGACAGCTGTTCTACTCGATGTCGCTCGCGATGTGCATCATGATCACATACGGCTCGTATATGAAGAAGGACGCGAGCATTTCCGGCTCGGCGCGTCAGATCTCCATTTGCGACACGGCGTTCGCGATCGTCGCGGCGCTGATCATCATTCCGTCCATCTATGCATTCTCGTCCGATCCCGAATCGGTCGCGTCGCAATCGGGCCCGTCGCTGATGTTCGTACAGTTGCCGACGGTGTTCAACGCGATCCCGGGCGGAAGATGGATAGGCGCTGTGTTCTTTGTGCTGGTATTCTTCGCGGCGCTGACGTCGTCGATCTCGCTCGCAGAGGCGATCGTCTCCGTCTTGCGCGAGAATCTCAAACTCAAGAGGTTGACCGCTTGCGCGATCGTCTTTGGGATAATGCTTGTGCTCGGCACGCTGTCTTCGTTGGGCTTCGGGCCGCTGAGCATGATCAACATCGGCGGTAAGAACTTGCTGGATATGTTCGACTATTTCTCCAACAGCATCTTGATGCCGCTCGTCGCGATCGGCACTTGCATAATCGCAGGCTACTTCTATGATCTCAACATCATCAGTGACGAGATCGGGATGCGCAAGAAGGGCACGCGGCTATATTTCAGGATCATGATACGCTTCGTCGCGCCGATCTGCATGGCGGCGATCTTGTTCAGCGGGATATTCTTGCAATTGTGATTTTTGGTGCCCGTGTAGGAAAAGCTATATTTGAGAGCCGCTCGACAGGGCGGCTTTTTCATCTTGAACAGTGCGAGGAAATGTGGTATAATAAAAGAGTCGGAGGGCGCGCGAGAGCGCGGTTTCGTTATGGAACAGATCAATATGTTTGAGAGCGACGCGGATCTTCCGCTTGCGGCGCGGCTGAGGCCGCGCAACTTGGACGAGTTCGTCGGGCAAAAGCACTTGCTCGGCGAAGGCAAAGTTTTGAGGCGCATCATCGAGAGCGACAAGATCGGATCGATGATCTTTTGGGGCCCGCCGGGAGTGGGGAAGACCACTTTGGCACGCATTATCGCGCGGATGACCAAGTCGGAGTTCATCGACTTCTCAGCCGTGACGAGCGGCATAAAAGAGATCAAGCAAGTTATGGAGCAGGCGGAGCGCAACCGCCGTTTCGGCGACAGGACGATCGTCTTTGTCGACGAGATACACAGGTTCAACAAAGCGCAGCAGGACGCCTTTTTGCCATATGTCGAGAAGGGCAGCATAATCTTGATCGGAGCGACGACGGAGAACCCGTCTTTTGAAGTCAACGGCGCATTGCTGTCGCGCTGCAAAGTCTTTGTGCTGCAAGCGCTGTCTGCGGACGAGCTGACGCAATTGCTGCATCATGCGCTGACGGACGAGAGGGGATTCGGCAATCAAAAGATCGAGATCGACGACGAGTGCGTCGCGATGATCGCCAACTTTGCCAACGGCGACGCGCGCAGTGCGCTCTCGACTTTGGAGATGGCAGTGCTCAACGGCGATACGGACGGCGACGCGACGCGCGTCACGCGCGAAGTCGTCGAGCAATGTACGTCCAAGAAGTCGCTGCTCTATGACAAAAACGGCGAGGAGCATTACAATCTCATCTCGGCATTGCACAAGTCCATGCGCAATTCCGATCCCGATGCGGCGGTGTATTGGCTGGCGCGTATGCTCGAAGCAGGCGAAGATCCGATCTATATCGCGCGTAGAGTGACGAGGTTCGCGAGCGAGGACATAGGGCTTGCGGATCCGCGCGCGCTCGAACTTGCCGTCGCGGCGTATCAAGCGTGTCACTTGATCGGCATGCCCGAGTGCAGCGTGCACTTGACCGAGGCGGTCGTCTATATGTCGCTCGCGCCCAAGTCCAACTCGCTCTATGTCGCATACGAGAGCGCGAAAAAGGACGCCCTGACGATGCTTGCCGAGCCCGTGCCGGCGATCATCCGCAACGCGCCCACCAAGTTGATGAAAGAGCTGGGCTACGGCAAGGGCTACCAATACGCGCACGATTTTGATGAAAAGCTGACAGATATGCAGTGCTTGCCCGATTCTTTGCAGGGCAAGAGCTATTATCGCCCGACGGAAGAGGGCTTGGAGGAGAGGTTCAAGCAGAGGCTGGAGACGATCAAGCAATGGAAGGCCGAGCGGCGTGCGCACAACGACAAAAAATAGAGCACAAATTTCTTGAAGATGCAAAAATCGTTTGACTTTGCGCCGCAAGCACACTATAATAAGTAGGCGGTCAAGGGAGAGAACTTGACGCGGATATGCGCCATTAGCTCAATTGGATAGAGCGTTGGTCTACGGAGCCAAAGGTTAGGGATTCGAGTTCCTTATGGCGCGCCGCAGCACGGATGAAACCGTGCCCTTTCTGTGTGTGGCGTGCCATAAGTATATATCGAATCCCTCGGGATTCGTGCTCAAGCGATTGTACGACAGTCAATCGCGCAGAGCTTTGCGGCGCAGCCGCAAGCCTCCTTAATGGCGCGCGTCACGTGGCGGCGGCATGTTAGTAAAATTCAAATAAAACAATTAAAAAATAACGGTTTCATCCGTGCCCTTTCTGTGTGTGGCGCGCCATAAGTGCAGCACGAATCCCTCGGGATTCGTGCTCAAGCGATTGCACGACAGTCAATCGCGCAGAGCTTTGCGGCGCTAGCCGCAAGGCCGCGTGGCGGCGGCAAAGTTGCAATTTGTCTGAGCGTTACAAAAAGTATGTCATATATGCTTGACAGGGCAGCGGCCGCGTGGCGGCAACAAAGTTGAGATAGATCGAACGGAAGAGCAGATCGGAAGAGAGACGCGTAGCGAGACAGCG
>CALWKR010000074.1 GCA_944381315.1 uncultured Christensenellaceae bacterium
CTACGACGAAGTCGAGCGCAAAGTCCTCCATCGCCGGATAGAGCACCTCTTCGACATTGCGATTGAGCCTGTGGATCTCGTCGATGAACAGCACGTCGTTCTCGCCCAGATTGGTCAAGATCGCGGCAAGATCCGCCGCCTTCTCGATCGCGGGACCAGACGTGATGCGGATCTGCGCGTTCATCTCCGAAGCGATGATGTGCGCGAGCGTAGTCTTGCCGAGTCCGGGAGGGCCGTAGAGCAACACATGGTCGAGCGGCTCCCCTCTCGCGACGGCGGCTTTTATGTAGACTTCCAAATTCTCCTTGATCTTGTCCTGACCGACATATTCGTCCATCGTGCGCGGACGCAGCGTATTTTCGTTGTCGCTGTCGCCCGACGTCTGCAACGAAGACATAAATCTCGGTTCGCGTTCATCAAAATCGCTCATTTGTCAAAACTCCTCAATGCAAGTCCGATGACTTGTTCCAGCTTGTCCGTCTTCTTCATCGCGGCGGCGACGGCGTTGTATGCGTCCGTCTTGGAGATGCCCAGCGATACGAGCGCGGCGATCGCGTCCGCAGCGACGGCGTTGTCTCCCGTAACGGCGGAGAGATCGGACGTCGGCGCGAGCGCCGAGACTCCCGACGAAACTTGCTCGCGCAATTCCAAAATTATGCGTTCGGCAGTCTTTTTGCCTATGCCTTTGACCTTGGACAGCGTCGCCGAATCGCCGCCCACGATCGCGACGGCGAGCGTGGAGACGTCGACGGACGAAAGGATCTGCAGCGCGAGCTTGCCGCCCACGCCGCTGACCGACAGCAAGTTGTCGAACATCGCCTTCTCTTCTTTGGAATAGAAGCCGAACAGTCTGACGTCGTCCTGGCTGACGGAGAGGCGGCAGAACACGGTGACGACTTCGCCCTGTCTGCCGAGCTTGGCGAGAGTGGCGTTGGAGACCAAGAGGTCGTAGGCAACGCCGCCCGCAGTCTCGACTGCGAGCCGCCCTTCTTCATAAAAAACGACTTTGCCGGTAACAGAATACAACATATCCGCCTCAAAAGCGCGCCGTCCGACGGACTCGGACGCGCCAATTGATATTATATAATGAATGCGCGCGCAAAGCAAGCATTGCCGCCGACATTATCCGCGGCGCGTCCTCGCAAGCGCGGCGTCTATGCGGCGATGGACTTCGTCGAGGGGCGCGTCGGTGTCGATGATCTCGTCTGCGAGCGACTCGTCCGTCTCCTCTCTGAGCGCGAACATCGCCCTTGTCTGCTCCTCGCTCCTGCCGTCGCGCGCCTGCACTCTCGCGAGCCTGACGTTTTCGGGCGCGGTGACGAGCCACAGTCTGTGCTCCACCCCTTCGAGCGCGGACGGGATCTGCACTTCGGCAAAGGCGATCGGCAGCTCTCGCGTCGCCTCGACCAGCTTGGCGATCACGCGCGGATGCGCGATCGAATTGAGCGTATGTACGTCGTCGGGGCAGATCGCGAGATGCGTCGCAAGCGCGCGCTTGTCGATCTTGCCTCCTCGAACGGCGAACGGGAACGCCACGGCGATCTCCGCGATATAGCCGCTGTCGCCGAGCACCTGTCCGTCATAGATCTCGTCGCAGTCAAAGACGGGATAGCCCTTGTCTCTCAGATAGGACAGCACGGTGGACTTGCCGCTGCCCATTGCCCCTGTAACGGCGATCAACATCACTTTGCCTCCACCCAATTTTCGCCTATGCCGACTTCGGCGATCAGCGGCACGGCGAGGTGCGCGGCGTTCTCCATCTCGCGTTTGAGGATGGCGGCAGCCTTTTCCGCGTCGGCTTTTGGCGCGTCGACGATGAGTTCGTCGTGCACCTGCATGATCAGCCCTGCTCGAAGTCCCTCGTCGCGCAGCGCGCGATCGGCGGCGATCATCGCCTTCTTGATGATGTCGCTCGCCGTGCCCTGCAACGGCATGTTCATCGCGACGCGTTCGCCGAACGAGCGCGTGTTGTAGTTGGACGATCTGAGCTCGGGGATATATCTGCGTCTGCCGTCGAGAGTGCGGACATAGCCGTGCTCTTTCGCAAAGGCGACGCTGCTCTCCATATACTTCTTCACGTCGGGGAAATGCGCGAAATATTCGTTCATGAACTCGCGCGCCTGCCAGACGGCGACGCCGAGATCTTCGGACAGTCCATAATCGCTGATGCCGTAGATGATTCCGAAGTTGACCGCCTTTGCGCTGCGGCGCATGTCCTTGGTGACGAGCTCGGGCGCGACGTGGAAGAGCTTGGCGGCAGTCGAAGTGTGGAAGTCCTCGCCTGCGTTGAACGCGTCTATCATATTGCGGTCGCCGCTGAAATGCGCCATCAGTCTGAGCTCGATCTGCGAGTAGTCGGCGCAGACGAGCAGGCATCCGGGCGACGCGACGAACATTCGTCTGATCTCCCTGCCGCTCTCTTTGCGGACGGGGATGTTTTGCAGATTGGGCTCCGTCGACGACAGTCTGCCCGTCGCGGTGACGGCTTGGCGGAACACGGTATGGATCTTGCCGCCGCCGTCGATCAGCGGCAGCATCCCGTCGAGATAGGTAGATTTGAGCTTGGACAGCTCGCGATAGGACAGGATGAGCGGCACGATCGGATGCTCGTTCTTCAATCCCTCGAGCACTTCCACGTTGGTGGAATAGCCGCTCTTGGTCTTTTTGCCCGCGCGCAGTCCGAGTTTTTCGAACAGGATATGCGCGAGCTGTTTGGTGGAATTGAGATTGAACGGCTCGCCGGCAAGCTCCGTTATGCTCGCCGACAGCGCCTGCAATTGCGCGCCGAGGCGCTCTGACAGCGCGTCCAAAGTCGCCCGATCCACCGCAAAGCCCCTCTTCTCCATGTCAAAGAGCACTTTGACGAGAGGCAGTTCCATATTGCGATAGAGTTCGGTCTGCTCCTTTTCGCGCATTTCGCCGTCGAGCGTCTTGTCGAGCGCGAGCAGCATCGCGCCGACGTCCGAGCCGTGCATATCGTAGAGCGCGAACAGATCCGCCGCACTCTTGACGTTGGCGTTGCTGTCGCACAGATATGCCTTGAGCATCACGTCGTCGCAGTTGCGCAGCTCGACGCCGTAGCCGTCCAGCGTGTGCATCACGGTCTTGACGTCAAAGCACAGCTTGGCGCGCGCGCCGTCTTCGAGCAGCGGCGCGAGCACGGCGATCGCGTCGTCAAAGCTCATCCCCTCGTCCAGCAAGCTGTCCGACACGACGAGTTCGAACGAATCCTTCTCGTCGGCGACGGCGATGTTCGCGCCCGAGATATCAAAGGCTATCCTGCCCGTCAGAGCGGCGACTGCGTCCGCGGCAACGCCGCGCTCGGTGAGTCTGACCGCGTCGTTGAACGTCTGCGCCGTCTGCTCGCTCCCGCCCTCGTCCTCGAAGTTCATCTTGTCGGCGAGCTTGACGAGATTGTAGTCGAGCAGCGTCTTTTTCAGCTCCGTCGGATAGACGGGCTTGAAGTCGCGCTCGAGCACGGACGCGTCGATCGGGCTGTCCGTATCTATCGTCGCGAGCTTGTAGGACAGATAGGCAAGCTCCTTGTTTTCGGCAAGTCTGTCGTGCAGTTTGCCCTTTACTTCGTCGAGCGAGGCATAGACGCCGTCGAGAGTGCCGTACTTTTCGAGCAAGCCGAGCGCAGTCTTTTCGCCCACTCCGGGCACGCCGGGGATATTGTCCGAGCTGTCGCCCATCAGCGATTTGAGATCGACGATCTGCGACGGCGTCAGCCCATAGTCGTCTTTGAGCTTTTGCTCGTCCATTAACGCGATGTCGGTGATCCCGCGCTTGGTGAAGATCACGCTCGTATCTGCGTCGATAAGCTGCCAGCTGTCGCGGTCGCCCGTGACGATCAGCGTCTTGCCGTCAAAGCGGCGCGCGAGCGTGCCGATGATGTCGTCCGCCTCCCAGCCGTCCTTTTCGACGACGGGGACGCCCATCAGCGTCAGCATGTCCTTGACGGGCTGCAATTGGGCGGCGAGATCCTCCGGCATGGGCTTGCGAGTGGCTTTGTAGCCGGCGTACAGCTCCTTGCGGAACGTGGGCGCCTTGCGGTCGAAAGCGGCGGCGATCTTGTCGGGCTTGTATTGGTCTATCAGCTTGGTGAGCATGGAAAGATAGCCGTGAATGGCGCCCGTAGGTCTGCCCTTGCGGTCTGTGAGCTCGCTCATCGCATAGAATGCGCGGTTGAGCAGCGAATTGGAATCGAGAAGCACGAGAGTGGACATATTTTCTCCGAACACACGCATGCGGCGTCACGCCGGTATGCGCGGCATTGCGCGCCGAAACTTTGGATATCGCGTGCGCGCACGACCATTGTCTTTACATCAATTATACATTATTTTCCCTTTTCTGTCTATATTTATTTGACTTTTGCTCCATTTATTGATATATACTTGTAGAGGACATATGTGTCCTATCGGTCGCGCGCCGCAAGGAGGTAGCTATGCAGACTGTTGTGGAAATGATACTCACCTTGCTGGGCGGCTTGGGTGTATTCTTGATCGCGCTCAAGATCATGAGCGAGAACCTGGAGTCCATCGCAGGCAACAGACTGAAGAATGTTTTCAACAAGATCAGCTCCAACCGCTTCGCAGGGATAGCCGTAGGCACCGGCGTCACCGCGATCATCCAGAGCTCGTCCGCAACGACGGTCATGGTCGTCGGCTTTGTCAACGCCGGAGTCATGACTCTCAAACAGGCGACCGCGATCATCATGGGCGCCAACATCGGCACCACCGTCACCGCGCAGATCGTCGCGCTCCAATCTCTGCCCGTCACCGCGTTCTTTGCGGCGATGGCATGCGTGGGCGCGTTCATGTCTATGATGGGCAAGGACAAGGTCAACCGCGCGGGACAGATCATCGGCAGCATAGGCATGATCTTTGTCGGACTCGACGTGATGTCCGCGTCCATGAGCTCTTTCAGCGGCTCCGAGACCGTCACCGACGTCATGGCGTCGATCAGCAATCCCTTCTTGCTGCTGCTGATAGGACTCGTCATCACCGGGATCATCCAAAGCTCGTCGGCGACGACAAGCATCTTGATCACAATGGCGGGCGCCGGATTGATGAATTTGGAGAACGCGATCTTTATCACCCTCGGCATAAACATCGGCACCTGCGTCACCGCGGTGCTCGCGTCGATAGGCGCGACCGTCAACGGCAAGCGCGCGTCGGTCATCCACTTGATGTTCAACATCTTCGGCTCGATCGTCTTCTTCATCCTCGCGCTCTGCCTCCCGATCGACGAATGGCTCTCGGCGGCTTTCCCCGAGATAGAGACGCAGATCGCGATGTTCCACACGATCTTCAACGTGACGACGACGATCCTTCTCGTGCCGTTCATCAAATATCTGACCAAGCTGTCCGAGCTGATCGTGCGCGACAAAAAGCAAAAGCCGAGCGAAGACGGATTCATCGAGGACAAATTCGCCTATGTCGACGATCGCCTGCTCGCGACGCCGACGATCGCGATAGCGCAAGTACGCAAAGAGATAGAGCTGATGGCGCAGATCGCCAAGAAGAACTTGGATTGGTCCCTCACCGCGATCGAGACGCGCACGTTCGACAAGCGCGACAAATTCGATTCGCGCGAAGCGCACCTCAACTTCTTGTTGAAGAACCTGACCTCGTATGCGGTCAAGCTGTCCACCAATCCGCTGACCTCTGAGAGCGAGTGCGAATTGAGCAGTTACTACCGCGCGGTCTCGGATCTCGAGCGCATAGGCGACTATGCGCAGAACATAGTCGAGTACGCCGACATGCTCGTCAAACAAAAGACAGAGCTGTCGCAAGACGCAATGACGGAATTGCAAGAGATGACCGCCGATCTCAACGAGCTGTACTCTCTCGTAATGAAGGGCTTTGCCGCCAAAGATCTGTCCGAGCGCGAGCTCGTCGACGCGGCGGAAGAAAAGGTGGACGTCTGCAAAGAGAAGTTCGAGTCCTCGCACATCGAGCGCCTCTCCAAAGGACAATGCACCGCCGACGCAGGCGCGGTGTGGCTGCACCTGATCAACGATCTCGAACGCGTCGGGGACCACATCCGCAACGTCTACAACAGCATGACGAGCTATGTCTCCGAAAAGAGCGCGCCCGTCAAGGTGACGGCGACCGCCAAGCCCGTCTGATACGCTTCTGCATCGTCGAGGCGTTTGCCTCGACAATTATCATATTCGTCGGGATTTCTCCCCCCCTTCCCGACGCTCATCTTCCATTAAAAGGCGTAGGCGCGCAAGCGTCTGCGTCTTTTTGTTGCAAAAGACGCGCGGAAGTTCCGCGCGTCCGAAAATCGATACTCCCTCTTCTCGTCTATCAGCCTTGCAAATCGGCGATCAAGTCAATAGTATATCAAAAAAAGTCTCTCTTCCTACTCCGAAAAAAGTCGACTTTTTGCATTTTTTCGTAATAGCTGCAAAAGCTCCCGACATACGCCCGACGCGAAAGCGCCGCGCGATCACGCGTTCGAAACAACGCAAGCCGCCGCTTTTCTTTATAAAAAAGCGCAGACGCGATTGCGCCTGCGCCGATGTTTCTGCGGCGGTCAGTCAAGTCTGAGCTCCGCCACCTCTTTGAGCACGCGGTCGCGGAATTGCGAAAGCGGCATCTCTCCGATCACGCCCTCACCTCTGCGGCGCACGGACACGACGCCCTTCTCGATCTCCTTGTCGCCGACTACGAGCATATAGGGCACCTTCTCGAGCTGCGCGCTGCGGATCTTGTATCCGATCGTCTCGCTGCGCGTATCCGTCTCGCATCTAATGCCGGACGCGGACAATTCGCGCGCGATCTCCTGCGCCTTTTCGACGTTGCGGTCCGTAAGGCTGATGACCTTGACTTGAGTCGGAGCTATCCACAGCGGGAACGCGCCTGCATATTTCTCGATCAGCAGCGCGATCGTACGCTCGAAACAGCCGATCGACGTGCGGTGGATGATGTACGGACGACGTTTTTCGCCGTTCTCGTCGACATAGGTCATATCGAAGTTCTCGGCGAGGAACATATCGACTTGGACCGTGATGATCGTATCCTCTTTGCCGTGGACGTTCTTGATCTGGATGTCGAGCTTGGGACCGTAGAAAGCCGCCTCTCCGACAGCCTCGGTATAGGTCAAGCCGAGGTGGTCGAGGATCTTCTTCATCGTTGCCTCTGCCTTTGCCCACACTTCGGGCTCGTTGATGTACTTCTTGGTATCCTTGGGATCCCATTTGGAGAAGCGATAGGTGACGTCATCTTTCAAGCCCGTGGCTTTGAGCATATAGTTGATGAGATCGACCGCGCCGCGGAACTCGTCCTCGAGCTGCTCGGGCGTGCAGATGATGTGTCCCTCGCTGATCGTGAACTGTCTGACGCGGATGAGGCCGTGCATCTCGCCGCTGCTCTCGTTGCGGAAGAGTGTGGAAGTCTCGCCGTATCTGATCGGCAAGTCGCGGTAGCTCTTCAGGCCGTTGTTGTAGATCGTATATTGGAAGGGGCAAGTCATCGGACGGAGCGCGAAGACTTCGTCGTCCTTCTCCTCGTCGCCGAGCACGAACATGCCGTCCTTGTAGTGATCCCAGTGACCCGAGACCTTGTACAGATCCGACTTTGCCATATACGGCGTCTTGGTGCGCACATAGCCGCGTCTGTCCTCCTCGTCCTCGACGAATCTGACGAGCGTGCGGAAGATGCGCTCGCCCTTGGGCATGAGCAGCGGCAAGCCCTGACCTATCCTCTCGTCCGTCATAAATATGCCCATCTCTCTGCCGAGCTTGTTGTGATCGCGCTTCTTCGCCTCTTCGACGGCGGCGAGGTACTTGGTCAGCTCGCTCTTTTTGTCAAAGCAAGTGCCGTAGACGCGCGAGAGCATCTTGTTGTGCTCGTTGCCGCGCCAATACGCGCCCGTCAGCGACGTGAGCTTGAACGCCTTGATCATGCCCGTCGACGGCAGATGCGGACCTGCGCAAAGATCGACGAAGTTGCCTTGACGATAGAAGGAGATCTCTGCGTCCTCGGGCAGATCGTTGATCAGCTCGACCTTGTACGGCTCGCCGTAGCTCTGCATGAGCTCGATGGCCTCGGCGCGCGGCAGCACGAATCTCTCCAGCTTGTAGTCCGCCTTGATGATCTTTGCCATCTCCTCTTCGACCTTTTGCAGTTCCTCGAACGTGATCGGGGTGTTGAAGTCGAAGTCATAATAGAATCCCTCTTCGATCGCAGGACCGATCGCGAGCTTGACGGTCGGATAGATCGACTTCATCGCCTGCGCGAGAACATGGGAGCAAGTGTGACGATAGATGCGTCTGCCCTCGTCGTCCTTGAATGTCAGGATCTGCAAAGCGCAGTCCTTTTGAGGCACATAATTGAGTTCGACGACCTTGCCGTCGACAAGCGCGCCCAGAGCGGCGCGCGCAAGCCCTTCCGAGATGTGCGCGGCGATCTGCGCAACGCTTTCGCCCTCCGCGACTTGGAGAGAGCTTCCGTCTTTGAGAGTGATGTTGATCATATTACCTCCGATAAAAAATGCGCCCCTGCATATGCAAGGACGCCTTGGCGTGGTTCCACCTTACTTACGGCTTGCGCCGTCACTCATCAGGCTGTTTCGTACAGCAAAACGTGCTTTTCGCTCGGGTGGTACGAAACCGCCGCCTGCGCGTCCCTCTTTCAGCCGTAGGAGAGACTCTCTGTGGCGCGCCATGCGGATCGCGTGTCCCTGCGTATGCCTTTCGGCATTGCAATTGTGATTATATTTTAGCCCTGCCGACCGTGTTTGTCAACCGTTTTCCGACCGCAATTTTCCATTTTTTGCCGCCGATCGCGCGCCGTAACGCGCCGCGCACGCATTGCATATTATGAATAGACTTCTGACAAGGAGAAGAACTATGTTATTCGGATGCAATTTCTGCAATTGCGGCGCAAGACGCAACCCCTGCGGCGTACCGCCCTACTATATGATGACGGGCCCGACAGGACCTACGGGACCTGCAGGACCGTCGGGAGGCCCCACCGGACCGACGGGACCGACAGGGCCGACAGGCGCAACGGGACCGACGGGCGCGACGGGGCCGCAAGGCATTCAAGGCCTTCAAGGCGTCCAGG
>CALWKR010000075.1 GCA_944381315.1 uncultured Christensenellaceae bacterium
CTCAACGGCGGCATGCGCATTTCCGTCACGGACTTGCGCGCGGCGGGAGAGGACGGTGCTCCACTTTCGGCGACCTATCACTTCGAGGGCGGCCTGCGCGACTTCGTCAAGGGCAACATCGCGGAGGGCGGCAAGACTCCGCTCTATCCCGAGCCGCTCTATGTCGAGCGCAAGACGGAAGAATTCGAGCTGATGCTCGCGTCGATCCACACCAACGATTACAACGAGAGCGTGTTCAGCTTCGTCAACAACATCCCGACGACGGAGGGCGGCACGCATGAGACGGGCTTCAAGTCGGCGTACACCAAAGTGTTCAACGACTTCGCGAGAGCCAAGAACATAATCAAAGAAAAGCAAGCCCCGTATCTCGGCGAGGACTATCGCGAGGGCATGACCGCCGTACTCGCGATCAAGATGCGCAACGTCCAATTCGAGGGACAGACCAAGACCAAGCTCGGCAACCCCGAGGCGAGGACGATCGTCGAGAATATGCTGACAGATCTGCTCGGCGACTGGCTCAACAAAGCCAAGAAGGAGACGATCGACGCGATCTACGCCAAGGCGCAGCAGGCAGCCGAAGTGCGCGTCAAGATGTCCAACGACAAGGAGACGATCCGCAAGCTCAACAAGATGACCAACAACGCTCTCGTCGGCAAGCTGTCCAACTGCACGGGCAGGAAGGCGGAGTTCAACGAGCTGTTCATCGTCGAGGGCGACTCCGCGGGCGGCAGCGCAAAACAGGGCAGAGACAGGCAGTTCCAGGCGATCTTGCCGCTCAAAGGCAAGCCGCTCAACGCCGAGAAAAAGAGGATAAATCAGATCCTCGACAATGAAGAGATGGCGTCGATCATCAACGCGCTCGGCGCGGGACTTGGCAGAGACTTCAATGTCGAGAATCTCAAATACAACAAAGTCATCATCCTCGCAGACGCGGACCAGGACGGCGCGCACATCCGTGCGATCTTGCTCACATTCTTCTATCGATATATGAAAGAGCTGATCATGGACGGACACGTCTACATCGGCATGCCGCCGCTCTATCGCATTTCGGACAAGAACGGCACTCGTTATGCCTACGACGACGAGGAGCTCAAAAAGATGTTGACGACCGCGGCGCGCGGCTATACATTGCAGAGATACAAGGGACTCGGCGAGATGAACCCCGAGCAGCTGTGGGAGACGACTATGGAGCCGAGCAGGCGCACGCTGATGCGCGTCACGATCGAGGACGCGTCCGAGGCGGAGAGCCGCATTTCGGTGCTCATGGGCGACAACGTCGAGGCGAGGAGAGAGTATATCTACGAATATGCCAACTTCAACAAGACCGACAGTTTCAAGGAGTTGAAGGAGTAAGCAATGGCAAAGAAAAACACCTTTGAGGACAGATCGATAATCATTGAGGACAGCATCGAAGACATCTTGCATTCGTCGATGATGCCGTACTCCGAGCACGTCATTTTGGACAGAGCTCTGCCGCGCGTGGAGGACGGACTCAAACCCGTCCAGCGGCGCATCCTCTATACGATGATAGGGCTTGGCAATACTCCCGACAAACCGCACAAGAAGTCCGCAAGGATAGTAGGCGACTGTCTCGGCAAGTACCATCCGCACGGCGACAGGAGCATATACGACGCAATGGTCAGACTTGCGCAGCCGTTCAACACGCGTATGCTGCTCGTCGACGGGCACGGCAACTTCGGCTCCGTCGACGGCGACAGCGCGGCGGCTATGCGTTATACAGAGGCGCGCCTGACTCCGCTCGCAATGGAGATACTCCGCGATCTGGACAAGGAGACGGTCACTTTTTCGCTCAACTTCGACGACACGCTCCAAGAGCCGGATATGCTGCCGTGCAAGTTCCCCAACTTGCTCGTCAACGGCGCAGTCGGCATTGCCGTCGGCATGACGACCAACATCCCTCCGCACAACCTCGGCGAGGCGATCAACGGCATCGTCGCGTATATAGAGAACAGCCGCATCACGCTCAAGGAGATGATGCAGTACATCCCGGCTCCCGACTTCCCGACGGGCGGCATCATCGTCGACGGCGACGGCATCGAGCAGGCGTATGCGACGGGCAAGGGCAAGATCACGGTCAGGGCGCGCGCATTTGTCGAAAAGGACGGAGACAAGGACGTCATTGTCATCACCGAGCTGCCATATCAGAAGAACAAGGCGCAGTTGTTGCAGCGTATAAACGAGCTGAGGGACAAGAAGAAAGAAGTCTTTGGCGTCATCACCGACATCGTCGACGAGTCCGACCGCAAAGGTCAGCGCTCGGTCATCAAATTGCGCAAGGGCGCCGACGCCGAAAAATTGCTCGCCGCGCTCTTCAAAGCTACCGATCTCGAAGACAGTTTTTCGGTCAATATGGTCGCGATCGCAGGCGGCAAGCCCAAGCTCATGGGATTGCTCGAGATCATCGCGCAATACACCGAATATCAAAGGCAGATCATATATCGCCGCTCGCAGTACGATCTCAATCAAGCCAAAAAGCAGCAGCACATCCAGCAAGGCAAGCTGATCGCGGTCAACAACATCCGTCGCGTAGTCGAGATCATTCTCAACGCCGACACCGACAACGACGCGAAGGAGCAGATCAAACACGAGTTCTCTCTGACAGAGAGACAGGCGGTCGCGATCCTCGAGATGAAGCTCAAACAGCTCAAAAAAGTCGACGCTCGCAAGCTCGAAGAGGAGATCGCCGAACTCGCAAAAACCATAGAGGAACTCGAGTCTATCTTGTCGTCCAAGCGCCGCCAGCTCTCCGTAGTCAAAAAGGAGCTGATCGAGATCAAGCGCAAATACGCGTACAAGCGCCGTACTGAGATCATTTCGCCCGACAAGGCGGTCATAGCGACGATCGACCTCAACGCAAAAATAGAGCGCTCGGGCGTGCTCGTGCTCACACAAAACGGCTATCTCAAATTCATGGGGGAGAAAAATTATCGCCTTGCGTCCAAGAGCATAGTCAATTGCTCAAGCGGAGACCTCGTCAAGAGAGTCGTCAAGTGCGACAACAATTCCAACCTCATCGGCTTTACCCAAAAGGGCTTGGCTGTCGTATTCAGCATAGATCAGCTCGGCGACGACAAGTGGAAATCAAAGGGAGTCTCCGTCTCCAAGATCGCCAAGGCCGACAGCGACGACAAGCTGATCGCGGTCATGACGACGTCCGAGATAGAGGGCAAGGAGCTGTGCTTCTTCACTCGCGACGGACTCGTCAAAAAGAGCGAGGCCGCCGAGTACGGCACAGACAAGAAGTCCGTCTATCCTGCGCTCGTCTTCAAGGAGGACGACGACAGGCTCGTCAACGTCGAGATCGTCGATCCCGCCAACGAGTATTTGCTGTTCGTCACCGCGCAGGGCATGGTCCTCAATGCGGAGTCGGATATCCCGTGCCAAGGCAGAAAGGCGTCGGGCGTGCGCGGCATACAGCTTGCCGACGGCGACAAGGTCATCTTTGCCGCAAGCCACTCCAACGAGGGCGAGATCGTCGTGATGAACGACAACGGCTACGCAAAGCGCGTTGTCATCGCGTCTGTGGAACCGACCAAGAGATACCGCAAAGGCGTTGTCCTTTCGGACACTTCCAAGAACGGCGCGATCGCCTTTGTAGACAAGGTCACGATGCCGTATGACTTTGCGATCGAGCTCGTGGACGGCGAATGCGTTCCCGTCAACACCGAGGACGTTCCGATCGCCGACAGGACCAAGAAGGGCGCGAACGTGCTCAAAGCCGCTTGCCGCAACAACGGCAGCAATCTGAGCATGGTCGCCGCCGCAGGCTATCGGCACAACATAGACGGAGAATAACGAAAATCGACGGGCGGTCGCGAAAGCGGCCGCCTGTTTTTTTTGCCAAACGACCAACGGCGTCCGAGCGCCGATCTCAGTTTTGCTTTGATAGATATTTCGCGCGCGCGATCTCGGCGAGCTTGTCGGCGATCTTTGCGCTTGCGGCGAGCGGCGCAGGATCCGGAGACGGAGCGGGACGAGAGAGCGCATTGCCTATCGCGCATACGAGTTCGTAAGTATTCAGCCTTTGCTGCGGCAGCACGACGGCTTTGCCTTGGTCTGCATAGGCTTGCGCGTTTTCGATCTGATCGCCGCGCGAAGCGCCTTTCGGGAGAGGGATGAAGATAACGCGCTTGCCCATAGCCGCAAGCTCGCTCGCACAGTTGGCGCCCGAGCGCGAGACGACGACGTCGGCGAGGGCGTAGAAGTCAAAGATATTGTCCGCGAATTCGATACAGCGATAGCCGTGCGAATTTGGCCGCAGATTGCCTGCTCCGCAGATGTGCACGACGTTGTAGTCGGATACGAGAGAGGGGAGCGCGGCGTCGACGGCTTTGTTTATCGCGGCGGCTCCGCTCGAACCGCCGACAAATAGCACCGTCTTGGCTTTGCGCGAAAAATTGCACAGCCTTTCCGCTTCGGCGGCGTTCGCGAGAGTCAGGCTTGCGCGGACGGGATTGCCGACAAAATAAGCTCGCGGTGCGCGCGTCTGCGAAAAAGAAGTCATCGTGCATACGGCGAACTTGGATATCAGCTTGTTGGCAAGTCCGAGCGAAAAGTCGGACTCGTGACAGACGACGGGGATCCGCAATGTGCGCGCCGCCAACGCGACGGGCAGAGAGACATAGCCGCCCTTGGCAAAGACGACGTCGGGACGTAGTTTTGCGAGCAGTTTGCGCGCGGTGACGACGCAAGACGCGAGCTTGATCGGGACTGCAAGATCGGGCAGCCGTTTTGAGCGGTCGAGTTTTACGGCGGGGACGGGGAAGAAGGGTATCCCTTGAGCCGACGCGAGTTTTTCTTCGACGCCGTCTTTTCTGCCAAGATACAGTATGTCGCCAAAGCGGTCTTTGAGATTGGGAATGAGAGCGATGTTGGGCATCACATGGCCTGCGGTGCCTCCGCCGCACAGTACGATCTTCATAAAATACCTCGCTACATATTTATTGACTTTGCGCGCACGATAATACTTTGCGCGCATAAATTTGCCGACAAGATCGAGATGACACGGCATCGGCAAGAGGGAAGGCGGGCGTGCGGGCTTTATGCACAAAACGGTCAAGAACCGATGGCTTGCAAGATTTGGCGAGCGTAGACAAAGCGTCGTCATCACGAATATGCGTCCGCGAGCGATGTCCGATCGCTGTTTCGTGCAATTGATTTAGAATAATTCATATTGATAAATTATTATAAATTAGTCAAAATTTCAGAGTAATATCGAAAATATAGCCGATATTCGGCTCTAAAAGTCTGCGCAAGAAAAATTTTGCGCGGCACATACTATCGACGTGAGGTGTGATATGAAAAAAGCTATTTTGTTGGCAATGCTCGTCGTTGCCGTCGCAGGAATATGCACATTTCAGTACGTCTTTGCCGAAGAAGATGCGCTTGCGGTGACGTCGTTCTCGGCATATCTTGCGGACGAATACGGCAGGGAATTGTATTCGCTCAATGCAGATTCAAAGCATGAGATCGCGAGTATGGTCAAGATCATGACTGCCGATCTCGTCTTTGAAGCGATCGAGAAAGGCGAGCTTGCTCTCGATGAAAAGATAACCGTCTCTCAGCTGGCGGCAGGGATGGGCGGCAGTCAGATGTTCCTTGACGCAGGCGAAGACTATCCCGTCTCAGATCTGCTCAAAGGCGTGATCGTCGCAAGCGCGAACGACGCTTCTTATGCTCTTGCCGAGCGCATCGCCGGCAGCAGCGAGGGCTTTGTCGCGATGATGAATGAAAAAGCCGCGCAGCTCGGGATGAACAATACTCGATTCGCCAACTGCACAGGGCTCCCGAGCGACGCCGAGCAATATTCGACCGCACGCGACGTCAATATCATGACGCGCGAGCTGATGTCCCATGACGGCTACTCTGATTTCGCGTCCGTGTGGACAGAGGACTATGTGCATCCGTCGGGACGCGTGACTACGCTGACCAACACCAATAAATTGATAAGACAGTACAGCGGTTGCAAGGGCGGCAAAACGGGCTACACCGACAGCGCCGGGTTCTGCCTGTCCGCGTGCGCCGAGCGCAACGGAGTTCAGGCGATCGCCACCGTAATAGGCGCCGACGACAGCAAGACGAGATTCGCCGAATGCAGCAGATTGCTCAATTATGCGTTCGCCAACGTCACTTTCTGCGAAGTGCTCAAAGAGGGCGACGCCGCGGACTTCGAAGTGGAGATCGACGGAGGCAAGATCGACGCCTTGCGCCCGGTAGCCGCCGAGAGGATCGGACTGCCCGTGATGAGGGGCGAAGAAGTCAAGACAGAATATGTCGCGTATGACGTAAAGGCTCCCGTGTCCAAGGGCGACGCGATCGCCAAGATAGTATTGACGAGCGGAGACAGGCGCGCCGAGTTCGAGCTCTATGCCGACAGCGACGTCGAGAAGTGCACTTGGTGGGACAGAGTAAAAGACTTGATCGATCTGTGGTGATCACAGCGCGAAGGCGAGCAAGACCTGACACTTTGCATAGCGGATATCTGCGGCAAGTTCGGGATGCACGCCTTCGCACAGACAGTCGAGCGCGGCGAGCGCGACCGAGATGTCAGAGCGAAAGGCGACGCTTTCTTTGGACGTCTCGCCGACGGAGCCGTCGAGAGTTTTGCTCTTTGCGCTCAACTCGTCGCGGATCTCCGAGATCTGTTCTATGGCGGCAGTCGAGCCGATCTCACCGTTTTCGAGCGAGGACAAGATCCCGTCCAGATCGCTCGTTATCTTTATCGGAATGTCGAGCAGTGAAGAGTACTCATCGGGCAGATCGGGCGGAGAATAGGAGAATTCATAGATCAGAGCGTCCGACGAGCCCTTTGCGCTCTCGGCGACTTCGCGCGAATCGTAGATCTCGGAGACGCAATAGTATTTGTCTCGATAGCGGATGAGGTAACCGGCTTTGCCGTCGGCGCGAATTTGTTGGGCGTCCGAGATCGCATCTTGCACGTTGTCGTTGGGCTTTTCGAGTACGGCATAAAAACGAGTCGAGTCGTCGAAAAGGCTCGTTATCGCGCCGATTACCGCGCCGTCGGTGACGAGATCGGCGGAGACTATCAGCGTCAATACCACTACCGCCGCTATCATGACATCGATGACGATCGAAGTCAGCCGCGACTGTTTGCCGCGCTTTTTTTCGACGTCGACATATTTGGCAGTCGGTTCGGGGGTGAATTCTTCGCCGTCGGGGTTTATGTAGACTATCTCGGGAGCATACGAGCCGCGCTCGGGGATCTCGTAGATCGGCTCCGAGTCGCCGTTGTCGTTGCCTGCGCCTCGATCGCGCTCGGGGACATAATTTTTGAGATAATATTTGCTGTAATCCATATTATACGCTATGCCGCGGCGGCGTGGATTATCAATCTCGCAAACAAAAAAGCGGCGCAAAAGCGTCGCTGTCTTGCAAAAGCGCCGTGCAACCGACTTTGACAGGGGGCACCGAAGCGTAACAGGGGTAGTTGCCTCCTCTAAAGCTTCCTCGTGGCACAACCCACGATCTGCTTAATGCTGCTGCGGTCAAGCCCTGACATGGTTCACAGTGCAGATTTGCACGAGACCTTAGTATCAACGGTACTTGCCCAAGGCAGACCTCCCATACTCCAAGCCGAGGTCGGTATTCGGTCCTGCTGTAGCGGATTGCAGGTACAGGGCACCGCTATCTCCCCACTTAGCACGGCTATATTAGTTTATTACATTTTTGCGGCAATGTCAATACAAAACTCGAGAGATTTTTGTCAAAGCGCATCGGATCATCGCGTTGCGCGGAGCGCGCGGACGTCAAGTTTTGGCGACGGCTAATATCTCGGCGTATGGCAATATCGTCTTCGTTGCGGCATACCGACAAGTTCGAGCGCCATATTTTTTGCCATCGCCGACGATCGGGGGAAAGTCGGAAAGGCAGGGCATAATCGCTCTGGGCCGTCATATTATAACTGTGGGCGGAAACGCTCGACGCGAGTCGACAATTTTGTGCGAATACCGCAAGATTGCGCCGCTCGCGCGACTTTATCATATATGAGGAGAAGCCATGATCGGATGTGTCAGGAAGAAGACTCTCGTCTGCGCCGTCGTGCTTGCGGCGGCTATCGCGGTCGCGATAGGCGGCGCGTTCGGCGACGGGTTCGCGACGGTCTACGCAGGGGCGAGCACGCGCCGCATTCCCATCTATTGCGTGGACAGGGACGACAAAAAGATAGCGCTCACTTTCGACGCCGCGTGGGGCGCGGACAAGACGGAAGGCATCTTGGAGATCTTGGACGATTTCAACGTCGAAGCGACGTTCTTCCTTGTCGGGTTTTGGGTGGACAAATTCCCCGATCAAGTCAAGGCGATAGCCGAAAGCGGCTGCGAGATCGGCAATCACAGCGCCAATCATCTCAAGATGTCCGCGCTGTCTGGCGATGAGATCGCGCAAGAATTGGAGAGCGTCAACGACAAGATAGAAGATCTTGCGGGTGTCAGGCCGACCAACTTCCGCGCGCCGTTCGGCGACTACGACAACGACGTTGTCAACACCGCGGATTCGCTGGGACTGAATACTATCCAGTGGGATGTGGACTCGCTCGATTGGAAGGGGATCTCGGCGGCACAGATCACCGAGAGAGTGTGCTCAAAGGTCAAGAGCGGATCGATAATACTCTTTCACAACAACAGCGATCATATCCTCGACGCGCTGCCGCAGGTGCTCGCGAAACTGCTCAACGCAGGCTATGAGCCGGTGACCGTGTCCGAGCTGATCTATCAAGACAATGCGAACGTAGACGCCAACGGCGTCCAACACAAATAATACGGAGGCAATATGAATTACGATCTGATGAACAACAACAAGCTCTCGCTGACGGGGACGATAGCGGAGCCGGTGAGATTTACGCACGAAGTGCTGGGCGAGAGTTTTTTCGAGACGACTCTCCAAGTCAAGCGACTTTCGGGGCAGTCCGATATGATACCGCTCACTGTGTCGGACAGACTTATGGCGGGCTGTCCGCTGTGCGAAGGCGACGAGATAACGGTGGAAGGGCAGTTCCGCAGTCACAACAAGATAGAGGACGACAAGTCGCGGCTCGTCTTGACCGCATTCGCGAGAGACATAATCTTCCCGGCACGCGAAAACGTCAATCCCAACAGCCTGGAAGCGTGCGGTTACATCTGCAAGCAGCCGGTATATCGCGTAACGCCGTTCAATCGCGAGATCTGCGACATTCTGCTTGCGGTCAACAGAGCCTACAACAAGTCGGATTACATTCCGTGCATATTGTGGGGCCGCAGCGCGCGCTACGCCAAGGATCTGCCCGTCGGGACCAAGGCGACGATGTGGGGCAGGATACAGAGCCGCAAATACACCAAGACGCTTGCCGACGGCGGCGTGTCGGAGAGGACGGCATATGAGTTCAGCGTCAACAGATTCAAGATAGAAGAACGTCCGATCAAGGCTCAAAGCGACTCTCAAGACTTTGATCGTGCGGCAAAATTATTATAAATTAGCCCGAAATTTAGAACAAATACGCCCATTTCAAAACGAGTGGGCGTATTTTTGTGCCTTTCGGCGAAAAATTGTCCGCTCGTTTGTTTACATTGCGCGCGTCGTGTGATAGAATAAATCTCGGGACAAGAAGGCGAAATATGTTAGCTTACGAACAAGTCAAAGACAACATCGCAAAACTCAAAAGCGAAGTCGATCGCATCAAGGCGAGCGCGGGCAGAGACGACGACATTGCGATCGTCGCCGCGACCAAGACTCAGCCCAAAGAGCTTATCGACTACATCGAGCAAAACGCATTGCTCACCGACGTTGGCGAAAACAGAGTGCAGGAGCTCTTGACCAAGTACACACCCGAATCCAAACTGAGGTGGCACCTGATCGGACAGCTGCAATCCAACAAGGTCAAGTACATCATCGACAAAGTCGTCTTGATACATTCGCTGGACAGGCAGTCTCTTGCCGACGAGATCCAAAAGCAAGCCGTCAAGCACGGACTCACCGCGCACTGTCTGATCGAGATCAACATGGGCAGCGAGCTCTCCAAGGGCGGCATCGAGCCAGAACAGCTCGGCGAGTTCGTCGATTCGCTGAGAGGCTATACCGCTATCCGAGTGGACGGCATAATGTCGGTGATGCCCAATGTCGAGATAGCTCCGCTGATAGGCTATTTCCGCAAGTTCGCGGCACTGTTCGCCCAACTGAAGAGCATGGAGGGCGGCAACGTCCGCGCTCTCTATTCTTCCTGCGGAATGACTCACGACTACGCCGCCGCGATAGAGTACGGCGGATCCAACATGATCAGACCGGGCAGAGTACTGTTCGGCGAACGCAATTAGGAGGCAAAATGGACGAAATGGACAGAAGGCGCTACAACGACAACGAGCGCGACTATTACACCAACAACGATCGCAGAGATCGCGAGCCGCGGCAGCAGCAGAGCTATCGTCCGTCGTCCTACAACGAGCCGCCGCGCTATCGCTCGGACTATCGCGACGACTACCGCGACTATCGTCCCGAGCCGCAGCGTCCGCCTGTGGACGACTATCGTCAATACGCTCCGATGCCCGAGATGCGCTATACGCAGACCGACGAGAAGAAGAAAAAAGGCTTTTTCCAATTCGGCAAAAAGGACGACGCGTCCAACGTCCGCAACGTCATCATAGCCTATCCCAAATCCTACGACGACGTCAGCGGCATCATCGATTCGCTGCGCGCGCGTCAGGCGATCATCGTTGATTTCCGCCGCGTGTCCGGCAAGGATACACAGCGCATCCTCGACTTCCTCAGCGGCGCGATCTATGCTCTCGGCGGTTCGCAGCAGCACATCAACGACAATATGTTCTTGTTCACTCCCGAGGGCGTGTCCATTCAAGGACCCTCTTCGCTGAAACGCAAATACGACTGAAATGACTTCTTTTTTGCGCAAATACAAAGTCTACATCTTCGAGGTGTTGTTCGCCGCCGTCGCCCTTGCCGCGGATCTGATCTCCAAGAGCGCGGCTTTCGATATCCTCGAACAGACCGAAGGCAATTCGATCTCCGTCGTCGACTGCATCTTTTCGATCACTCTCGCGCGCAACTACGGTGCGTCTTTCAGCATACTTTCGGGCAAGACCGAGCTTTTGTCGGCGATCACGGCTATCGGAGTCGCCGTCGCGCTCGTTCTCCTTATCGTGCGCCCCAAAACTCCGCGAATATTCAGAGTTTCGCTGCTGTGCATCGTCGCAGGCGGACTCGGCAATTTGATCGACAGGCTTGCATTCGGATATGTGCGCGATTTCATAGATTACACCTTTTTGCAGACATTCTTCGGTATTGATTTCGCGATCGGCAACATCGCAGACATCTTTGTGATGATCGCGATGGGCATGCTCGTCGTCTACATCATCTTCGGCTACAAGGAGGGCGACTTCTCCAAGGGCGGAAGGCTGCGCCCCCAAGAAGTCACCGCCGCAGAGGAGAAGGGCGAGACTGCCGCTTCGGAGCAGATAGAAGAGGGGGCGGAGGACAAGTCGGAATGAGCGAGCGCAGCTTTTCCGCACGACTCGACGGCGTTCCGTGCAGGCTTGACGAGTTCGTCGCGAAGATCGCAGACTGCACGCGTTCGCGAGCGCGCAATCTCATTCTCGACAAGCGCGTCTTTGTCAACGACGCCCCCGTCGCAAAGGCCGGCTATGCGCTCAAAGTCGGCGATCTCGTCCGAGCGGACGTCCCCGAGCCGCGCGAGCTCGATCTCACTCCGTCCGAGGTGTGCGTACCCATCGTCTATCAAGACGAGGACATCGCCGTCGTCGACAAGCCGCAGGGCATGGTCGTGCATCCTGCGCCCGGCTCGCCGAGCGATACACTCGTCAATTCGCTGCTGTCGCAGCTCGATTCGCTGAGCGGCATAAACGGCGTCGTGTGTCCCGGGATCGTGCACAGGCTGGACAAGGACACGTCGGGACTGCTCGTCATCGCCAAGAACGACGCCGCCCATGTCTCGCTCCAACAGCAGATCGCGAGCAAGACTGCGCGCCGCACATATGTCGCCCTTGTCGACGGAGTCGTCGCAAAGGACGAGGGCAGGATAGAGAATCATCTCGATCGCAGCAGCCGCGACCGCAAGCTGTACGCCGTGTCGCGCAACGGCTCGGGCAGGCTTGCCGTCACCGACTTTCAAGTGCTCCGACGCTATCCGAACTACACCTTGATGCGCTTCGATCTGCAGACCGGACGCACTCATCAGATAAGAGTCCACGCCAAGCACACCGGACATCCCGTCGTCGGGGACGCGGCATACGGCGGCTCCGACAAGTTTGGACTGCATGGGCAGCTTTTGCACGCGTGCAAGCTGACTTTGACGCATCCGCGCACAGGCGAAGAGATGACTTTTCGCGCGCCGCTGCCGGACTACTTCGCGAGAGTGCTGCACGAGCTGGACTCCAAGTACGGACTGCCCGAGATCGACATTCAAAAATTGTAAAAATACGCGCCCGAAGGCGCGCTAAACAGTAGACAACGAGGTATTCGCTTTTGGCGGATACCTCGCTTGCTTTGTCGATCGCTATTGCTTGTCCGTCTTTTAGTTGTGTTTCAACTCGTGGTCGCTCATCGCGTCGGGCTTGACTGCGATCGAGTTGTAGACGGTGTAGAGCACCATTCCGGGCTTGCCGCACGGATGATGTTTGACGTTTTTGCGCGCGGTATAGTCGACTTGCGCCTTGTCCGAGCCTGCCGCCTCCGAGCGATATGCCGCGATCGCGGCAGCCTTGGCGATCACTTCGTTCGGAACGGTCTTGCCTTCGGCAAAGACGATGACGTGCGAGCCGTGCGAATTTTTGGCGTGTAGCCAAATATCGCCGCCGTTGGCGGTCTTGAACGTCAATTTTTCGTTCTGGATATTGTTACGCCCCGCGGCGACGGTGAAGCCGTCGATGTCATAGAGCGCCGGGCTAGTCGGCTTGGGCTTGCGCGCGCCTTTTTGCGGCTTGCCGACTCTGATCGCGCCTGCGTCTTCGAGCTCTCTTTCGATGTCGGCTATGTCCTCCGCGCTCTCGCATCCGTCGATGAAAGTCTGCACGCTTTGCAGATATTCCAGCATATCGCGGCATTCGGCGATCTGGTCGTCGACGAGCTTTGCGGTGCGCTTTTGCTTGGCGTATTTTTTGTAATATTGGGCGGCGTTCTGCTGCGGAGACAGCGTGACGTCGAGAGGGATCTCGACGATCGGACAGCCGTCAAGGTAGTAGTCGGGCACCCTCGCGACCTTGTCGCCGCGCTTGATCGAGTGCAGAGAAGACGTCAGCAATTCGCCGAAGATCCTGTTTTTTTCCGCGCTCTCGGCATCCTGCTTGCGCGCGAGGCACTTTTCGAGTTTCTTTTGATTTTTCGCGATCAAGCCGCGGCACGCCTTGACTAGGTGCTTGACGTGTTTGCGCTTGCGTTCGGCGGCGTCGCGCTCGCCTACGCAGGCGTCCACCGCTTCGCTGAGAGTGTCGAAGCGCCTGAACTCCAAGCCCGACGACGGATAGGGCATCGCGAAGAAGTCGTCGCAGACGCCGTTCTTCACGCTCGCGCAAGGCGCGTAGTCGGGCGAATTGCGGATGTCGGCGGCTTCTTGTATCTCTGCGGCAAGCCTTTGGGCGCTGTCTTCGGAGAGCGCAGGCGGTCTGTCCGTCAGTCCTGCGCGGCGGATCGCCTCGTTGACGGTGGACGGAGCCATGCCGCCTATGAACGAGAGCAGGTGAGCCGAAAGAGAGCCGCCGACGTAAGCGCGGATATGATCGAGTATCCCCTGTGCGTCGGACAGTTTTATCTTGGATTGCGGCGGCAGCGAATATTGCGCGCCGGGCAGCAGACAGCGCTTGGTCGCAGTGTCGAACGAAGCCTGTTTGAGCACGTCTTTGACTCTCATCGTCGCGCTGTCGACGAGCAGGATGTTGCTGTATCTGCCCGTCATCTCGGCGACCAGCATGAGACGGAGAGTGTCGCGCATCTCGTTGCGCGAGAGCACGTCGATGCAAAAGATCCTGTCTTCGCCGAGCATACGGCAGCTCTCTATCGTCGCGCCGCTCAAAAATTTGCGCAGCAGCATACAGAACGAAGGGGCGTTGACCGGATTTTGCTTTTTGCGATCGGTGAAGTGTATGCGAGGATTTTGCGCATTGCAGGACACGACGAGACTGCGATTGGTCCCGCCTGCGCGGACGGCGATCGTGATCTCGTCGTCTTCGGGCATATAGATCTTGTCTATCCGCGCTCCCGCGAGCGCGGCATTCAGCTCGCCGCAGAGCGCGTTGAGCGTAACGAAATCGTTGGGCATGATTCCTCCGTGACGGCGGCGCGCGCCGTCCGCTCTCTATTATAAATTATAAAATTTTTAATTGCAATTATATTGCATTAATCGGCGAGGTGTGTTAAACTACTATTTGCAAATAAATTTTGAGAGGTTACCATGACTTACACAAAGGAACTTTTGGAAAAAGACAGAGTAAAATTCACCGTCGAGGTCAGCACCGACGAATGGAAAGCCGCGATCGACGAGGCATACAACAAGAACAAGAGCAAGTACCAGATCGAGGGATTCCGCAGGGGCAAGGCTCCGCGCAGAGTCATCGAGAGCGTCTACGGCACGGGCGTATTTTTCGAAGACGCTATGGACATAATCTTGCCGAAAACATACGGTGAGATCTTGCAGAAGGAGAGCGAGCTCTTCCCGGTCGACTCGCCCGAGATCGACATCGACGCGATCAGCGACAGCACCTTCAAGTACACCGCGACCGTACAGCTCAAGCCTACCGTAAAGCTGGGCAAGTACACGGGCTTGCAATTCGTCCGCAAGGTCAAGGCCGTCACCGATGAAGAAGTCGAGTCTTCGATCAAGCAAAATCTCGAGGCGGCAGGCAGCTGGGAGCCCGTTGAGGGCAGGCCCATCGCCGAGGGCGACAAGACCGTCATCGATTACAGCGGCAGCGTGGACGGTGTCAAGTTCGACGGCGGCACTGCGGAGAATCAAACTCTCGTGATCGGCAGCCACAACTTCATCCCCGGCTTCGAAGAACAGATCGTCGGCATGAACATCGGCGACAGCAAGGACATCAAGGTCACTTTCCCCGAGGACTATCACGAGAAGACTCTCGCTGGCAAAGAGGCTGTCTTTGCGATCAAGCTGCACTCCGCGACCTACAAAGAAGTGCCCGCGCTCGACGACGAGAGCGTCAAGTCCATCTCCGAGTTCGACACCGTCGACGAATACCGCAAGAGCATCCGCGAGGGACTCGAGAAGTCCAACGAAGAAGCTGCGGACCAACAGCTCGAGAACGACCTCATCGACAAGATCACCGACGCGTCCGAAGTCGAGGTGCCCGAGTGCATGATCGAAGAGGAGTCCAAGAACAAGATAGAGCAGTTCTCCTATCAGCTGCAATATCAGGGGCTCAACATCAACGACTACTACAAGTTCACCGGTTCGACCGAGGAGGACTTGATCAAGCGCTATCACGATTCTTCCGCCAAGACGGTCAAGTATCAACTCGTCATGGAAGAGCTGATCAAGCACATCGAGGCTCTCAACGTCACCGACGAAGAAGTGTTCGACTATCTCAAAGAGCAGTTCGGCGCGACCGGATTGAAGTATGAGAAGCTCGAAGACATGCCTGCGGACGCAGTGCAGTACGGCAGGAGCGTGACGACCACCAAGAAGGTGTTCGACTACCTCAAAGCCAACAATGAGATCAAGCAGGAGAAGGCTTGATCGACGCCAACGTGCGAGGAGGAAAAATGAAGAACATTCTCATCCCCACCGTCATCGACAAGACGGAGTCGGGCGAGCGCGCATACGACATCTATTCGCGTTTGCTCGAAGACAGGATCATATTCATCACCGGAGAGATCACCGATCAGACCGCGGACAGCGTGGTCGCGCAGCTGATCTTCCTCGAAGCGAAGGATTCGGACAAGGACATCTCGATCTACATCAACAGCCCCGGCGGCAGCGTCAGCGCAGGGCTCGCGATCTACGATACGATGAACTATGTCAAGTGCGACATCAACACCATCTGCGTGGGCATGGCGGCGAGCATGGGCGCGTTCTTGCTGTCGTCGGGGACCAAGGGCAAGAGATTTGCTCTCCCCAACAGCGAGATCATGATCCATCAGCCTCTGGGCGGCGCGCAGGGACAGGCGTCCGACATCGTCATCGTCGCCAATCACATCCAAAAGACCAAGGAGAAGATGGCGCGCATCCTTGCCGAGAATTGCGGTCAGCCCTACGAAAAGGTGATCGAAGACACCGACAGAGACAACTATCTGTCCGCCGAAGAGGCTCTTCAATACGGACTCATAGACAAGATCTACTACAAGAGATGAGGCGCCGATGAGTGACGAAATAAAGAAAGGGCGCTGCGGTTTTTGCGGCAAATCCGTCGACGAGGTCAACCAAATGTTCACCTCCAACACGGGTATGTTCATCTGCGACGAGTGCGTCAATATGTGCCACGCGCACATTGCCGCCAATCCCGTCAGGAGCAAAAAGCCCGTCGCGATCACCGTGCCGACGCCCAAAGAGATCAAGGCTCGCCTCGATGAGTACATCATCGGGCAGGAGCAAGCCAAAAAGGTGCTCTCGGTCGCTGTCTACAACCACTACAAGCGCATCAATGCCAAGAATACCGGCGTGGAGATGGAGAAGAGCAACGTATTGCTGCTCGGCCCCACGGGCTGCGGCAAGACTATGCTCGCCAGCACTCTCGCCAAGATCCTTGACGTGCCGTTCGTCGTTGCGGACGCGACGTCTTTGACCGAAGCCGGCTATGTCGGCGACGACGTCGAGAACATCTTGCTCAAGCTCATCCAAAAGGCTGACTACAATCTGGACAAGGCGCAGGTCGGCATCATCTATATCGACGAAGTCGACAAGCTCGCCAAGACGGGCGAGAACATGTCCATCACCCGCGACGTGTCGGGCGAGGGCGTGCAGCAAGCTCTGCTCAAGATCTTGGAGAGCACCGTCGCCAACGTTCCGCCGCAGGGCGGAAGGAAGCATCCTCAGCAGGACTGCATCCAGATCGATACGACCAACATCTTGTTCATCTGCGGCGGCGCGTTCGTAGGACTCGAAAAGATCGTCGAAAAGCGCAAGCAGGGCTCCGCACTCGGCTTCGGCGCAGACGTCAAGGGCACGCGCAATATGACTTATGGTCAGATCTGCAGCGACGTCAAGCCCGACGACTTGATCAAGTTCGGGCTCATCCCCGAATTCGTCGGCAGAGTCCCCGTGATCGTGTCCGTAGATTCGCTTGACGAGAACGCTCTCGTCAACATCTTGGTCGAGCCCAAGAATGCTCTCGTAAAGCAGTACAAAGCCATGTTCGCGACCGACAATGTCGATCTCGAATTCACAGACGACGCTCTGCGCGAGATCGCCTCTCAGGCGGTCAAGATGAAGACGGGCGCGAGGGGATTGAAGTCCATCGTCGAGAACATAATGCTCGACGTCATGTTCGACGCCCCCGGCGATCCGTCGATAGAGAAGATCGTCATCACCAAAGATTGCGCCGCGCTCAAAGAGAAGCCCACCGTGATCCGAAAGAAGACCGCATGAGGTCGGGCGGACGGCGTTTGCCGTCCGCATTTTATATTATAGGATATAGGTGCGCACGCGCGGCAAGGAGGCACATATGAAGATATCTCAGACCAAGTTCGTCACATCGATGGCGCGCTTCGATCCGACTGCGATCAAGGACGTCCCGAGGATAGCGATCGCCGGCAGATCCAACGTCGGCAAGAGCTCGTTCATCAACTATCTTGCCAATCACAACGGACTTGCCAAGACTTCGTCGACCCCGGGCAAGACGCGCCTGCTCAACTTCTTCGAAGTCAATTCGGGCGAATTCTACATCGTCGATCTGCCCGGTTACGGCTTTGCCAAGGCGTCGGACGCCGAAAAGGCGAAGTGGGCGAGGATGATCGACGACTACCTCGTATCGGACCAAAATTTGCGCTGTGTGCTCGTCTTGGTCGATTGCAGGCACGAGCCTACGGCGCTCGACAGACAGATGATCGCCTATCTGCACCACAACATCGTGCCTTACTTCGTCGTCGCGACCAAGGCGGACAAGCTGTCCAAAGCCAAGTTGGAGCGCAGTCTTGCCGTCATCGCCAACACGTTCGCGATGGGCAGAGCAGACATCACTCCCGTCTCGTCGTTCGCAAAGAAGGGCGCGGACGCCGTGCTCGCGAGGATAGAGAGCATCCTCTCCGCCACCGAGCAGTCGGACGGGCGGGAGAGCAGTCCGCAATGACGCTTTTGCGCACGATTTCGCCGCACCTTTCGGGGTGCGGCGACGTTTTTTCAACGAACGGAAAAATTTGTTAAAAAATAATCAATCCGCTTGCATTTTTGTCCCATTTCGCTTGCAAAGTCGGGCACTATTAATATATAATGCTATTGGTGTAAATTAAGATAATTTTAACATACGCCCTCGGGCGTTCATTGGAGGATTTTATATGGAGAACGGCAAAATCATTGTCAGCTCCCAAGCGATCGAAAAAGCCACTGCGTCGGTGAAAAAATTCATCGATTCGATCTGCGACAAGTCGAGCTTCGTCGAGACCGACGTCTTTGTCACGGGCAAGACTTTCGAAGACGCGGCGGCAGCTTTGGGAGAAGGCGTGGTCACCGGTTATGCCACGATCGGCGGCAAGCCCGTCCATATCTTTGCGCAGAACGCGGAAGTGCTCAAAGGCAGCCTCGGCAAGGCTCATGCGGACAAGATCGTCAAGTGCATGAAGCGTGACGTTGCCACGGGTACGCCGCTCGTCTCGGTCATCGACTGCGGCGGCGCGAGGATAGGAGAGGGAGTCGGCGTGCTCGAAGGCTATGCCGAGGTGCTCGCCGAGGCTGCGATCGTCAGCGGTCAGGTGCCTCACTATTGCGTCGTAAAAGGCAACGCCGTCGGCATGATGTCGGCTTTCGTCGCCATGGCGGACTTCACGTTCATGTCCAAGGACGCGGTGCTCTCGCTCGATTCGCCGATGTATCTGGCGTCGACCCAAAAGGAGTTCCCCGCGCTCAACAAGCTGCTCGGCTATGACGCACACAAGGGCGGCGCAGACATTGCGCAGTTCACCTATTCGTCTGCCGCGGATCTCAAAAAGCAGCTCTCCGCGCTCGTCGACGTCTTGACAGACAACGTCTCCACCAAGGACGACCCCAACAGAGTCGCTTCCGCGCTCGACAAGGGCTTGCCTGCCGCCGACGCGATCAAGGCGATCCTAGACGACGGCAAGAGCATAGAATATTGCTCAGATTGGGCAAAGGAAGTCGTCTGCGCGCTCGGTTCGATCAACGGCATGGGCGTGGGCGTCGTCGCCACCGATCCTTCGGTCGGCAAGGGCTATCTCAGCCTTGACGGCGCACGCAAGATCACCGCTTTCGTCGAGAAGCTCGACGCGTTCGATATGCCGCTCATCACGCTCGTTGACAGCCTTGGCTTCAATACGACGGTAGAGCAGGAGAAGGCCGGCGCCGCAAAGGTCGCCGCAGAGCTGTTCGCTTCCGTTGCCGCAAGCTCCGTCGACAAGATCGGCGTCGCGGTCGGCAAGGCAGTCGGCGCCGCATACACCGCTTTGATGAGCAAGGGCATTGGCTTTGACTATACGCTCGCGACGGAGAAGGCTTGCATCTCTCCGATCGCTCCCGACGCGGCAGTGGACGTCTTGATGGCGGATCAGCTTGCCGCCGACAAGGGCAAGGACGTCGCCAAGGCCAGACAAAAGCTTGCCGACAGCTACGCCGCAATGGCGGCAGATCCTATGATCGCCGCGCAAGAGGGCTATGTCGACAACGTGGTCGAGGCGAAGAACCTCAGACCCTACATCGCGTCGGCTTTGCTGATGCTCAAGGGTATCTGACGGAGAGGTTATGAAGACTAAAAGAGTTGCGTTAATACTTTTGACGCTTCTGTCGGTCGCGTTCATACTCGCATTTGCGACCGCGTGCGAAGTCGACGGCAGTCCCGACTATCTCGGCATCGCCGATATGAACTTCGGCGACAGATTGCTGACGGGCTTGCTCGTGTTCGTACTCGGTCTTGCGATGGTGTTCATCGTGCTTTTCGTGCTGATCGGATGCATCAAACTTGTCGAATATCTGATCATGCTGCCGCAGAAGATAGCCAAGAACAAGGCTGTCGAGGCTATCCAAGAAGAAAAGCGCGAGGCGGAACAAGCTGCCGCCGTCGCCGCCGAGCAACAACGCGTCCAAGACGAAGAGGATGAAGTCGTTGCGGTCATCACCGCGGCGCTTATGGCGTATTACTGCGGGAATGCTCCCGTAGAAATGAGCGATCTCCCGTTCAGGGTCCGCTCCATAAAAGAAATCAAATAAAAGAGGATAAGATCATGCGTAAATTCAACGTTACCGTCAACGGCAAGTCCTATGCCGTAGAAGTTGAGGAGATAGGCGCTCCCGTCTATTCCGCTCCCGTCGTTTCGGAGGCTCCCGTAGCCCCCGCCGCTCCGGTCGCAGCTCCTGCTGCTCCTGCCGCCGCTCCCGCTCCCAAGGCTGCTCCTGCCGCTGCAGGCGCAGGCGAGCCGGTCAAGACGCAGATGCCCGGACTTGTCAAGAAGCTTTGCTTCGCCAACGGCGCTTCCGTCAAGAAGAACGATACGATCGTCATCCTCGAGGCGATGAAGATGGACACTCCGATCGTCGCCACCAAAGACGGCGTCATCACTTACAGCGTCACCGAAGGCTCCAATATCGATACCGGCACGGTTCTCTGCACGATCGCGTAACGAGGTGTTGCGATGTTGGGCTTTTCATCTACAATATTGTCGCTCGACTTTGTAGACTCGTTGAAAAACCTGTGGAACAGCACGGGGTTCATGACCTCGCTCACTCCGCTGTGGCAGAATTTGATCATGCTCGTCATCGCGTGCGTGCTCATCTACCTCGCGGTGTACAAAGAGTTTGAGCCCAATCTGCTCCTTGCCATAGGTTTCGGTATGTTCATCATCAACATACCCGGCACCTACAACATCTTGTACGGTACATACGGGTACACTTTCACAGTCGACGGCGACCAAATGTATATGTTCTTCAACACGGGAGAACAGTTCTATGCCGGCACGCTGCCAAAACTTGCCGAACAACTCGGTCTTGTCTTTGCAGACGGAATGACGATCGATCAGCAGCTGCAAATGGTCACAGCCAAGGTTGCGGAAGTCAGCGGCAATGCTTACGCCTACGCTTCGCCGATCTCGGGCACTATTGCGGAACTCAACCAAATGTTCGGCATCGTCTACCAGACGGCAGGCGACGTCGATATGGTCAGCCTTTCCGACAAGCTCGCCGCGATCTGCGCCAAAATCGCCGAGATCGATCCCGAATATGCGTACAGCTATGAAGTGGTCGCAGACTACGGTCTGTTCTACTATCTGTACAAGGGCGTCGATTGGGTCATCTATCCGCCGCTCATCTTCCTCGGCATCGGCGCAATGACAGACTTCGGTCCGCTCATCGCCAATCCCAAGAGCTTGCTCATGGGCGCTGCGGCTCAGCTCGGCATCTTCGTCACGTTCATCATTGCGATCAACATCGGATTCACCGGCGAAGAGGCGTCGGCGATCGCCATCATCGGCGGCGCGGACGGTCCTACGGCAATCTATGTCACCGTCAAGCTGGCAGCGCACTTGCTGCCGTCCATCGCGGTCGCGGCGTATTCGTACATGGCTTTGATCAAGCTCATACAGCCGCCCATCATGAAGCTCGTCACGACCAAGAAGGAGAGAAGCGTCGTCATGGAGCAGCTCCGCCCGGTGTCCAAGACCGAGAAGGTCGTCTTCCCGCTCGCAGTGACGCTGGTCGTCGGAGTCATCCTGCCCAGCGCAGTACCGCTCCTCGGCATGCTGATGCCCGGCAACCTCTTCACAGAGTCCAAAGTCGTGCCGCGTCGGACCAACACTGCCAAGAACGAGTTGATCAACATCGTCACGATCTTGCTCGGCGTGCTCGTCGGCACCAAGGCTACCGCAGATGTGTTCCTCAATGTCCAAACGCTTAAGATCCTCGTCATCGGCGTCTGCGCGTTTGCGTTCGGTACGCTCGGCGGCTTGTTGATCGGCAAGCTTATGTATCTGACCAGCCGCGGCAAGGTCAATCCGCTCATCGGTTCCGCAGGCGTTTCCGCTGTCCCGATGGCTGCGAGGATCTCGCACAACGTCGGCCAGGAAGAGAATCCGCAAAACTATCTGCTCATGCACGCAATGGGACCCAACGTCGCAGGCGTCATCGGCAGTGCCGTCGCCGCAGGCGTGTTGTTGTCCGTGTTCGGCGTCGCATGATAAATGAGGTAATAATATGGCAAAAGTTCAGATCACAGAAACTATTTTGAGAGACGCTCACCAGTCCCAGGCGGCGACCCGCATGAGATTGGACGAGATGCTCCCCGTAGCCGACAAGCTCGATCAAGTAGGGTACTACTCGATCGAGTGCTGGGGCGGCGCGACTTTCGACTCCTGCCTCCGCTTCCTCAACGAGGATCCGTGGGAAAGACTTCGCGCTCTGCGCAAGGCGATGCCCAAGACCAAGCTCCAAATGTTGCTCAGAGGACAAAATATCCTCGGTTACAAGCACTATGCGGACGACGTCGTCGAGGAATTCGTCAAGAAGTCGATCGAGAACGGCATCAACATCATCCGCATCTTCGACGCGCTCAACGATACGCGCAATATGCGCAAGGCGATGGAGAGCTGCAAGAAGTACGGCGGCATCTGCGAGGCTACGATCTCGTACACGACCAGCCCCGTCCACACGACCGAGTACTTCATCAAGCTCGCCAAAGAGCTCGAAGACATGGGCGCGGACACGATCTGCATCAAGGATATGGCAGGCATTCTGCTTCCTTATGTCGCCTACGATCTCGTCAAGGGCATCAAGAAGGTCGTCAAGGTCCCCATCCATCTGCATACGCACCAGACTTCCGGCGTAGGCAACTTGACCTACCTCAAAGCGATCGAGGCGGGCGTCGACATCATCGACTGCGCGCTCTCCGCGCTCGGCAACGGCACTTCTCAGCCTGCTACCGAGCCTATGGTCGCTACGCTGCGCGGCACCGAGTATGACACCGGGCTCGACATAAAATTGCTCAATGAGATCAACAAACACTTTGTCGGCGTCGCCGACAGGCTCAAAAAGGACGGCTGGCTGACCGACAAGTCGCTCAAGACCGACGTCAACGCATTGATCTACCAAGTCCCGGGCGGCATGCTTTCCAACCTTGTCGGACAGCTCAAATCCCTCGGTGCGCTCGACAAGTACGACGAAGTTCTCGCCGAAGTACCCAATGTGCGCAAAGATCTCGGCTATCCGCCGCTCGTCACCCCGACCAGTCAGATCGTCGGTACGCAGGCAGTCTTCAATGTCGTCAGCGGCGAGAGATACAAGATGGTGTCCGCCGAGACCAAGGGCGTCCTCAAAGGCGAATACGGCAGACTTCCTGCCGCTCCCAACCCCGAGGTCGTCAAGAAAGTGCTCGGCGACGAAAAGCCGATCACTTGCAGGCCTGCCGATCTGATCAAGCCTGAGCTTGCCAAGTATCGCGAAGAGATCAAGCAATACATCGAGCAGGACGAAGACGTGCTCTCGTATGCGCTCTTCCCGCAAGTTGCGCTCAACTTCTTCAAGTACAGACAAGCCAACAAGCGCAAGGTCGATACCTTGGTCGGAGACGTTGCCAACGGCATCCAACCGGTTTGATCGCAAATCTTTGAGCGCCCGCACGGGCGCTCTTTTTTTTTGCAAAAATGTTGTCACGGAAGCTTGACGGCATTGATATTCGTCTGCAAAACACGCTTGACATATTTTGGCTGTATTCAGATTGAGCCGGCTTCGCAAAATTTTGTCACAGAAACTTGACAGGATACGCAAGTCGGCTTATGCAGTATAAGCCTTAGATCACGTCAATTCGCGAGCGCGAAAAAGTTGTCGCAGAAACTTGACAGCCGAGACTCTTTGAAACGCCTATGGCAAGTTAATTGAAAATATTTGTCATCCGAAAATATCGCGTCATGCAAGCTTGACAACGATCCAGCGATCGCAAAGAGAGATGGTTCTGCCTATTATCGTCGAGCGATTCGCGTGAATAAGTTAAAAACCGCGTCACCGATGCTTGACAAGTCGCTTTGCATAAAAATTGCGCCGAAGTGCAATAAACATATTGCGCCTGTCGGGACGTCGTGCATAGAAAATGCGAATTTTCATCACAATATCTATGCGCGAGCCGTCTACATAGGAGGTGCGTATGAATCACAAGGTGACAATATGCGGCGTGGACACGAATT
>CALWKR010000076.1 GCA_944381315.1 uncultured Christensenellaceae bacterium
CGCTTTCTTGTTTGCGTCCTTCTTCGTGGCGCCGCCTTTGCTGCTGCGGACGCACGGTCTGCTCTGCTCGATGATCGCGCTGTACGGGCATGCCTTGGCGCATCTGCCGCACTCGACGCACTTCTCCTTGTCGATGACGGGCTTGTTGTCGACGATCGTGATCGCGTTCTTGGGGCAAGCCTCCTGGCACTTGTGGACGATGCAGCCGCGGCAAGCCGGAGTGATGTACATGCCCTCGATCGGGCACGCGTCGCACGCCGCGTCGATGACTTCGACGCTGTTGGGATTGGTCTTGTCGCCGCCGAGCGCCATCTTGATGCGCTCTTGGACGATCGCGCGCTCCTTGTAGATGCAGCAACGCATCGTCGGCTTGGGTCCCGGCGAGATCAGCTTGGGGATGTCGAGATAGATGCCCGACATATCGCCCTTGTCCGCCGCCTTGATGACTTCGCGGAGCACTTCATATTTCAGTTCTTGTACTTTGGTATCAAAAATCTTCATTGTTTTGCGACCTCTTGTTCAATAGTCTTGCAGTCCGTGAGATCTTTCAGTCGGACTGCGCCGTTCTCGATCACGATATAGCTGTGTCTGCCGTCCTTGGGCAGCGACACGGAGCCGGGATTGGCGATCAGCATGCCGTCCTGTCTGATGATAAAGCCCGTGTGGAAATGCCCGTAGAGCAATATGTCGCCCGCATTCTTGGGCATGCTGTCCTTGTTGAAGACGTGCCCGTGCGTGAGCGTGATCTTGACTCCGTCCGCATAGATCTGCGCGATGTCGACGAATTGGAACGGCGCGATCATCGCGTCGACTTCGCTGTCGCAGTTGCCCTTGACGACGATCAGCTTGGACTTGACCGAGTCGAGCAGCTCCGCGACTTGCAGGGGCGCGTACTCTTCGGGCAGCGGATTGCGCGGCCCGTGATAGAAGATGTCGCCGAGCAGCGCGATCTGATCCGCCTGCTCCTCTTGCGCGACTTGCAGCAGTCTGCGCGTCCAATAGGCGGAGCCGTGGATATCGGATGCGATCAAAAGTTTCATGCTCTTTCCTCTGCCAGCTTGGCGACGCAAGCCAGCTTGACGCTCGCGACGAGGATCTCGATCGCCGCAGGCAGATCGTCCGCATTGGTGAACGTGGGTGCGATGCGCAAGTTGCGGTCGGCGTCGTCCCTGCCGTAGGGATAGGTCGCGCCGGCGGAAGTCAGCGTCAATCCCGCCGCCTTGCAAAGTCTGCCCACTTCTTTGGCGCAGCCTTCCAGCACGTCGAGGCTGATGAAGTAGCCGCCCTTGGGGTTGGTCCACTTGGCGATGTCGCAGTCGTCGCCGAAGTTGCGCTCGAACGCGTCGATGATTGCCGCGAACTTGGGCGCGATGATCGCGCGCTGTTTGTCCATGATCTCGGCGATGTGCTCGGGGTCCTTCAAATAGACGAGATGTCTGTATTGATTGACCTTGTCGTAGCCTATCGTCTGGAACGTGATGTGTGACAGCGCCTCTTTGAGGTTGGCGGCGCTCATGCCCATGCAGGCGACGCCTGCGCCGGCGAGAGTGATCTTGGATGTCGATGTGAACTCAAAGATCCTGTCCTCGGTGCCCGCCTTCTTGGCGATGGCCATGATGTTGGCGAGTTTGTCGGGCGAATCGGTCAGCTCGTGTACGCAGTAGGCGTTGTCCCAGAAGATGCGGAAGTCCTTCGCCGCAACGGGCATCGTCGCAAGTCTCTCGACGACTTCGTCCGAATAGGTCTCTCCGGTGGGATTGGAGTACTTGGGAATGCACCATATGCCCTTGACGGACGCGTCGCTCGCGACATACGCCTCGACCAGATCCATATTGGGGCCGTGGCCCGTCATCGGGATGTTGATCATCTCGATGCCGAAGTGCTCGCAGATGCCGAAGTGTCTGTCATAGCCGGGGACGGGGCAGAGGAACTTGATCTTGGTCTTGTTCCACGGTTCGCAGCCGCCGAAACCGAATTGCAGACCTCTCTGTACGGTGTCATACATGAGGTTGAGAGAGCTGTTGCCTCCGACAAAGATCTCGGACGCGTCAAGCCCCAAGATCTTTGCGAACAACTCTCTGACCTCGGGAAGACCCTCGAGGTTGCCGTAGTTGAGAGCCGCTTTGGGGAATTGATCCGCCGCAGGTCCTTGGAGCATATCGGCTGCCAGCAGAGCCTGCTCATAGCAGGGCTTGCCGCGCGCGATGTCGACTTTGTAGCCCTTGGCGGCGACGTCTTCATACTCTCTGCGCTGAGTCTCCAACAACGCGGAAAGCTCTTCTTTGGTGAGTTCTGAATACTTCATATGTTACCTCTCAAACTTGATTACGATTTTCGGTGCCCGTGTCGATGACGCGCTGTCAAGCAAGATCGTCGCGGCGATTGCGGAACACGAGCCTTATCGGCGTGCCGCGGAACTCGAACGCCTTGCGCAGCGTATTTTCGAGATAGCGGCGATAGCTGAAATGCGCGAGCTTTTCGTCGTTGACGAAAAACACGAACGTCGGCGGACACACGTCCGACTGCGTGACATAGAGGACCTTGAGTCTCCTGCCGTTGTTGGACGGCGGCTCTACCGCGAGTACGGCGTCGCGCACGACGTCGTTGAGCACGGAAGTCTGCACGCGGCGGCATGCCTGCTCATAGACTTTGGCGGCTTCGTCCAAAAGCCTGTCCACTCTCTGTCCCGTCATTGCCGAGACATAGACGGTGACGAAGTAGTCCATGAATTTGAGCTGAGTCGCGAGCGCCTTGTCGCAGATGTACGACGTGTGCGTATCCTTTTGGACTGCGTCCCACTTGTTCATCACCACGACGGACGGCTTGCCCTGATCGTGAACATAGCCGCATATCTTGACATCCTGCTCGGTCACTCCGTCCGCGGCGTCGATGACGATGAGCACGACGTCTGCGCGTCTGATCGCGGCGAGAGAACGCAGCACGCTGTACTGCTCCACTCCCTGCTCCACGCTCGCCTTCTTGCGAATGCCGGCGGTGTCTATCAGGTTGTAACGCACGCCGTTGCGCTCAAACGGGGTGTCTATCGCGTCGCGCGTCGTGCCCGCAATGTCGCTGACGATGACTCTGTTGTATCCGAGGATGCGATTGGTCAGCGAGGACTTGCCGGCATTGGGCTTGCCGACGATCGCGATGTCGATGACTCCGTCGTCTCCGTCCGAAAGCTCGGCAGCGGGCAGATGCTCCACGACCGCGTCGAGCAGATCTCCCGTCCCGAGTCCTTGGATCGCAGAGACGGCATAGGGCTCGCCTATCCCGAGTTCATAAAAATCGAACGTCTTGTCTGTCTCGCCGTTGTCGAGTTTGTTGACGGCGAGCACGACGGGCTTGCCGCTGCGGCGCAAAAACGCCGCGACTTCGCGGTCGTTGGAAGTCACTCCCGCTCTGCCGTCAACGACAAAGATGACGCAGTCCGCGATGTCGACAGCCACCTTGGCTTGTTCGCGGATATGAGAGAACATCTCGTCCTCGCTGCGCACGTCGAGACGGCCGGTGTCGATCAGAGTGAACGCCTTGCCGCACCAATCCGTATCGCAATAGAGCCTGTCGCGAGTCACGCCCTCGACGTCCTCGACGATCGAGATGCGCTTGCCGACAAGCTTGTTGAACAGAGTGCACTTGCCCACGTTTTGTCTGCCGACTACCGCAACGAGCGGTTTTGCGTTCATACATTCCCCT
>CALWKR010000077.1 GCA_944381315.1 uncultured Christensenellaceae bacterium
CTCTGCGGCGAGCTTTTTGTCGCCGCCCTTGGCGCTGTTGCGCACCCTCGCGAGCCGCTTTTGCACCGTCTCCATGTCGGCGAAGATCAATTCGTATTCGATCGTCTCGATGTCGCGGAGAGGATCAACCGACCCGTCGACGTGAGTGATGTTGTCGTCGTCAAAACAGCGGACGACGTGTACGATCGCGTCCACCTCGCGGATGTGCGACAAGAACTTGTTGCCCAAGCCCTCGCCGTGCGACGCGCCCTTGACGAGTCCCGCGATGTCGACGAACTCCAACGTCGTCGGCGTCACCTTCTTGGAATCGTAAAGCGCGGCGAGCTTGTCGAGCCTCTCGTCGGGAACGGCAACGATGCCCACGTTGGGCTCGATCGTGCAAAACGGATAGTTGGCGCTCTCCGCGCCTGCCTGTGTGATTGCGTTAAAAAGCGTGCTCTTGCCCACGTTGGGCAGTCCCACTACACCGAGTTTCATCTCTCTCTCCATACGGCGGATGTCGCCGCCTATATTATCTTTCCGTATTATAGCACACGCGCGCGCCGTATGACAACAAAACAGCGCGCCCTACGCAAATTGCCTGCGGCTGCGGCATGCGCGGACGTGCCCGAAAATTTTACTTTGCACGCAAAATATGCGCCGAAAATTTACTTTTGCGTCAAAATCTTTTACACACTTTTTACAATACCGCTCTCGCAAGTGATAATTTATCTCAAAGAGTGTTCGAATTTTTGGCATTTTCGGACATATTGTTAAATATTAGACTTCTTATCCGACAAATTTTGTTTGACCGACGGCGCATATGTGCTTTATAATGAAACCGATGTCGGCCAACAGGCCGAACAGGAGGCATTATGACAAAAAAGAAAAATCTTTTTGCGATTGCCACGCAAGTTATCGTGGTCCTCGCCGTGATCGTGACCATCTCGCTCTGCTTTGTCGGCTGTGACGGCGATCCGATCACCAACATTCCCCCGGTAGGATTTGACCATGACGATCTTGGTCTGGAACCGGAAGCTGCGGCGCTCGAAGACATCTACTCTATCGACGAATCTCAAGTGCTTGCCCAATCGACAGAACTCGTCGTCGACGCCGACGTCAAGACGACTGCGGCATATCTGTTCAATCTCGCCAACAACAATCTCTGCAAAGTGAATTGGTACGCCAACGTCGCTACGGGCAACGGCACTGCAACGATCAACATCGGCGCAAACGCGTCCGGAAATATGGAAGTGCGCGAGGTCCGCATCAAGGACGGCGCCGCAATGTATATGGAGACGATGGGGCAAGTTGTCGACGGCACAACTGAATGGATCGTCGATGCTTGTCGTACCCTTCTAAACTATGGAAATCGCAAATATACGCCGGACGGCAAGACCTTCTATCTTCAAGATGGCGGCAGAAAAGCGCTTTCGGATAATTCTCTCGCAAACTTCTATGTGGAAGGCACGAACTACATAAATTGGGACGAGTGCGACGACGTCAGATCGATCTCAGTTGACCAATTTATGAAAGAAGAATACTATCGCTCCAACTATGCCGAGACCAACAGCAGCCACATCGCCGCAGATACTCTCGAAAAGGCGTCCGTCTACTATGACGAGGAACACGGCTATTATGAGATCGAAATGGTCGTCGATGTCGACTCAGATGCCCTCGAACTAGCGATCGCATCAACAAGAAATTCGGCGAACAGCGATGACATCGTATATGCATATCAAACGATCAAGTGCCAAGTTTGGGACTGCGGACTCTTCCGCTACTACTCCACCGACGACAGTTGGGAAGGCAGTCTCCTCAATATCTTGGGGGGTTCGTCCGTCAACTTCTGGGAAAAGTACTTCACCTACAACAAGGACAACGCACCCGGGTTGCAGATACCGACGGGGATGACGTGGTACAATAGTTGAGGGGGCACCCGACGACTTGATCGCTTGAATCAAAGAGCTGTCACCGTTTGGTGGCAGCTCTTTTCATACAAGCGGTCGTCGTGTTCCCCCTCAATCCTCCCCCTCCCTCGGGACAAGCGCTCGCTCACCGCTCGCGGTCCCGCAAGGGGCGCCTTACCAAAAGTGTCATTTTGGCTCGGCGCGTTATTCAGTCGCGCGAGAAACGCGGTTTCGCGCGACATATATTCGCTACGTTGTTCGTTTGGCTCAACAATCTTCTAAGCTTTTTACGGATCCTCGGGCAACCAAAATTAGTCGATCCAATTCAAAAAAATGGCATAGATGCTTGACAGTCGATCACGGCGCGGAGTTATCGTCTTCGATACCGCGAAAGCAGTCGGCGTCGAAGAATTGCGAAAGCGTCAGCCCTGCCCCTTCGCAAAAGCTTTGGAGCGTTGACACTTGCGGGCGGCTCGTTCGCCCTTTCAGCAGATCATAGATCACAGACGGAGACTTGCCGCCTTTGAGCGCGGCTTCGCAAACGGATATGCCTTTCTCGTTGCAAACGTCGATCATTCTCATCGCGATCGCTTTGCACAATTTCATATATTTTCTCCAATGTGCTCGCTGCATTACCGCGTCGGTCGCGCGGCGGTCACGTGGCGACGGCAGTGTTGTATATTTTCTAAGCGACGAAAAAATTTGTCACACATACTTGACAACAATGCGACGGTCGCGCGGCGGTCGCGTGGCGACGGCATAATTGTATAGATTCTAAGCGACGAAAAAATTTGTCACACATACTTGACAACAATGCGTCGGTCGCGTGGCGACGGCATGATTGTATAGATTCTAAGCGAAACAAAAATTTGTCACACATACTTGACAACAATGCGAGAACGCCAAAATATTTTTTAATCGAAAAAAATTACGTCACCCTTGCTTGACAATTTTGCGAAAGGCATTATTCGTCGGGACGCTTGTCAAAGAATTGCGGAACGAACTCGTCGTCCGCGCTGGACTGTTCCTGGATGAGGACGTTGCCAAAGCCGAGCTTTTGCGCATGCGCGACGACGACTTTGTATTCGATCGGCTTGAGCTTGCGGTCGATCTCCGGGAAGAGATGCGCGTTGCCGTGCGGAATGTATTGCGACATCAGCGACAGCCAATCGTCGCCGTCCAAGATATCGGCAAGAGCGTCGAGCACGCCCAAACTGTTGGGGACGTTGGACGGCAGCACGAGGTGGCGCACCAAGACGCCGCGAGTCATTGCTCCGTCCTTGACGGTTGTCCTGCCTGCCTGCGCCTTCATCGCCCTCAGACTCGCCTCGGCGACTTGCGGATAGTCGGGCGCGGCGCTGTATCTGCGCGCGACTTGCGGATCGGAATATTTGAAATCGGGCATATAGATGTCGACAAGTCCGTCGAGCAATTGCAATATGCGCGGCGACTCATAGCCGCTGCAATTCCACACGACGGGCACGGACGGCCGATGAGCGCGCAGAGCGGCGGCGACTTGCGGCGCATAGTGGTCGGCTGTGACGAATTCTATGTTGTCCGCGCCCTCGCCTTCGAGCCGCTCAATCTCGGCGATGAGCTGCGCCTGCGTGAGCGGATAGCCATTCCCTCTGCTGAGCTCGAAATTTTGGCAATAGACGCAGCCCAGCGCACACCCGGCGAAAAAAATCGCGCCGCTGCGTCCGTGCGGAGCGATGACGGGTTCTTCCCAAAAATGCATTGCGGCGCGGCCGATAACAACGGTCTCGCCGACGCGGCAATAGCCTGTTTTTTGCGCCCTATCTATGCCGCAGGCGCGCGGACAAAGCGTGCAGATCACTTCTGTTTGGGTTTGAGGTCGTTGATGTAACAGTGCTCGGTCTTGACGGTGCCGTCCGACGCAACGCGGAGCACCGTGCCGCCGTTCATCATCCCGTCGTCCTGCCAATAGCACCTGTCGCCCGTCTTGAGCGCATAAGTGAGGCGCACTCCCTGATAGAGTATCGACGAGTCGTTGATGTGGTCGTGACCGCAGACGATGTCAAAGGTGCTGCCCTCCGCCTTGATGATGTCGAAGAAACCGCTGTCTACCGGAGCGCAATTTACGCGCTCGTTGTTGACGCCGAAGCCGAGCTCGGGCGAAAAGCCGCTCTTGCGGTATTCGTCATAAGCCGCCTTGTATTGCGGCACCGGGATGTGCATAAAGACAGTCGAACGCGGCTTGACGCCGTCGTTCTCGGCGGCGATGCCGTGCAAATTCCAGCGATACCACTCGATCTGAGCGGGCTGGACAAAGTCGTACTTGGTCTTGTCCAGCTCGGGATAGTAGCGATAAGAATGCGAGTCGAGCATAAACAGCGTGTGCACCGTCTTGCCGTCCTCTTTGATGTTGATGACATAGTTGCCGACGCCGCCGATGTTGCCCGGGCCCTTGGAGAAGATGCAATTGCGCGACAGGATGAACTTGTCCGCGATCCAATTGAGATCGCAATTGCCCTCGGCGTCGTGGTTGCCGAACACGGGCGCCCACGGCACGCGATACTTGTCCATGTGCATGATGAAGCGCATCACGGAGCGGCGCGTAAAAGGCAGCGCCCAGACGATGTCGCCCGTGATGGTGATCAGGTCGGGTCTGACGCGGCGGACGAGCTCGTCCATCGTGTCGTAGGTGAACTCAGCCCTGCCGATGTCGAGGATGTCGTTGAATTGGACGTCCGTAAAGTTGAGGATGACGAAGTCTCTGCCGCTCTCCTTGTCCAGCGTGACGATCTTGCGGTCGTCGTGCGGAGTGGCGAGCGTCCAGTATTCTGTGCTCTTGGTGCCCTTGAAAGTAGATTTTTCGATAATGAGCCAAAGGCAGACGCCGATCACGGCGACTGCTATTGCGGAACAGATAGAGAGTGCGACGATCGTCCCCGTCCCCATCAATTCACCTTGATGACGTCCCCCAGTCCTTTAGAGATGACTTCGGCGAGTTCGTGAGCGACTTGCTTCAACGTGATCGTGCGTTCGGACACATACCAAGCGCGGTAGGCGTCGACGACGCCCGAGATGACGAAGGTCAGCACGATCTCCGTGCCTGCGGAGTCGCGCATGATCTGCGTGAAAGTGTCCTTGAAAGCCTTCTTGAACAGCGACTTGATCTTCTCGATCAAGTTGTTGCTGATCGTGCTGGAAAAGAGCAGCTTGTTGAAGTCGTCGTTCTCGCCCGAAACGCCGTCGCTGATCGCGAGCAACAGAGGATAGGGATCGAAAACTATCGAATTGAAATCGAACTTGCCGATGATGAGGCGGATGTCTTCGAGAAGGTCGTTCTCTACGTCTTCGAGTACGTCGTTGATGTCCGTGTAGTGGAGATAGAAGGTCTTGCGGTTTACGTCGGCTTTTTCGGCCAACTCCTTGATGACGATGCGCGACATGTCCTGCGTCAAGACGGTCTCTTTGAACGCGTTCTTGATGGCATTGCGCGACTTGATGCTTCTTTTGTCCTCTTTGCGGGTAGTCATATGTCCTCCTCGGTCCCTTTAATATAATAATACTTATTGACCGATTAGGCAAGGATATTGCACGTCTGTTGCAAAATTTTTTGCCGATGAACGCGTAAATTTTTCGTAAAGCCTAACCTTCCGCGCAATGAAAAAAAGTGAAAAAGAGGCGGCATTTTTGCGATACGTATCGCAAAAATGCCGCCCTGTCTGTCAAGCGAGATTGAGAAGATCGTCCGCCGTGATCGTGTAGCCCGTGTATTCGTAGGTGCTGTAACACGTCTGCTCGCAATTTACGTTCATAGGGACCGACGCATGCTTGCCGGTGTATTTCTCGTTGCGCTTCCACGCGAGGAATTTGTACTCGCCGTCCACCTTCCCGATCGCAAAGTCGATCGTCGTGTCTTGGATGGAGAAGCCGTCGTCTTTCGCGCCGGTATTGGCGAGGAATTCTTCCTTGGCTGCCCTGTGAACGGTGTTCATCATCTCCTCGGAGCAATCGATCGTCAGCGTGCAATAGTACGCGCCGTCGACGTTATAGACCGAGTCGTTGTGAGCGTCGGAAAGATATTCGCGCGACGAGATGTCGTAGGTCGTCAAGTGCTCGGTCAGCGTGCGATTTTGCTCGGCGACGTCGCCTTGATAGGGCACGAACTCGCCCCACTCCGCCGTGATCGGTCTGCCCGTCGTCTCGTCGATAGATATATCTTTCTTGTCCGTATTTTCAAGATCCCAAGCAGATGTGCCGTCAAAGTAGTAGCGGATCGCCTTGGTGCCGTCGTCCAGACCGGTGCCGAGGATGACTTCTTGCGAATAGATCTTGTCCCCGTCCACCTTGCGGATCATATAGGTCTGCCGAGTCGCAGCGTTGATGCTTGCAGCTTTTGCCGAAAACGCAAACTCTTCGCGTCTGATATATCCGTCGTCGTTGCACCAATTCTCATACGCCTCCATGACGAGGTCGTATGCGCTCATGCCGTCGACGGCGAGATCGGGATCGACGATCCCCAAATTTTGGTCCACATTCTCGATCGTAGGCGCGTCGCCGCAAGCGGCAAAGCAAAACGCCGTAAAGATGAGCACCGCCGCAACGGCGGTAACTAACAATGTCTTAGTCTTCATATTGCCTCCGTACTTTACCATTTTACACAACGGAGCGCCGTCGGTCAAATGTTGAGACGCAAAACTCCGCACTTTACGATAATTTTAACAAAGTACACCAAAAACTTACATTTCCCTCTTCACTGCAGCCCGCTTGCGCATATCGTCTTGTCTCGTTCGCGTATGCGCTCCGTCTATCGGTATCAGACATTCGACTCGCCTCCGCTCTCAAAGCTTAATGTTCAGATAACTAACACGGACACGAAAATTCTGTATTATCACTCTTCTGTTTTTTGCATACAAAAAGGACGCGGCTTGCGCCGCGCCCAAATGTGCAGATTGCTTAGTCCTTGGTGCCGTAGTAGGCGTTGAGATACATCTGCTTGATCTCGCTCATGAGCGGATATCTCGGGTTCGCGCCCGTGCATTGGTCGTCGAACGCGTCCTCGACCATGCTGTCCAGACGATCGAGGAAGTCCTTCTCGTCGACGCCCATGTCCTTGATGGTCTTGGGCAGTCCGACTTCGGCTTTGAGCTCGTCGATCTTCTTGATCAGCTTCTCCACCTTCTCCTCGTCCGTCTTGCCGGTGATGCCGACAAAGCTCGCGACCTCTGCATATCTTCTCGCGCAGTCGGGGTACTTGTACTGCGGGAAGGTGCCCATCTTGGCAGGAGCCTTCGCCATGTTGAAGCGGATGACTTCATCGATCATCAGCGCGTTGGCGACGCCGTGCGCAATGTGGTGATAGGAGCCGAGCTTGTGCGCCATCGAGTGGCAGACGCCCAAGAACGCGTTGGCGAACGCCATGCCTGCCATGCAGGACGCATTTGCCATCTCCTCTCTCGCGACTGCGTCGTGAGCGCCGAGCTTGTATGCCCTGGGCAGATACTCGAAGATGAGCTTGGCGGCGTTCATCGCGATGCCGTTGGTGAAATCGGTCGCCATCAGGGACGCGATCGCCTCGAGAGCGTGAGTCAGCGCGTCGATGCCGGACGCGGCGGTCAAGCCCTTGGGGATGGACATCATCAAGTCGGCGTCGATGATCGCCATATCGGGCATCAGCTCGTAGTCCGCGAGCGGATACTTGGTCTGCGTTTCCTGATCGGTGATGACCGCGAACGGGGTGACCTCGGAGCCGGTGCCTGCCGTCGTCGGAACGGCGATGAAGTAGGCCTTGTCGCCCATATGCGGGAAGGTGTAGACTCTCTTGCGGATGTCCATAAATCTCATTGCGAGGTCTTGGAAGTCCACTTCGGGATGCTCATAGAGCACCCACATGATCTTGCCTGCGTCCATTGCGGAACCGCCGCCGATCGCTATGATCACGTCGGGCTCGAAAGCCTTCATCGCCTTAGCGCCCTCTTGAGCGCAGGCGAGCGTGGGATCGGGAGCGACTTCGAAGAAAGTCGTGTGGGCGATGCCCATCTCGTCGAGGCGGTCGGTGATCGCCTTGGTGAAGCCGCTCTTGAACAAGAAGGAGTCGGTGACGATGAACGCCTTCTTCTTGTTCATCACATATTTGAGTTCTTTGAGCGCGACGCCCAAGCAACCCTTCTTGAAATACACCTTTTCGGGTGCTCTGAACCAAAGCATATTTTCTCTCCTTGCCGCAACGGTCTTGATGTTGATAAGATGTTTTACGCCGACGTTTTCGCTGACGCTGTTGCCGCCCCAGCTGCCGCATCCGAGCGTCAGAGAGGGAGCGAGCTTGAAGTTGTAGAGATCGCCGATGCCGCCCTGCGAAGACGGGGTGTTGATCAGGATACGGCAAGTCTTCATCGCGTTCTCGAACTTCTCCATCTTGTCCTTGCCGGTCTCGGTGTTGACATAGAGCACCGAGGTGTGGCCCATGCCGCCGTCCGCGATCAGCTTGGAAGCCTTGGCGATCGCGTCGTCAAAGTCCTCCGCCTTGTACATCGCGAGCACGGGAGAGAGCTTTTCGTGAGCGAATTCTTCGGAGATGTCCACGCTGGTCACCTCACCGACGAGCACCTTGCTGCCGGCAGGAACGGTGACGCCCGCCATCTCGGCGATCTTGACCGCAGGCTGACCTACGATCTTCGCGTTGAGCGCGCCGTTGATGATGATGGTCTTGCGCACCTTCTCGGTCTCGTCGGCAGTCAGGAAGTAGGCTCCGCCGCCGATCATCTCCTCTTTGAATTGCTTGTAGACGCCTTTGAGCACGACGACGGACTGCTCGGAAGCGCAGATCATGCCGTTGTCGAACGTCTTGGAATGCAGCACCGAAGCCGCCGCCGTCTTGATGTCGGCGCTGTCGTCGATGATGGCGGGAGTGTTGCCGGGGCCGACGCCGACCGCAGGCTTGCCGGAGCTGTATGCCGCCTTGACCATGCCGGTGCCGCCCGTCGCGAGGATGAGATCGGCCTCCTTCATGATCATGCCCGAAAGCGGAACGCTGGGCTCGTCGATCCAACCGATGATCCCCTCGGGAGCGCCTGCCTTGACGGCTGCGTCGAGCACGACTTTCGCCGCGGCGATGGTGCTCTTCTTGGCTCTGGGGTGCGGAGAAATGATGAGTCCGTTGCGAGTTTTGAGTGCGAGCAGCGACTTGAAGATCGCCGTCGAAGTCGGATTGGTCGTCGGGATGATCGCCGCGATGACGCCGACAGGCTCCGCGATCTTCTTGATGCCGAAGCCCTCGTCATACTCCAACACTCCGCAAGTCTTGACGTCCTTGTAGGCATTGTAGATGTACTCCGACGCATAGTGGTTCTTGATGACCTTGTCCTCAACCACGCCCATGCCCGTCTCTTCGACAGCCAGTTTCGCGAGAGGGATCCTCGCCTTGTTGGCGGCCATCGCCGCGGCGAAGAAGATCTTGTCCACTTGCTCCTGAGTGTAGGTCGCAAATTTTGCCTGCGCAGCCTTTACTTCGGCGATCTTGCCTTGCAAAGTCTGTTCGTCGTTGACAAATTCTACCATTGTTTTATCTCCTTAAAAATTGATATCTCGGTTGCGCTCCCCTTTTGGGTCGCGGTGCGTTGCGAACTTTCTCCGCAGTCGACGGCTTGACGTCGTCGGCGCGTCGGCGGTGCGCTTGGATACGTCTGCGCGCTGCCATGTCTGCCGCCGTTGCGCTCGATGCGAGGCGCGTCGCGGCAAGCTATTGTTAAAAAATTCACAACTTTCGCAATCTATTATATTTATCGTTTGACTTGTTGTCAACAAAAATACGAGGGTATTTGACAAATTTTTCACAAATTTTGAAAAATGCCCGATCATGTTGACTTTTCGTCCACATTTTTGCCCGAAAAGCGGACGAATGCGAGCCTGTGAGCGCCCCTTCTCGGCTTGCCCGACTGCCCGACGAGCCGCATGGCTTTGCGCGACAGCCAAAGACGCGCCATGCTGCGTCTCTCCGCCCGAGCGCAAGATCGGCTCGAACGCCGTCGCCACCACGATGATGTCTGTCCCTGTTGTTGCCGCCCTCCTTCCCTGCCCGAGTTTGCGTGAGCAGAGTCCACTGTTATTCTATCCGAACTCGACGCGTATTTCAATGATTTTCACAAATTTTCTTTGTTAACTTTTTCACACGAAATGCCAAATATTTCACAAATATCGCCTTTTCACGTTAAATTTATCACAACCTCACCCTCCGCACCGTCTCACCGCGCCTTGTCAAGCATCCGTGACATACATTTTGCTATGCGCCCTCGCCGCACTTGCGAAAGCCTGTCAAGTTTCGGCGTCGCAATTTTTACTTTTGCTCCCCGTCACTCGTGCGAAAGCCTGTCAAGTATCTGTGACATACATTTTGCTCTGCGCCCTCGTCGCACTTGCGAAAGCCTGTCAAGTATCTATGACATACTTTTTGCTTTTGCTCCGCGTCACTCGTGCGAAAGCCTGTCAAGGTTTTGTGACATACTTTTTGCTCTGCGTCCTCGTCGCACTTGCGAAAGCCCGTCAAGTATCTATGACATACTTTTTGCTTTTGCTCCCCTGTCGCTCTTTGAGAAGCCTGTCAAGTTTCTGTGACAAAGTTTTCGTAAAAAATCCTTTTGTTTTCGCGTTGAGTAAAAACTTTACAATAAAATATCCTCATGTTGGGCGAGCGATTTTGCCAAGGTATTGCGCTGATACTTTGCATGCAAAAAATAAATAAGCGCACGAGCGGAAACCACGCTTTTCGCCGTGCGCACCATGCGGGACCATGAGCGGTGAGCTTATCCGAATAAGCGGTTACGACCAGAAATATGTACGTTGCCTTTTTAAGTAGTTAGGTCATCCCGTCACCACTCCCGTCGTGCCGCCGATCGGCAAGATCTTCAAGTGGTTGGGCACGCAGATGATCGAGCCGCCGCTGTCGGTCAGTGCCGGCATATAGGTGCAATCTGCGGAGACGGAGCAATCGGCGTCGGTCATCTTGACGGAGCGCTCGACTGTATCGATGAAGAAGGTATTTTGCCCGTCCTCGGTAGTGATCGTGACGGACAAGCCGCCGTCCTGTTGGGATACGGCGACCGACGACGCGAACTCCTCGCTGATATCCAAACCTCCGCCAAAGTCGTATGTCAGCACTCGTGCGCCGCGATAGGTGACTTCGAACTCGGTCAGCGCGTCTTTGGGCGGCAGCAAAAACACGAGCAGCAGCACGACAACGACGATGATCACCGCCGCATAGACGATAAGATCGGCGCGCTTGAAGAATTTGCCGCTGCGCGCGCGTTGGAAGATCTTGCCGCTCACGACGTCCCCTCCGCGTAATCTCGGAGCAATTCGCCGTCCGCGTTGCTCCATACGGTCGGCTCGCCGCCGCCGACGTCGATCAGCACATATTCGTAGCCGTCAAGGCTGTCGGCGAACTCGATCGCGCGCTCCAAGCCCATGACGCACATCGCGGTCGTATAGGCGTCGCACAGCGCGGCGCTTGCGCCGAATATGCTCGCCGTCACGACGCCGGTGCGGTACGGCACGCCGTCCTCGGCGATGATGTGCGAATAGACGACGCCGTCCAGCGTGTAGTTGTTGCGATAATTGCCGCTGGTCGACACCGAAACGTCGCGGCAATAGTTGCGATAATAGTAGCCGCCGCGATCGAACGGGTCGATGACGGACACGTCGAACAAGCCCTCTCTGCCGCTCTGCATACGCGCGGCGTTGGCGAGCATGACGAGGCTGCTGCCGCCCACCGAAACGTAGCCGAAATCAAAGCCTGCCGACTTCAAAATGCGCGCGGCTTCGTCGGCGGCGACGCCCTTGCCTATGCCGCCTAGCTCGACTTGCATCGCATATGTGACTCCGTCGACTTTGACGGCGGCGTCGGACGGCTTGGTCGCATAGTAGACGCCGTCGTCCTCTTGCAAGACGACGTCGCCGAAGTGCGTCGCAAGCTGCGCGAAAGCCTCGACATAGCGCGCGTCGGGCAGCTCGGCGTGCGGATCCTCGCGGTCGTACTCGCGCTCGGGCACATAGGCACCGGACAAAAATCTGTCCGTAAAGCCCCACAGATCGAGCGAAAGCGCGGTCGCAGGATTGAACGCGCCGTCGGTCTGCGCCCACACTTC
>CALWKR010000078.1 GCA_944381315.1 uncultured Christensenellaceae bacterium
GAGCAGCAAAGTCACGAGCATGATCGCCGAAAAAGTTAAAACTTTTTTGCTGTGCATAAGAATACTCCTCTCTTATGAACTTGTCATGTAATAATATTCCATGACCATTTTTCATAATCAATTATACTCTTTATGCAAATTTTCGTCAATAAATTACCCGTTAATTTTACATTTGATACTTTAAACCGCATGACACGAATAGTTTTGTCGATGTTTTGATTTCATCAAGCTTACTTTGTTTGCGAATATATTATTCCGTGACGAATTTATACCTCAAAAAGCCCGAAAACATTGACTTTTTGTCATCGAGTGCAAAAATTCATAATTGCATAAACGCATCGAATGCGATCCGCTCACGATCGCTGTTTTTGCGATGATTTTGTCGCAAAAAGCAACGATATTTCTTCATCGGCAAAATAAAAATTTTTCGCCTCGTATCGAGTCAAGCGTCTATGACGCACTTTTTTGCTCCGCTCAGATTTTCAACCAATTTGCCGTTACACAGCTGTCAAGTTTCTGTGCCAACTTTTTTTGTTCCGCTTAGAATTATTCCAAATATGCTGCCGTCGCCACGCGACCTGTCAAGTATCTGTGACGCACTTTTTTGTTTCGCTTAGATCCTTTCAATTATGATGCCGTCACACGGCCGCGACCACTGCTGTCAAGTATCAGTGCCAACTTTTTTGTTTCGCTTAAAACATTACAATACTCAAAGCTTTTTCAAAAACAACCCAACAAAAACTATATCATTCAAAACGATCATACAGCAATCACTTAAACAAACCCAACAAGAAATCCACCCAAAACACCTACAAGAACTCTCAACCTAAACAGGAGATATCTCCTCAAATTTATTCCATCTCATTCCTTACTATTCGCATGATATTTTTGTTATAGCTGAGATACGGCAAAAACGCATTCGCGGCTCGATATGTCGACGTTCGGTTTTTGCCGGGCGAGGTGGGCATTGAGGTCGCCGATGAGGCGTCGACAATAAAATCGGTCAGAAGATTGTTTAATAGTCAGAAAACCCCCAAAGGAGGATGTTATGAAAAGGAAATTGATCGCCGCTATAATGGCAGCGGCAATGTGTTTGACGTTTGCGGCGGCGTTTGTCGGCTGCGACATGCAGGACGAAAAGCCGCGCGCGTATGTCTCTTTGGACATAAACCCGTCCGTCTCGCTGATACTTGCGGAGGACGGCAGTGTGGAGAGCGCCGTTGCGGAGAACGAGGACGCGCAAGTCTTGCTGATCGATCTGACGCTCGAGGGCAAGAGCTTGGAAGACGCGGTCGGCATCGTTGCGCAGGCGGCGGTCGATTGCGGATTTTTGAGCGCAGACAACAGCGTTGTCGACGTGACCGTTGCGGTCGAGGACGACAGCGTAGAATATCGCAGCACGATCTTGGGCGAGATCGATCGCGCGTTTTCGGCGGCGGTGGAGGGGGACGCTTTCACTGTCGAGTTGAACAGCGAGGGCTCGTACACGCTCAACCGCATGCTCGAGTACTACAAGAGCAAATATCCCGACAACGCCCAAGTGCAGGCGATGACGCCCGCCAAGCTCGATCTTGTGTTGAGCGTGACCGAGAAGGACGGATCGCTGAGCTTTGAGGCGGCGGCGGATCTGGACATCTCGTCGCTGATCACGATGGCGGAGACGACCTATGCAGAGATAGAGCCGTACATGACTGCGGCGTATGAGGCGGCGGTGGCGGAAGCGCAGTTGATCTACGAAAACGCCAAGGCAGTCGCAAGGAGCAGCGTTTGGGGCGTGAAATATTCCGAATTCATGCTCAAAGACTTTGACATCCCGGGGCTTTTGACCGAGAATCACGGCATCGCGTATGCGGCATACGACTCGCTCGCGATCATACTCGATTACGCATTGGACAAGGCGGTGCAATTGCAGGGCTATGCCGACGCCGCGCTCGCGCAAGTCGACGTTGCCGCGCTAGCGGAGATGCTCGGAGCAGAGCAATCCGAGGTCGAGGCGGCGATCGTCGGCGAGGACGGCAAGATCACTCTCGGCTCGATCGACGCATTCGTCGACCGCACGATCAAGAACATGAGCGACGAGGCGCAGGCGCAGTGGGACGACAGCGAGTTGAAGACATATCTCAACGAGTTGCAGGACGAGGCTGAGGCGCAAGTCGCCAAGCTGCCCGAGGAGTATGCAAATCTGATCAACGCGGCGGTCGAGGCGCTCGAATTCACAGGAGTACAGATCGGCGAATTGGTCGACGCGCTCGGTTCGCTGACGATGGAGGATATGCGTGCGGCTGTGGATAAGCTGATCGAGAAGCGCGACGCGGAGATGGCGCAGATCCAAGCCGACTTGACGGCGGACGAGATCGCCGAGATCGAGGCGGCGGTCGCCGATCTGGACGACGCGCTCGCCGCGGCGGAGGCTCAGCTCAACAGCGTGACGGAGCAGGCAAAGGCGCAGGCGGTCGAGGCTTTGAGAGAGCTCAAAGCACAGCTTTTGGCATAACGCGCAGCGTTTGCTTCGCAATGAAGGACAGCCGATGAGGTTGTCCTTTTTTTGCAAAAAAATCGACCTGTTTCGGCTTTTTGCGCAAAAATCGAAAAAAGTGCGTCACAGAGGTATTGCGTTTCGCGCAAAGCGGGGTTATCATGGAGTCGGAAAGGCGTTTCCGAGGAGAAAAAATGAACATCTATTGTACTTTCGACGGCGGAGATTCCACGCTCCGCGCCGACGAATACTATTGCATTTCGCAATGGGACAATCTCAGTTCGCTGCTCGTCGTCAAGTGCGTAAATATGCCCGAGAGCACGATCGCTCCGACGTATTATCTCGACTTTGCGTGCTTCGATACGCGCGGCGTGCTGAAAGCCAAGTTCACTTCGCCGGCGCTGACTGCGGATCTGCAAAGCGGCAACATATCCTTTGCGATCCCCAATTGTCTGACCCAATACGAAGGCTATGTCGGCGTGCAGTTGGTCATGTGCAGCAGCGTCACCGGCGACGCGGACGGTACGATCGTGCGCAAGAGCGTAGCGCATGAGGACAGGCTCTTTGACGTCGCTCCCTCCGTCAATGCCGCCGAAACTCATGTGCTGCAAAGCCCGAGCGTGTTTTTGGAAGTCCAAAACGCGATCGACGAGCTGAAGTCGGTCAAGCTGCGCCGCGTCGCGTTCTTTGACTATGACCGCAAGCTCAAAGACTGCGTCGCCGTCTGCGGCGGCAAGCTGACCGCGCCGCAATTCACTCCGCCGAGCGGCACGACTTCGGACGGCTGGTACTGCCGCAACACGGGCGAACTGTGGGACTTTGAGAACGACGTCGTTCCCGACGGCGACGAGGACATCGAGCTGTTCGCCGAATACTACAACAGCGACGCGACCGTGTCGGGGCAGACGATGTACTTCGACTATCTCGGCGAGAGCGCGCCCGACATCTATGTCCCGTTCGCAAAAGCCAATGCAGTCAAGTTCTCGCTGCCGCGCGCAAGCGTAAATTCGCCGCATACGATCGCGCTCTCCGATACGGTGGACTGCATAAACTACGGCGTCGCCTCCGACTATCGCGTGCCGCACGGCACCTCCGTCTATCGCGTGTGCGCAGACGGACTCGTCGACGCGTCCGACGGCACGCTGCTCGCCGCGCGGCTCACTCTCGGCGGAGAGCTGCGGCTGACCGAAGGAGCAAGCGCGATCGAAGACGTCTTGACCGAGATGCCCGTCGTCGCGCTCGATCTCGGCGACAACGTGCGCACGATCGCCACGGGCGCTTTGACGTCCGAAATGATGCAGATCCTCCGCATAGGCAAGCGCACGGAGAGCATCGATCTCGCCGCATTTTATGCGCCCAACTTGCACCATGTGATCGTGGACAGAGCGATCCCTCCCGAGTTCGAAGGGATAGGAGACTATGTCGCCGCCGACGCAAAGCTGTATGTCCCTGCCGGAGCAGTCGCGCGCTATCAGCAAAGCGAGGGTTTCGGCTATGTGTTCTCGACGATAACTACGATAGAGAGCGCGACGGATATGGCAATTGACGAGGATGAGCTCGATGCCGCCCAAGCCGAGCTTGACGACTACAATGCAGGGCAGTGACGCTATGCAAGTACAAAGGCTCGCCGCCGCCCAAGCCGAGCTTGACGACTACAATGCCGGGCAATGACGCTCGATCTGCGATCGCGTAAATAACGGCGGCACGGGAAAGACGAGCTGTCTTGCGCGATGATCGCAAGGATGAAGACGCGGGCGGCACGAGGCTTGCCGCGCGGCGGAAACAAAAGAAGATCGACACGGGCACGAAAAAAGGCGCGCCGCGGCGCGCCTTTCGGAAAGTCTGTCTCAGCGAGTGAGCAAGATCGTCTTGATCTCCCAAGGACGGAAGTGCAGTTCGGAAGCGTCGCAGTCGCCCAGCACGTTTTCGAGCATATCGCACTCGCTTGCTTTGCAGGCGAAGTCGGTGACGAGGCTTGCAGTGCAGTCTCTGCCCTTGCTCTCGAACAGGCGCACGATCGTGCCGCTCGCGTCCTCGGACGGCTTGACGGTCTCCATGATCACGCCGTCGCCGACTACGGAGATCGGGCAGTCGATGTCGCCGCCGTCCGCGATCTCGATCGGGGAATTGAACGCATAGGCTCGCGCGACGACGTCGGAGTCGTTGAGCTTTTCGCGGTGCGGATAGATCGCGTACGAGAATGCGTGCGTGCCGATGTCGCAAGTCTTGTCGGGGAACTTGGGCGCGCGCAGCAGGCACAGGCTGATCAGTCCGTTCTTGACGCGTCTGCCGTATTTGCCGTTGTCGATCATTGCCAAGCCGTAGTCCTTGTCGTCGAGGTTGATGTACTTGTGCGCGCAGATCTCGAATTGCGCGCGCTCGATCGAGTTGTCCTCGCGCGTGGAGCGGCGGAATGTGCCGAATTGGATGCCGCAATCGACTTGGTCGGCATATACCGTCGGAGTGAAGTCGGCGCGGAGCATCTTGTATTCTTCGTCCCACTCCACCGTCGTGTCAAAGCGCAGTGCGCTGTCGCCGGCTGTGAGCGAGATCTTTTGGACCAAAGAACTCTTGCCGTGCGTGAAAGACTGTTCGCGGACGACGGTCATGCCGTCGACGTATGTCCGCGAAGACCTGAGCTCGAGCTGCTCTTTGGGCATATTGGGATAGTCCATGTTGATGTCCCACGCATTGTAATACATAAACGGATCGCTATAAATGACGAGGCGGTTGAAGTAGTCCTTGACCAGCTCGCGCTCGTCGTCCTTGACGAAGAAGGAGACGATCTCGCCGTTTGCGCCGAAAGTGACCGACACCTTGGAGTTCTCGATCGTAGACTCGTCATAGGCGAGTTCGGCGGCGGCAGCGGCGGTATCCGCATGCTCGGCGCGCGTCGTCGCGGAGTAGGGGGCAACGCTGACTTTGAGCCACTCGTCGCCGTCCTTGACATATTCTTCACGCGCGAACGGAGTGGAGTTGTAGTACGCCTTGACGAGCTTGTCCTTGCCGCCGACTATGCTCGCGGCGTAGTTGCGGCGCATGTCGTCCGTCTCCTCCGCCATCACCGCATAGCGCGCGGCGCACTCGTCATAGACGCGCTTGATGGAGCTGCCGGGCAGCACGTCGTGGAATTGGTAGAGCAAAGTCTCCTTCCAGACGCGCTCCGCGAACTTGCGGTCAAAGCGCACGCCGCGCTGTTCCGCGAGCGCGCCGAGCCACTCCAATTCGTGCAGCTTTTTCTCCATCATGCGGTTGTTGGCCTTGGTCTTTGCCTGCGATGTGTAGGTGCCTTGATGGCGTTCGTAATACAGCTCGCCTGCATAGTGCGGCATGATCTCTCTGTACGGCTCGAGATCGCGGAAGAGGTCGATCGACTTCTTCATCACGCACGGCGCCAGACCATTCATGTTGCGGTGGCGCTTGACATATTCGATGTGCCCTTCGCCGGGACCCCCGCCTCCGTCGCCGTCGCCGTAGATCAACAGCGCCTTGGGGATGAGGCCCTTCTCGGTGTTGCGCGCTTCGGACTTGAAGATCGCGAGCGGCGAAGCGCCCGAGTTGTAGTCGCCGAGCGGCTCCATGTGCGCGAGCACTTGCGAGCCGTCCAAGCCCTCCCATATGAACGTCTTGTAGGGGAATTGGTTGACGGTGTTGCTGAGGATCTTGATCGTCATGAAATATTGCATGCCGCAGCCGCGCAGTACTTGCGGCAGCGAAGCAGGGAAGCCGAACACGTCGGGCAGCCAGCACAGATCGGTGTCGGCGCCGAACTTGTCTCTCCAATACTTCTTGCCGTAGAGAGCTTGACGTATCCAGCTCTCGCCGGAAGAGAGATTGCAGTCGCCCTCGACCCACATCGCGCCCTGCGTCTCTATGCGTCCTGCGCGCACGGCGTCGCAGACGCGCTTGTACAGATCGGGATGATCCTCTTCGAGCCATACCCACATCTGCGGCTGAGATTCGGCAAAGACGAATCCGTCGTATTTGTTGATGTTGCGCAGCTGATTGGCAAATGTCCTCGCGACCTTGCGGCGCGTCTCGCGCCACGGCCACAGCCATGCGAGATCGATGTGCGCGTGCCCTATGCAGTAGTATTCGGTGCAGGGATAGTCTATGGGCTTTGTCAACACGGGCGCCAAAATTTTGCGCGCGGCGGCGGCGCCTTCGCGGCGGTATGCCTTGAAGCTCTCGCCGAGAGCGGCGTCGATCTCTTTGGTCCTTGCGCCGTCCTTGGGCAGCTTGAGCATCGTGAAGAACAGGTCTATGTAGTCATAATAATAGCCGTTGACTTCGTCGTTGCAGATCGCGATGTCGCAGCGGCGCAGTCTTGCGACGAGGTTCTCGAATCTCAGCTTGCCGTTGAAGCCTGCGTCGACATAGAGCTTGATCTCTTCGTCGCCGCTCGAGCTGTCCGCAACGTCGACGACTTGCTTGCCTATCAGCGAGTGGAAGATGTCGCCCTTGCTCAGCACCTGAGTTATGCCTTGGAGGACGATGCCGTTCTCGTTCATGACAAGCCCTTCGCCCTGCAGCTTGATGCGCAGCACGACGTGCTTGCCCTTGCCCTTGGCAGGGACTTTGCCCGTGAAGCGGAACCATGCGCAGCCGAACTTGTCCGCCCATTTGCTCCACTTGCGGATGGGCTTGAAGGCGTTTTTGTCGAGCTCGGCAAAGGGGATGGGCTCGTCGCTCTTGACGACCTCGGCGTCGAGATCGCCTATCTTGGTGTAGCAGTCGCCCTTGATCCTCAACAGGTTGGCGATGTGTCCGGGCTTTGCCGCGGCACGCTTTACGAAAGGTTTGTCAAATCCCATATTTCTCCTCCGCGATCTTTCGTATCGGCGAATTTTTTCTTATTATATCATATTTCGCAAGAGGTTTCAACGCTTGTCGCGTACAAACAGCGCGCGAGATATGACCGTTTTGTCCATACTCGCCCCTTTTCGTGCGGGAAAGAGTCGAGCGCGGCGGCGAGCGAGAGGTGAGGATGGGGAGCGACGGCGGCGAAAAGGAGTGCAGTCATATGCACAAAATGGTTGTTTCGACAAAAACGTCAAGGCAATTTTGTGTATATTTTTTGGTATTTCTTTTATATGCAACATCGTGAAAACCGAGTTATTGCATACAAACCGCGATCTCGTCGCTCAAATCTCTGCCGAGCCGAACGAGAGAGCCGCGCCGCGCGCATTATCGAATTTATGGATAAATATTGACTTGGCGCGCGTGCGAGTGTAAAATTAGTATAGATAAGGTTTTTCGATAAGGAGGATCCATGATCGTTACCGCAAAAGAGCTGCTGACCAAGGCGAAGCGCGACGGCTATGCCGTTCCTGCGCTCAATGTCGACAACTTGGAGAGCGTCAAGGCAGTGCTCGAAGCTGCCGAGGAACTCAACGCGCCGATCGTCGTGCAGACGATCCCGGCGACTTTGCGCTACGGCGGAGAAAAGACGTATGTCGCTCTCGTCGGCGCGCTCTATCGCGGCGGCGCGGATATCGCCGTGCATCTCGATCACGGCGGCGACGAGGACATCTGCGCGCGCTGTATAGACAACGGCTACACGTCGGTGATGATCGACGGCTCGGCGCTGCCTTTTGAACAGAACGTCGCGCTCACCTCGCGAGTGGTCAAGGCGGCGCACGCGCGCGGCGTATCCGTCGAGGCGGAGCTGGGCGCGATAGGCGGCAAAGAAGAGACAGAGGGCAAGATAGAATACACCGATCCCGACGAGGCGGCGGAGTTTGTCGAGAGGACGGGCGCGGACAGCTTGGCGATCGGAGTCGGCACCGCGCACGGCGTCTATCGCGGCACGCCGCACATCGCGATCGACAGGATCGCGCAGATCGCCGCCAAGACGGACATACCTCTCGTGCTCCACGGGGCGAGCGGACTGTCGGACGAGGTGATCGAGAGCGCGATCGCCGCAGGCATCTCCAAGATCAACTTCGCGACGCAGCTGAGGCAGGCGTTTACGGCAGGAGTGAAGAGGGGACTTGCCGAGCATCCCGATGCCTTCGATCCCAAGAAGTATCTGCCTTGCGCGATCGATCGGATCAAGAGCGAAGCCGGGCGCATCATCGCGCTGTGCGGAGCGGCAAACAGAGGATAACGACACGGGCGCTTGATCTCGCCCTAAAATAATTTGGCTTTTCGGAGGGAAAATGCAATACGTTTCATTCAAAAAAGACGCGAAGTACGACTTGATAGCGATGGGCAGGATCGCGATCGACTTCAACCCGATCGACTACTTCAAGACGCTTGCCGAGAGCAAGGAATACCGCAAATATCTTGGCGGCTCTCCCGCCAACGTCGCCGTCGGTCTGGCGCGGCTGGGCAAGAAAGTGGGCTTTGTCGCGAGAGTGTCCGACGACAGATTCGGCGACTATGTGACCGACTTCTTTGCCAAAGAAGGCATAGACGTGTCCCACGTCAAGAGGGCGGAGCACGGCGAAAAGCTGGGGCTGACATTCACCGAGATCCTCTCGTCCGACGAGAGCAGCATATTGATGTATCGCGACGGAGTCGCGGACTTGTCGCTCGATCCGTCCGACGTCGACGAAGAGTATATCGCGTCGGCAAAGGCGCTGTTGATCTCGGGCACCGCGCTTGCGCAGAGCCCGTCGAGAGAGGCGTGCCTCAAAGCGATGCAGCTCGCAGAGAAGAACGACGTCAGGATCATATTCGATATAGATTATCGCGCATACAATTGGAAGAGCGCGGACGAGATCGCGGTCTATTATACCGCGGTCGCCGAGCACGCGGACATAATCATGGGCTCGCGCGAGGAGTACGACTTGACTCAGGCGATCTCGCTGCCCGGCGCGGACGACGCAAAGACCGCGGCGCACTGGTTTGCGCACAACGCGAAGATCGTCATCATCAAGCACGGCAAAGAGGGCTCGGAGGCGCACACCTGCGACGGCAAGAGATACAAGATCAAGCCCTTCCCTGTCAAGGCGTTCAAGTCCTTCGGCGGCGGCGACGGTTACGGCAGCGCGTTCTTGTCGGGGCTGTTCGACGGCAAGGAGATCATCGACTGCCTCGAGCTCGGATCCGCGTCCGCGTCCATGCTCGTCGCGGCGCACGGCTGTTCGGAGTTCATGCCGACGCAGCAAGAGCTGCTCGCCTTCATTGACGAGAAGAAAAAACAATACGGAGAGATGGTCGCCCGCGGCTGACCGAGGAGGTTTTTATGGCATTCGGATATCCCAAATTCGACAACAACGGCGTCAAGATCTTGACGGATATGAAAGGCATAAACGCGGATATGATGATGGACATCAGAGTTGTCCGCCTGCATGCCGGCACGAGCGTGAGCTATTGCGACAAGGACAAGGAGATCTGCGTGCTGCTCACGGAGGGCGAAGCGGAGATGAGCGGCGGCGGCGCGCACGGAGCGGCGGCGCGCAGCGACGTCTATCGCGACCTGCCTGTCGCGCTGCACGTCTGCAAGGGCACCGAAGTCAGCGTCAAGGCTGTCGCGGACAGCGAGATCCTCTATATCTCGACGACCAACGACCGCGAGTTTGCGGCGAAGTTCTATGCCAAGGAGGACGTCATCCGCACGGTGTCGTGCGAGGGACTGTGGGAGAACACCGCCGTCAGAGACGTCAACACGGTGTTCGACCATTCCAACGCGCCGTACAGCAATCTCGTCGTCGGCGAGGTGATCGCGCGTCAGGGCAGATGGTGGAGCTATCTGCCGCACTCGCATCCGCAGCCCGAAGTTTACTATTACAAGATGCCTGCGCCCGAAGCGTTCGGCGCGTGCTTCATCGGCGAGATGGAGCCGCACACGATCAAGGACGGCAGCGTGGGCTGTTTCCCGGGCGGCAAGACTCATGTTCAAGTCACCGCTCCCGGCTATGAGATGTACTGCTGCTGGATGATCAGACATCTGCCCGGCGATCCGTGGGACAAGACGCGCATCGTCGATCCGCGCTTCCGTCATTGGGAAGAATAAGTCGATACAGGTCGACAAAAAAGATAGAGGAAAATTATGGAAAAGACGTTCAGGATCACAGTAGGAGAGGCGATCGTGCGCTTTTTGGACGCGCAATACGTCTCTATGGACGGCAAAGAGAACAAGCTCGTAGAAGGCGTCTTCACGATCTTCGGGCACGGCTGCGTGCTCGGCGTCGGAGAGGCGCTCTCGATGGCAAAGCATTCGCTCAAAGTTTTTCAGGGCAAAAACGAGCAGGGCATGGCTCAGGCGGCGACCGCGTACGCCAAGCAGAACAACAGGCGCAAGATCATGCCGTGCTTTTCTTCGATAGGCCCCGGCGCCGCCAATATGGTCACCGCCGCAGGCACCGCGACTGCCAACAACATCCCGTTGTTGCTGTTCGCAGGAGACGCGTTCGCGACGCGTCAGCCCGATCCCGTACTTCAACAGATAGAACATCAATACGATCCGTCGGTGACGACCAACGACGCGTTCCGCGCCGTGACGCGCTATTTCGACCGCATCTCGCGTCCCGAGATGCTGATGCCGTCGCTGCGCAACGCGATCAGAGTGCTGCTCGATCCGGCGCATACCGGAGCGGTGGCGATAGCGCTGCCGCAGGACGTGCAGGGCGAAGTCTATGACTTTCCGACGTCGTTTTTTGACAAAAAAGTCACTGCGATCGTGCGTCCCGTCGCACCCAAAGAACAGCTCGATCAAGTCGCTGCCGCGATCAAGGCGAGCAAGCGTCCGCTGCTGATCGTCGGCGGCGGCGTCAGATACAGCGAGGCGGGCGACGCAGTCGCCGCGTTGTGCGAAAAGCATGCGATCCCGTTCTGCGAGACGCAGGCGGGCAAGACGGCGATCCCGTCGTCGCACGCGCTCAACCTGGGCGGGCTCGGCGTGACGGGCAACAGCGCCGCCAACGACATCGCCGCGATCAGCGATCTGATCATCGGCGTCGGCACGCGCTTCACCGACTTCACGACGGCGTCCAAGTCGCTCTTTGCCGGAGCCAAGATCGTGACGATCAACGCTTCCGATTTCCATGCGTCCAAGCTGGACGCGATCAAAGCCGTCGGCGACGCAAGGGCTACGATCGAGGCGCTGGACGGCGTCCTCGGCGACTACAAGGCCGCATACAAAGACGAGCCAAAGCAGGCGAAGGCGCGCTGGGCCGCCGAATACGATCGCCTCGCGAACATTGAGATCGACGGCAACTACAAGCCCGAGATAGACAGCCATATGCCGCGCGTAGTCGAGGACTTCGTCAAGGTGCACGGCGGCGCAATGGCGCAGACCGCCGCGATCGCCGTGATCAGAGAGCTCATCGACGACGACGCGATCATAGTAGGCTCGGCAGGCTCGCTGCCCGGCGACTTGCAGCGTATGTGGACGAGCGACGTCCGCGACAGCTACAATATGGAATACGGCTATTCGTGCATGGGCTACGAGATCGCAGGCTGTCTCGGCAGCAAGCTCGCTTGCCCCGACAGGGAATGCTATGCGATGTGCGGCGACGGCAGCTATCTGATGATGCACACCGAGATGGTCACCGCGGTGCAGGAGAGAGTCAAGATCAATGTGCTGCTGTTCGACAACGCGTCGTTCGGCTGCATAAACAACTTGCAGATGGAGCAGGGAGTGGACAGCCTCTGCACGGAGCTGCGCTACCGCGACGGCAACAAGCCGATACGCAGCGGCGACTTCCTCAACATCGACTTCGCGATGAGCGCGAGGGCGTACGGCTTCAAGGCGTACACCGTACACAGCGCGGAGGAACTGCGCGCCGCTCTGATCGACGCGAAAAAACAGGAAGTCTCAACGTTGATAGACATCAAGGTCGCGCCCAAGTCGATGACTCACGGATACGGCGGCTGGTGGCACGTCGGAGTCAGTCAGGCTCCGCGCTGCGAAAAGCAGAAAAAGGCGCTGCAAAACAAGAAAGATATGCTCGCCAAGGCGAGGAAATATTGAGGGAAAACTATGGACGCGGAAAAAGTGAAATTGGCGATCGCTCCGATCGCGTGGACCAATGACGACATGCCCGATCTCGGCGCGGAGAACACGTTCGCGCAATGCGTCAGCGAGATGGCGCTCGCAGGATTCAGCGGCTGCGAAGTCGGCAACAAATACCCCAAAGATCCCGCCGTGCTCAAACGCGCGCTCGATCTTAGAGGACTGAGGATCTGCAATCAATGGTTCTCGTCCTTCTTGCTCACGCAGCCGTTCGAAGAGGTCGCGGACGCCTTTGTCGCGCAGTGCGAGTTCTTGCGCGCAGTCGGCGCAGACAGGATAGGCGCGTCCGAGCAGAGCTTCAGCATCCAAGGCAAAAAAGACGTGCCCGTGTTCGGCAACAAGTATGTGATGACCGACGGAGAGTGGGAGACTTTCGCCGACGGGATGAACAGACTCGGCGCGATCGCGAAGAGGATGGGGCTCAAGCTCGTCTATCATCACCATATGGGCACCGTCGTCCAGACCGCCGAAGAAGTGGACAGGATGATGGAGATGACGGACCCCGAAGCGTTCGGACTTCTGTTCGACAGCGGACATCTCGCCTATTGCGGAGAGGACGCCCTCGAGGTATTGAAGAGGCATTCGGCGCGAGTGCGGCACGTCCACCTCAAGGACGTCAGGCCCGACGTCGTCGCCGCCGTCAAGGCGCAGGGCAAGTCCTTCTTGGACGGCGTGAGGATGGGGACGTTCACGGTGCCGGGCGACGGCGCGATAGACTTCGCGCCCATATTCAGCGAGTTGGATAGGGCGGTCTATCGCGGCTGGATGGTCGTCGAGGCGGAGCAGGATCCAGCGATCGCGGATCCGCTCGAATACGCGCTCAAAGCGCGAGCTTATATCAGAGAAAAGGCGGGCATTTGACCCGAAACAGGAGATAAGATATGCAGATCAAGACATTGGGCTATTTTACGAACAACGAGTTCGTGCAGTCAAAGACGGACAAGTACTATCCCGTCTTCAACCCGTCGACGGGCGAGCAGATCGCGAGGATGCCGCGCTGTACGACGGACGAGGTCGCCAAGGTCATCGACAATGCGCACGAGGCATACAAGTCGTGGTCGAGGGTGCCGGTGCTCAAAAGAGTGCAGGTGCTGTACAGACTGCGCGCGCTGCTCGACGAGCATATGGACGAGCTGACGGAGCTGTGCGCGACGGAGCACGGCAAGAATTGGGACGAGAGCAAGGGCGATATCCTCAAAGCCAAAGAGGGCACCGAGCTGGCTTGCTCGATGCCGTCGCTGTTGCAGGGCGAGAGCCTCATGGACGCGTCGAGCGGCTATGATACCGTGCTCTATCGCGAATCTATGGGCGTCTTTGCCGGCATCGCGCCGTTCAACTTCCCTGCGATGATCCCGATGGGCTGGATGGCGCCCGTCTGCATCGCGTGCGGCAACGCGATCGTGCTCAAAGTCGCCGGCGCTACGCCGATGACGTCGCTGCGCATCGCCGAGCTTTACCGCGAGGCGGGACTGCCCGACGGCGTGCTCAACATCGTCAGCTGCGACCGCAACGATACGCAGGAGCTGATCAAAAACGACAAGATCGTCGGCATCACCTTTGTCGGTTCCACGACCGTGGGCAGATACATCTATGAGACTGCCGCGAAGTACGGCAAGAGAGTGCAGTGCCTCTGCGAGGCAAAGAACCACGCGCTCGTGCTCAACGACGCCGCGCTCGACCGTACCGCCGCAGGCATCGTCAACGCGTCTTACGGCTGTGCCGGCGAGAGATGCATGGCGCTGCCCGTCGTCGTCGCCCAAGAAGGCATTGCCGACGCGCTCGTCGCCAAGATCAAGGAGCTGGCGCAAAAGGTCAAAGTCGGTCCCGCCTATGACAAGACGACCAAGCTCGGCCCCGTGTACAGCAAGGAGCACAAGCAGAGCGTCTGCGATTGGATAGAGAAGGGCTTGCAAGAGGGCGCGGAGCTCGTGCTCGACGGCAGAGACGTCGTCGTCAAGGGCTTTGAGAACGGCTTCTATCTCGGCCCCACGATCTTGGACCGCGTCACCCCCGAGATGACCGTCGGTCAGCGCGAGATCTTCGGCCCCGTGCTGTGCATAAAGCGCGTAAAGACGTTTGAGGAAGGGCTCGCGGTGATGAACGCCAATCCCTTCGCCAACGGCTCCGTCATCTATACGCAGAACGGCTACTATGCGCGCGAGTTCGTCCGCAATACGGACGGCGGCATGGTCGGCGTCAACGTCGGCATCCCGGTGCCCGTCGGCGTCTTCTCGTTCACAGGACACAAGAATTCCTTCTTCGGCGATCTGCACTGCCTCGGAAGGGACAGCTTCAAGTTCTTCACGGACAGCAAGACGGTCACGACGCATTGGTTCGACGAGCACGAAGCCAAGTCCACCCACGTCACGACGTGGGACGGCACGATCTGAGGAGGAGATGATATGATAAGACTGGGCATCATCGGCGCAGGACGCATCGGCAAGGTGCACTGCGAGTCGATAGGAAGATATGTCAAAGACGCGGTCGTCGCCTGTGTGGCGGACCCGTTCATGAACGACGAGACGGAGAAGATCGTGCGCTCTTTCGGCGCGCAAAAAGTGTGCAAGGACTATCGCGAGATCTTGGACGACAAGACGATAGACGCGGTGCTGATCTGCTCTTCTACCGACACCCACGCCAAAATTTCGATCGAGGCGATCGAAGCGGGCAAACACGTTTTTTGCGAAAAACCCGTCGATCACGACCTCGCCAAGATAGAGCAGGTGAAGAAGGCTTTGGAGGGCAGCAAGCTCAAATACCAAGTCGGATTCAACCGCCGCTTCGACCACAACTTCGAGGCGGTGCGCGACGCGATCTCGAGCGGCAGAATAGGACATCTCGACGTTCTCAAAATTTGCTCACGCGACCCGGGCGCGCCGTCCGTCGACTACATCAAAGTCAGCGGAGGCATCTTCCTCGACATGACGATCCATGACTTCGATATGGTCAGATTTTTGTCGGGCGACGAGGTCGAGAGCGTCTACGCCGTCGGCGGAGTGACCGTCGACAAGGCGATCGGCGAAGCGGGTGACATCGACACCGCGATCGTGACGATGAAGCTCAAGGGCGGCACTCTCGCCGTCATCGACAACTGCCGCCGCGCGACCTACGGCTATGACCAAAGGGCTGAGGCTTTCGGCGCGCTCGGACAGGTCGCGATCTCCAACGACTGCAAGTCGAGCGCCGTCATCTCCGACGCGGACGGCGTAACCGCCGAAAAGCCGCTCTACTTCTTCTTGGAGAGATATATGCAGGCATATGTAAAGGAGATCTCCGAGTTCGTGCGCTGCATACGCGAGGACATGCCCGTGCCCGTCGGGATAGAGGACGGCTTGCAGGCAGTCGCGATCGGACTTGCGGCAAAGAAGTCGCTCGCCACGGGCGCTCCCGTCAAGCTTTGACGCAGGACGGACAAACATAAAGACAGCACGAACAACAACGTCATTGACGAGCATTCGAGATCATCGACGCGGCTCCCTTTCGGGCGCCGCGTTTTTGCCGCTTTTACGGATAAAAAACGGTTATTGACAAGCGCGCGGTCGGGGTGTATAATATCAAGTGAAGGGAGAAGCCTTTCGAAGGAGGGAATATGTTTTGTAGAAAATGCGGAGCCGAATGCGCGGACGACGACAAATTTTGCCGCAAGTGCGGCGAGGACCTCTGCGCCGACAAGCTCGGAGGGGCTGCTTTCGTTGCCGCCGATCCGTTTGCGGACGCGCCGACGGACGAGCGAGAGCAGATCTTTTCGAGCAAAGACGCGCGCCCCGAGCAGTACCGAACGAGCGACGACGGGGCAGAGTACGGGCAGGCGGATCGGCAATATTTTTCGAGCGGAGACGCGCGCCCCGAGCAGTACCGAACGAGCGGCGTTAGCGCGATAGAGGCAGAGCAAAGGCGAAGACACGAAACGGGCGACGACATCGTCGAGTCCAAGAAGTGGGGCGTGCTGGGATTTTTCTTCCCCCACATCGCGCTCGTGCTCTATCTGCTTTGGTATGATGAAAAGCGCGCACGCGCGCGGCTTCTCGGCAAGGGTGCGATAGCGGGAGCGATCGTCTTTTTCGTTGTGCTCGTTGTCATGATATCGACGTTTATATTTGTATAGTTGGGAGGCTGCCATGTATTGCAGATTTTGCGGCAAAGAAGTCAGGGACGACGACAAGTTCTGCCATGAGTGCGGAGCCAAGCTCGACGGACGCGGCGATCAAGACGTCTTCGCGAGCGGCGATCCGCGCCCGGAGAGCTATCGCGCGTCCGACATCTATGGAAACTACAAGCGAGAGTACGCGCACAAGACGGGCGACGACAGACAAGAAACGCGCGCGTGGTCGGTGCTCGGATTCTTTGTTTCGCCCGTCGTCGCGATCATACTGTGCCTCGCGTGGTACGACTCCAAAAGGGCGAGAGCCAAGCTGATTCTCAAAGGGATGATCGCCTCGATCATCGTCGGCGTCGTCGTGTGGATGATCGCATATGCGATCATGATCATATCCCTTTGAGACGGGAATAATCGGGAGGAACGCATATGTATTGCAACAAGTGCGGAAGTCCTGTCAATGACAGCGACGAGTTTTGCCGCAAGTGCGGCGTCAGGCTCAAAGCCGAGAGCACAAAGCCGATCGCGCCGCCCGTCGAGGAGGACGCCTCGATAGGCTGGGGCGTGCTCGGCTTCTTCTTCCCCGTCATCGGGATGGCGCTGTGCCTGTTCTGGCGCGACGAGCACCGCAAACGCTCGACGATGGCGGGCAAGGGCGCGGCTGTCGTGGCGGTCTTGGAGACGGTAGTAGTCGCCGTGTATATCATTGTCTACTTCATATCTTTGATCGTTCTCGTTACGTCTCCGAAGATCTATTGAGGGCGTTGAGGCGAGAACGACGGCGGCGCTTTCACATTCGCGAACTTTGCCGCCGGTCACTGGCGTTCCCGGCGGGAGTCGTAAGGAGCGTAGCGACGGAATAGCGAGGAGCCTACTTACGAAAGCCATACCCGACGACGAGCGTCCCTCGGACGATCTCGCAGGGAGGGGAATAGAAGCAAGCGAAGGCGAAAGGGCGCAAAAAATCCCACAAGGGACCAGATAAGATCCCTTGTGTGCTTTTGCTCTAAAAGCCGAGCTTGCGCAATTGGCGGACGGCGGCAATCTCGCTTGCGCGAGCCTTGCCGCCGGTCACTGGCGTTCCCGGCGGCGCTTTCACAT
>CALWKR010000079.1 GCA_944381315.1 uncultured Christensenellaceae bacterium
TCCGCAAGGGGCGCACGGCGAAAAGCGCGGTTTCCGCTCGTGCGCTTATTTAATTTTCGTATTGAAGTGTCGGCGCAAAATCATCGCAAAATTTCTCACCCAATACTACTTGCAAAGGCAGCGTGCATATATAAAGTGCGTCACGGATACTTGACAAGGCTTTTGCAAAAAGTATGACATACAATCTTGACAACGCTGCTTGTAAAAAATGTGTCACGGATGCTTGACAGCGAATTGCGAAAAAGCGCGTCATGGATGCTTGACAGAGAATAACGCAAAAGCGCGTCATGGATGCTTGACAGAGAAATGCGAAAAAAGCGCGTCACGGATGCTTGACAAGAGCGGCGACGGGGGAGTGTGAAAGGCGGCGGATTTCGGGCGGAAAAAATTTGCAAAAAAAATTCGGAAAAACCATTGACAAGCATGGAGCGGCGGAATATAATATAGTTGAACAGTTGAGAGATTGTTCAAGTGTGAGGATATGGAAAAGGATAACAACGACTACATTCAGAACATAAGAGACGCGCTGCCCGAGGACGGCACGATCGCGGATCTTGCCGATCTGTTCAAGATGTTCGGCGATCCGACGAGGGCGAAGATCTTGGGGTGTCTGCAATTGCGCGATCTCAACGTCGGAGAGATAGCCGACGTGTTGGGGATGAGCGTGTCGGCTGTGTCCCACCAACTCCGCATCTTGAGAGCGGGCAAGCTCGTCAAGGGCACCAAGGAGGGCAAAGAAGTCAAGTATTCTCTCGACGACGACCACGTCACCAAGATAATGGAATACGGGCTCACTCACGTCAACGAGGAGCGCTGAGATCGGGCGATGCCCGATTTTTGGTCCCCAACAATTGAATATTTGCTCAATAGTCCAAATATTCAACAGAAAACAGGAAATAATTGAATTGCCGCTACTGCGGCCACGGAGGAAATATGAAAAAGGTATTCAGGCTCGAAGATCTCGATTGTGCCAACTGCGCTGCCAAGATGGAGCGCCATGTGTCCAAGCTGGACGGAGTGAATTCCGTCAGCGTCAACTTCATGACTCAGCGCATGGCGATCGACGCGGACGACGCGCGCTTTGAGGACATAATGGATCAAGTCGTCAAGGTCTGTCGCAAGGTGGAGCCGGACTGCCGCATCGTGAGGTGAGGGCATGAAAGGCTACGCTCTAAGTCGGCGCGAGCGCAACAACCTTGTCAGGATAGTCGTCGCTCTCGCCGCATTCATAGTGCTGTTCGTCACAGACAGAGCGACTGACGGCTGGGCGTCGTTCGTCCCCGGCAAGTGGGGATGGCTGCTGCCGTTCGGGCTCTATCTCGCCGTCTATCTCGCGATAGGCTACGACGTGTTGTGGAAGGCGGCGCGCAACATCGCTCACGGTCAAGTCTTTGACGAAAACTTCTTGATGTGCATAGCGACGCTGGGCGCGTTCGCGCTCGCGATCTACAACGGCGCGACGGGCAGAGAGATCGAGGGCTTTGACGAGGCGTGCGCCGTGCTGCTGTTCTATCAAGTGGGCGAGTGGTTCCAGAGCTACGCGACGGGCAAGTCGCGCAAGTCTATCTCGGCGCTGATGGACATCCGTCCCGACTACGCCAACGTATTGCGCGGAGGAGAGCAAGTCGTCGTGGATCCGTCCGAGGTGGAAGTGGGCGAGATCATCGTCGTCAATCCGGGCGAAAAGGTGCCCCTTGACGGCGTCGTCACGGACGGCGCGTCGTCGCTCGACACCAAGGCATTGACGGGCGAATCTCTGCCGCGCGACGTCGCGGAGGGGAGCGAGGTGGTCAGCGGCTGCGTCAACATGACTTCGCAGATCAAAGTCAGAGTGAGCAAGATCTTCTACGATTCCACTGTGTCCAAGATCTTGGATCTTGTCGAAAACGCGTCCGAGCAAAAGTCCAAGGCGGAGAACTTCATCACCAGGTTTGCGAAATACTACACGCCCGCCGTGGTCGTAGTGGCGGCGCTGCTCGCGGTAGTCGGCGGCGCGGTGAGCGGCGATTGGCAGACGTGGATCTACCGCGCGCTCAGCTTCCTTGTCGTGTCCTGCCCCTGCGCGCTCGTCATCTCCATTCCGCTGTCCTTCTTTGCCGGCATAGGCGCGGCGTCGCGCTGCGGCATTTTGGTCAAGGGATCCAACTATTTGGAGAAGTTCAACAAGGCCGACATCTTCGTTTTTGACAAGACGGGCACGCTGACTCGCGGCAACTTCGCCGTCGCGGCGATCTCTCCCGAGCAAGACCGCGACGAGATCCTGCGTCTTGCGGCGATCGCGGAAAAGCACTCCAACCACCCGATAGCGCGCTCCATCGTCGCGGCATACGGCAAGGAGCCGAGCGAGGGCTATGCTTTGACCAACGTCGCAGGCGAGGGCGTCGTCGCGACGGACGGCAAGACTACGATCTTGTGCGGCAACGAAAAGCTGATGCGTCGCAACGGCATTGATTGCGAGACGATCGACAGCGTCGGCACCGTCGTCTATGTCGCCAAGGACGGGGCATATGCGGGGAGCATCGTCATCGAGGACGAGCTCAAGCCCGAGTCCGCCGAAGTCGTCGGCAGTCTCAACGCTATGGGCTGCCGCACCGTTATGCTGACGGGCGACAACGCTCGCGTCGCCGAGAGCGTCGCAAAGCGCGTCGGAGTGACCGAGTTCAAGTCGTCGCTGCTGCCGTCCGACAAAGTCGGCGAGGTAGAAAAATTGCTTGCCGCCAAGTCCAAAGGCGATCAGCTCTGCTTTGTCGGCGACGGCATAAATGACGCGCCCGTGTTGATGAGATCGGATATAGGCATCGCGATGGGCGGCGTCGGAAGCGACGCGGCGATCGAGGCGTCGGACGTCGTGTTGATGCAAGACGATCTGCGCGGCATCCCGACAGCCAAGCGCATCGCCAAGAAGACGATGTCGATCGTCATCCAAAACATAGTCTTTGCGCTTGCGGTCAAGCTCGTCATCCTCGTGCTGTCCGCGTTCGGCATCACAAATATGTGGGTGGCGGTGTTCGGCGACGTCGGCGTGGCTGTGATCGCCATCCTCAACGCGATGAGAGCAGGCTCGGCGGCAAAAGAAAAGAAGTGACGCAAGTCGGCGCTTAGAGCGCAGTCGGACGAGGTGTTCGTTTTGGAGCGAATACCTCGTCAATTTTATCGATCCGCGATGTTGCGCCTATTGTCTGTCCGATTCCGCAAATGAGGCGCAAAAGCCGTTTTATAACTGAAAACGCAACTTTAACAAATATTTTACAATATAGTAACTTCACACAAGGCTGTCCGCGTTGACAGCCATATGCAACATATGTTAAAATTTTAGCAGACCTATATCAGGAGCAGAGAGCATGAAAAAACATTTGTCAGTCATCCTGATCTTGCTTGTGGCGTTTGCGCTCGTCTTTGCGGCGTGCACCACCGAAGATCCCGACGACAACAACAATAACACTTGGACCCCCGGCAAGACAGTCCAGATCACATATATAACGGAGGGGGGATCCATCTATATGACTCAACAGGTCGACAGCACGACCACATCGCCGCTGACAGGCATTCCGGAGCTGGACGGCCATCGATTCACGGGCTGGTTTTCGGATCTCGACTGCACGATCCCGTTTGATTTTGTCGCCTATTTCGCCGACCCCAACAAGGCGAATGTCGTCGTCTATGCCGGCTTTGAGGAGATACAGCAGACCGTTCCGCAGATCATCTACCGCGTGGACGGCAGCCAATTCTTTGTGCAGCAGATAGGCCCGAGCGACTCCGAGCCGATCTCGACCGTTCCCGGCAAGACGGGCTATACATTTACGGGCTGGTATGAGGATGAGGCATGCACCAAGCTGTTCGACTTTGACGCCTACTTCGCGTTGGAGAACAAGGGCAGCGTCATCGTCTATGCCGGCTTTGAGGTTTCCGAAGTCGTGATCTCCGTGTTCTACAATTCGGATGGAGCGCTGTGGCGCACCCAGACCATAGAGGCGGACACTTCCGCCGCTATCGCGGAAAAGCCGTCCAAGACGGGCTACAAGTTCATCGGCTGGTATGCCGACGAGGCGTGCACAGAGTTGTTTGACTTTGACGCCTACTTTGCCGATCCCGACAAGCAGAACGTGACAGTCTATGCAGGCTTTGAGCGCACTATCCAGATAACATATATGTCGGGCGAAATATTGTGGGACGTGCAGAATGTTGGCGAGGGCACTTCCGAGCCGAGCGCGATCGCTCCCACGCTTGCAGGCAGCGATTTTGTCGGCTGGTACGCCGATCGGGACGGCACGCAGCCGTTTGACTTTGACGCCTACTTCGCCGATCCCGACAAGGACAGCGTGACGGTGTGGGCGCTGTTCAGAGAGAGGACGACGATCTCGTATATGTCCCAAGGCGAGGTATGGCGCACGCAGGACGTGGGCATCGCCACGACCGCTCCGCTCGAAGCTGTTCCGAGCCTTGACGGCTATGAGTTTGTCGGATGGTATGCGGACGAGGCTTGCGAGACTCCGTTCGACTTTGACGGCTACTTCGCCGATCTCGACAGACAGGACATCACAGTCTATGCCGGATTTGAGATGCAAGTCGTGCAGCTTGTCTATATGAACGGCGACGACGTATTCGAGACCCAAGACGTAGACGTCACTACGGACGCCGCAATCGCGGAGACTCCGACAAGACCGGGCTATGACTTCACGGGCTGGTACGCAGATGCAGATTGCACGATAGAGTTCGTGTTCGAAGAATATTTCGCCAATGCGAACAAG